>NZ_CP031223.1:2304750-2634000 GCF_008973485.1 Psychrobacillus glaciei
TGGTGTTGGTATTTCATTGCTTTTTTATTATGTAGCCTTTTATGTATTAAAAAAAGTACGCACTTTTTTGTTTCATAGAAACACAGAGGTTCCTATTGTGTGTTATCAATCGTTTTGCGGATAAAGTTTTTTTAAAAAAAGTTAAGTTAGAATTTTGCGAGGAACAAGGATTTGAAATGGAGCACCGAAGCTATATCGATATATGCATAAAAAATGGCGGAAATACAATTCGTCAAATCAAGTTTTCTTAGTCCATAGTTTCCTCAAAAACCCTTGATTCAGGCTCAACTCGTTTGAAAACAGCTTAAACTTCATTTGCCTTTCCCTATTTGCTCAATTATCAGTCGTTTTTGTGTTAATCCTTCTTTTCTTAAGCAAAAGGAAAAATAAAAACAGCCAAAATCCTGTTGAATAGGGGTTTTGGCTGTTATAAGTACTGTTAGTTATTTGCGTTAAATAATCCATCATGAGAACGTTGGGACATGAATGGATAGAAACGATGGAAATCTATTTAGAGAAAATATTCTCACAAGAAAATTACGCAATTCATAGTTGGAAACAGGAGTTGTTTGAAGAGTATAAATAATATAAGCGATTTAAAGACTTTCGTTGAAAATGAACAAGTTTAAAAGTTCCTTTTTATCCATTATATAACCCTTATTTCATGATCTGATTACTTAATCATGTTTATTCATTATTCCTTGTTCAACTAACCTCCTTTAGTTGAATAAAAACATAAAGTCTGCCTCCTGACAACCATGTTCTCCTAATGCAACCGCTAGCCATCCATGAAGCCCTGCTTCACCACAAAATATGCAAGAAAATTACGTTCTTCCATGGTAGTTTAAGTACATTATTTCACAATCTTATTTTATGATTTCAGAAGATATTAAACTACATAAGGAATTATGTAAACCAAGCAATATACTTTGCACCTGGAATGAATAATACCTGTGCTAAAAGTGTTCCTAACAATCTTGATGTTACCATCATAATAGAGGCACTTTTTTATGTGACATAATTCCCTTTTTTGTTGATTACATCATCCGCTAGGATTGAAATTTTGGGGTCAATAAATACAATTAGTAAGATTGTAGCTATACCATTTATTAAACCCGATGCCATAACAGCAGTTGTTGCTCGTTCAGGTGCAAGCAAAGCTGCATATAGTGCAGATAAAACTCCAATTGTATAAATTGCTGTAATCAATATTGAACAAAATAGTAGTAATCCCTTTTTATTATCCAATTTTATCACCTCTTTTGCATCATAAGAACCCAATATCCTCTTCAACTATTGAATCCACTCCATTACAAACAGTTTACGTTCTTTTGTATTTGAAATCGCAAGTATGTAGCTATTATCTTCTTCTAATTTATAAAAGTATCTATCATTATTATTATAAATCACTGGATTCTCATGAAATAATCTATTAAAATTCTGCGAGTCTTTGTTTATATTAGCCACATTTTTTTGAAACCTTTTTAAAAGGTTTGAAACTGTATCAAAGGATTCACTATTAATAGGTATCCAACCATCTTTCTCCATTAACTTATTTTCAATAGACCTGTAACTAAGCACAAAGAAGCTTTCCCCCTCATTTGGGAACCCATATCTTGTATTAAATACTGTTTCCATTTTACTTGGTAGAGGGGCCTCAAACATCCAATTCAATTTCCATTCAATAGAATGTGAAATATAATTCCACTTAACTATTACAAACCCTATCAACAAGAGCGGAATTGTAAACCAAATTACAGTTTTCTTTTTCATATAATTTCTCCTCAATACCGAAATGAAATTACCGTTTAATAGTTTCTCCCCTAATTATGGTTTTCTAAAGTAATATTCTCTATTCAATCAAAAAGTTCCTTGTTCAACTAGTCGAGTAGAAGGGAACCTTTCTACTTGCGGTAGATTGTGTTCCTCCCCCTTCACAGAACCGTGCTTGCGCTATTTACGCACACGGCTCCTCCAAGTCACCATTCACAAGATGTACCTAATCTCTTTTGATCAGATTTGCTTATTCTGCTATCCGACTCCCTACATCGGCATTTGGTTTCCTTGCTTAGTATCGCTTGTACACCATACTCTTCTATAAGAAGAAAAGACCGGTAGGGCCTCCCGAGTTGCCGTATCATATCCATGTGTGACGTGCCAAGGTCTCTGACTCCAGAGAGGTTTTATCCTTCTTGCCTTTAACGATGGATAAAATGTAGCTTTCTGCTGTGCTTAAGGCATCAGCCCTCTCGATTTACTAACATTATGGAGCTCAATCTTTCGGCCCGCCACCTAACTATCTACACATAAAGGCTACCGGTACCATTAGCCCTCCAAGACTCGCTACGAGTGAATGGCTAGTTCTTTCTCGACGGGAACTCCACCCGCTATATGATACGACCTAGGCTCGGCCGCACACCTGCCCCGTTAGTAAAATCACGCATTATGTCTATAGTTCTATTAAGTTGGCAATAATCCCTTTAATATTACTATTTTAGGGGGTATGGAATTGTTACTGTCAATAGCATGGTCTTCGTTTGAAGCGGATAAACGGATAGAGGGCTTTTCTTCGCAAACGTTGAAGGCATACTAGTTACAGTCTTTGCTACTAATTGGTTATTTTAAGGATGTAGAGATGGAATTGCTGGTTACAAATCAACTAAAGGAATATCTTGCAATATCCGGCAAGCACTTAAAACCAGCCAGTCTTGCACATCGAATCCGCTTTATGAAATCATTTTTTGTTGGTCTCATGAAGAAGGATATCTGAGTAAGAATCCAACTTCCAAAATTAAAGAGCCCAAGATAGGGAAGCGTATACCCAAGTATTTAACCGAACGGGAGATCGAACACCTTCGTGAATCCTGTCATTCCCCAATGGAAAAAGCGATTTTCGAATTCATGTTTTCTACCAGTTGTCGAATTGGAGAAATAGTTGCTTTAGAAAAGAACCCTATTAATTGGTACAATCAATCCGCAATTGTTAATGGGAAAGGTGACAAGGAGAGGGAAGTTTATTTTAATATATGTTGCGACATCTGGCTTAAACGTTATATTGAAAGTCGTAATGATAATAATCCCGCCATATTTGTAACAGCAAGGCAGCCACATAATATGAGTGTCGCCCAAATGAGATACATCATCAAGCGGATTTCCAATCGTGCTGAAATTATCAAAGAGATTCATCCACACCAACTTAGACACAGCTTTGCAACTCATTTGTTGTATAATGGAGCTCCTATTGAAATCATACAAAGACTAATGGGGCATGAGAAAAGTGTAACCACAAGGATATACGCTCAATTAAGTGGAAGGTTAAGGAAATAGTATTATCAGAAGTATTTATAAATGTAAAAGTAGCAACGTCTTAAAAGACGTTGCTCTTACTGACTAAAGCACTCGTTAGCCATCCATGAAGCCCTGCTTCACCACAAAATATTCAAGAAAATTACGTTCTTCCATGGTAGTTGAAGAAGTTCTATTAAGGATGAAAACACAATACCTATTTTTCTTATTGAACTTCTATTTTATTTGTCTTTTTAAGATTTAAAACAACCATTAAAGTGAACATACCAATACCTGTGTATATAATAGTAAATCCTACTGGCGGAAAATAATCCGTTAGTAAAATAAAGAGAGAAGCTAGTAAGCCTCCTACAGTTGAAACAACCCCCAAAACCCCTGAATATGTACTTCGGAATTCATCTGGGATAATTTCTGCGGTGATTGCTTGAGTTGATGGTATAAAGATAATTTCACCTATCGTTACGATAGCCATTCCTAGAAATAAGATGTTCGAAATCTCACTTATACTTAATAAGATATAGCCAATAAAGAAAATCATCGATTCAGTGATTAAAGCATTTATATCACTCATCTTCTTAAGAAATCTTGTGATAAATATAGTAAGCCCTACTGCTAATAGTGTATTTTCAGTACGTAAGAACCCTAATATTGTATAGCCTTCAGCTTCGAATAAGCTAACGTAACGAATACTTAAGTAATACGATAATTGTTCATCCATTAATGCAACAGTCAAAGTAACATATGCTAGGGAAATAAATACTGGGTCCCTAAGCATCACTCTATAAACCTTCAATGTGGAATGCTTTGTTTTACCTTTGATTTCTGGCGTTACTGTTCTTTCAAGTGTGCTTCGATACTTGTCTTCTATCCAAATCAATACACATGCAAAGGAGAGAAACGAACTGCACGCTACAACTACAAATAATATTGTTGCAAATTGGTTAAAGAGAAATCCTCCTGTTAAGCTCCCCAAAGCGAAAGATAAATACGCTGTCCACTTAAGAGCTGTGTATACATTTTTTCGATTTCCTTTTGTGGTTTCATCAATGACAAAACCACTGTAGGCGGGACTTGCCATACTTGAAAATAAAAAAATGATAATAAAGCCTATTAAACTTATATATGGATTGCTATCCACAGGCATATTGCCGATTGCAACTATGATAAATCCTGCTCCCGTCAAAAACTCACCTATTAAAATAAGCTTTTTCCTGCCATACTGATCAGCCATTTTACCACCGATTAAGTAACCATTAATCCCTGAAATACCAGTACATATCGTCATCCAAGTTGCCGTTTTAGCCCCTACTTGCTCGACAAAAAAGACGACTACATAAGGCATTACCATAGTGTTTGAGAAAATTGTTAAAAAGCGAAGTGCTATTCTTAACCTAATCGCTGAACTGAATGTCCTTATATCCATTAGGTCACCCTATTATAATTGATCAATCAATCATTTTTTTGTTTTTGAAAAAAGACCAAAATACTATTTCGGTCCAAATAAGCGTATAGCTATTTCCGCAAATTCATTCCACTTATCCAGTGTAGGATCATCCGCATATGATAAACGTAACCCAAACAGTAAACTTACTTACGAAATAGCTATTTTTTCTGCATTTCCTTTTGCTAGTTGATTTGCCTGTTGACCGTTTACTATTAACTGAGATACTTTATCATTTAATTTTTCTGTGTGCTCATTAACTATTTTAAAAGCTTCAGAAAAGCGTTCATATTGGCCAGTTAATTGAACCAGTAATCGTAAATAAACATTTTGAGTAGAAAACCATTCAAAGTGCTTTAGGATAAATGTTTGAATTTCATCTCTGTATGATACTGGGGTTGTATCGAAATGCAACAGAATCTTTGAAAACTCTTCCAATGGTTGTTCAATACATGCCTTAAAGAGTTCTTCTTTATTACCAAAATAAATAGATACACTTCCAAAACTGACATTAGCCTCTTTGGCAATTTCAGCCATCGTTGTTGCATCATAATTTTTTTCAGCAAATAGTCTAATGGCAGCCTTTAATACACTTTCTTTTTTCATTTCAATCGTTCTTTTTTTTATTTCATTAGCCACAAATTACCACCTCAATTATCAGAATACAGATAATGATTGATTAATCAATCATTATTTGTATTTAGCGTTCTTCAACTAACCTGCTGCGATAGTAAAAAAGGCTCTACTCGTTATTGAAGTAAAGCCCCCGTTCGTTTAAGTGAAATGTTTCACAATATTTTTTCATGGATATACACTTGAAATTTTTATCGTCTCTGTTGAATCTTCATTTCTTCCCACGAATAATTTGGTATGGTTGCAATCCATAACGTATCTCCCATGATATCCACATCCCAAACGATGGAATCCCCCACATCAAACACTTTTTCAGATTTTCTTTCATCTATAGTATTGATGGAATAAATAGCTTCACCTCTATTTGTGATCCCGAATAATTTTTCCCCTTTTTTAATTAGTCTAACTACTATTTCATCAACTTGAATTTTTCTCCAATTTTCCTCTTGAAGATTTCGGGTCCAAAATCCACTTTGTGTGGTGATGAATAGCCTACTGTTAATCACTTTCATATCATAAGGTTCATCATTACTATTCGGCATGGTTATTTCGATCCACCGATCATTTGTCTTTTGCAAAATCTTCCTTTCTTCTGTTAATCCTATCAAATCACCCTTATCCGATATTTGGACCACATAAAATGGTTTAGGAACAATAGCTTGTTCCCAACTCTCCCCTTGATTTGTCGAATAGTAAATTTTTCTATTTGATAGCACAGCTATATGGTTATTGATTGAATAATCGATAGTCTCAATCATGTGGTCTAATGAAAGAATTTTCGTTCCTTTACTTTTTGATGTAATACCTGTCCATAAATCTTTTTCCGTTGCTGCATATAATTGATCATTCTTATCAAACCAGGCGTTTGTTACATAATTATTAACTGGGAGTTCTGTCCATGATTCTCCATTGTTATGGCTCCATTCAATAAAAGGTTGCTTGGTTGTACTAAATTGTGTTGGCTTTTTGTCTCCCCATACCACTAAATTGTTGTTTCCAGCGACAACTCCCGTAATTGCCATCCCTATTTTTGTTAGGTTATCGGTACCATTACGTATGGATAGTAATCCACCACCGTATGGTAATTTATGATTGGCACTGACCACATCTCCGTTTTGGGCATTGAATGAAATTGAAGTAAAACGATTATCTCGATCATTTCCAAACACTTTTAGAATGGGTTTACCATCGATACTATCAAGTGTAAAATGATATCCTGTTGCCCAATCTTCTCCTTGTTTTAGTCCGTATTTATCCTTTGCTAGTTGGAGAACATCAGAGCTATCCAATTTGATCTCATCGTAGGGTATTGTTCGATCCTGAGATTGCTTATCTGGTCTAAACAACCAAATTTGCTTTTCTGAGATGCCAATTAGTACATAATCATCTGTACCTGGAACTACAAAGAACAAAGTCCAATTAAAACGTTTCCCTGCTTCTCCTCTCGAGCCTCCCATAGTTTCATCCACACTTGTTACTTTTGTAAGTGTTGCGTTCACATTCCACTCTTTTGCTCGCTGGAATCCAATGTTAATGGCTTCTTTTAGCGTAATTTCACCATCTGAAGCGATTGCTTCACGACCAATCAAATTTACAAAAATTAAAAAAATTACTAAAAAACAAGATATTGTTTTTAAGAAACTCAAAATTACCACCATCCCATAACTAAATAGGCACATTAATCATTGGATTAATGTGCCTATTTAGGATGGAGTAAATACTTCGTTATTATCCTCTTAGATCAAATATAACAAACAAAATACTCCTTTTATCAGAAAGGCCTTCCTCCACTAACCCGTTGCTTTAGTTGAATAAGAAAATTAAATTCACTGTATTATCTGTTCAATTATTTTACCGTCTGAAGACAAACCTGTAATAGTAGTGCCTATTAGATCTTCTCCATCAGTAACTAAAAACCAAAACTTTTGGTCATCGCCATATTCAATGATGTTGGCTTTAAATTCGTTTCCACCATCAGTTTTAATGTTTACTTCTTCTATTTGAGGATCAAGTATTTTCCCCCTAATTAAATCAGTATAACCATAAAAGCTAGATTCTAAGTTTGAAATACCCCAATCTAATTTATGTTCATGGGATAGTCCACCAGCGAAGCTTGTAACAAGCTTCCATCCAAATAGGTTTTTCTTAAAGAGAGCACTCCCAAAAAATAAATCTTGATGATTACCCCATTCATAAAAAGCAATTGCTTGATTGTTATCCAAAAATTCAATATGAGCAATGTTTGTCATTGGTTGATTTAATGAGTACATAACCTTTTTAATTTCCTGAACATCATCTTTTAATGCTAAATTTATAAAAATAATCCCTAATAAAATAGCTGTTATAGAGATAATTTTTAATTTCTTAGACATAAAATCCCCCCCCTAAAAAACAAAACACAATATTCCCATTATCTGATTGATTTGCTAACATATTTGTTCTTCAACTCTACTGCCCGTTAGTAAAAAAGGCTTTACTCCTTATTGAATTAAAGCACCCGTTAGGCGAATTAAAAAAGAGTCAATTATTAGATACTAAGCTAATGAAGTCTGAAAAAGCACTTACTGACTGTCGCCATAATGCATTAGATAAACCTTAAAATAATTCAAAGGTCTTGTTGTCTCATCTTTAATACCGCTTATGAAAACCGTTACCAATTGATAATCAGGTGCGACAATAATATACTGTCCCTCACGTCCATACGCAAAAAAAATCCTACCTACTTGATTGTCGAATTGTTTATTCCACCAGTGATATGCGTATGAAAAAGTATCATTACTTTTGACATTGGGACTTGTAGATTCCTTAATCCAATGAATGGGTACAATTTGTTTGGATTTCCATCTTCCATTATTCAAATATAACGTACCAATTTTTAACATGTCGGCCGTTTTCATTGTTAATCCGAATCCACCAATGGCTATACCTTGTGCATCAAAGTTCCACTTATAATCTGTTATTCCTAGAGGCGTAAATAAATGCTTTTTAGCGAAGACTTCTGTATTTAATCCAGTAGTCTTTTGTAGGATTGCGCTTAACAATTGTGAAGAACCGCAACTGTAGACCATTTCATTTCCAGGGGGATTATCAATGGATTGCTGAAGTACAAAATTCACCCAATTTTTGCTGGGTATCATACCACTATTACCAGGCCAGTGTAACCCTGAAGTCATTGTCAGCAAGTGCTTGATTGTGATTTTCTGATTCTCTTCATCTTAATTAAATTCCGGAAAGAAATTAATTATTGGTGTATTAACATTTTCGATATACCCTTTGTCTATCGCAATCCCGATCACTGCTGATAATATGCTTTTTGTGACAGAATATATTTTATGTTGTTTTTCTTTCATTTTTTTGTTTCGATGGTATTCAAATAACACAGCATTATTCCTCTGGACAAGAACACTATCAACTTTGTCTTTTTTTAGTATATTTTCAAATTCGGTTAAGGATTTCATTCGCCTAGGAATCCCCCTCATATATTAATCCAATATATTTTTTCTTTTTTATAATCTCAAATCCAATATATCTTATTCCACTAAACTGCTGCGTTAGTTGAATAAGAAAAAAGAGCCGTCTATGCAGCTCACTTATCTTAAACTAACGCCTCCGTTACTTTAAGAACGATTGTTCAAAATGTGACATATTTTTATACTATGGCGTATAGACAAGTATCAGTTAATCTATTGCCATCTGCTGATAAATCATCCTTCTTTAATGTCCCTTCTAACTCATATCCTAATTTTTCTGGAATAGAACGGCTCTTTATATTTGTGGATTCACATTTAATTTCAATTCTTTTAAATTTAATTTGATTTAAACCTAATTCAGTTAAATTCTTTACAGCTTCTAACATATATCCATTACCACTAAATTTTGTGTTAATCCAGTAACCGATATGACATTTAGGTATGTCCCAGTTTATTCCCTCGAAGCTTATTATACCTATAAAATCATTGGTTCCTTTACGAAAGATAAGGTAACGTAAACTTTCTCTTTTCAAGAAGTTAATGTAAGCTATTCTCAAATTTACTTCCGTTTCATCAACAGTTGGAGTTTTTTGTGCAAATGGCAACCAAGCCTTTAATTCAATAAAGGAATCTTTTATTGCCTCATTGACAATACTGCTGTCTCCTGATTGTCTTGGTGCTCGTAGTATTAATCTCTCTGTTTCTAATTGTAATGGAATATCTAATAATAGTTGACTCACCCCAACACCCCTTTTCAGTTTGAATATTACTTATTCATTTTAATTTCCTTATTCATACAGATAGGTAAGCTTTTGAAGTTATCGCCAGCTTTTCCCCCTGTTCACACCGTACATGAAACTTTCACTTCATACGGCGTTCCAACTAATCCAATTCGATTTAATCATTAACACATTAGTAGATTAACGCCATCTGTGTCTCAATTCATCCGTTTCAATAAGTCGGTGCCTCCCGTAGGAGGTGAACCTCTATTAGTCTCACGAGAACCTTATTAACCGATAATGATTTGCCTTGCATGAATAAATGATTCTTCATTAGTCTAGTGGCTATCCCTCCATGTGGATTAGACATTTCACTGGTACTGTGCCACCACTTTCACTGATATAAAGACAAGTTATACAACTACTAATATTATAATTATTTTCCTTGCCAACGTTTCGTTGGGAGTAAGCCCTCCACGTTATCAGCTTACAACGTTGAATTATATCTATTATAGAATGAACTTAGGTGCTTCCTGTAAGCCTGTTAGCATTCATACGCCTCTAACGTATCATGGATTTTCATATTAGTTAGTCTTACTCACCCACATCTAACCTCACAATTTGGTGACATACACATTTCTATGTATCGCAGTTCTAGACCCGTACATTCAGAAGTTCGTCAGCTTAACCTTTTCTTTTAGGTTTATTCGCATTCTCACCATATTCATTCAACTCAAGCATCATGAACTACACCACTCCATCGAGTAGGCTTTCGTCAGCCGAACTGTTACGGTAGTTTCTCACGCCTTTTCACCGAGCTTATAACACCGTCATTCTTACTAAATCAGTGCTACTCGACTAAGAGAGAACCCTTCAGGGCGTTACCCCTTCATTTGATTCTTCGATATAATCCTTCAATTCCATAAGGAATTGCCTAGCCTTTACCAGAGAGATGTAATAACCATCCTCTATTTAAACTAGGAACATTTCGCACAACTAAACTGCTGCGTTAGTTCAACAAGCAAAAAGGCTTTACTCCTTCTGGAAGTAAAGTCCCCGTTAGCCATTCATGAAGCGCAAAAACCAGCGCTTCACCACAGAGAATGAAAATGGTTAGAGGAGTCAATACTAGTAGTCCACCGAAAACCATAGGCTTCTTAATGTGCGATCTCCTCTTTTTTTTAACGATTAAGGAGGGGTCTTTTTAAGTGTTGTCATTTTCCTTTTCTTGAAGGAATTAATTTTCATGGTAGTTCGAAACCCCTTGAACTTTAAAACAAAGGTCATTCTATCTTTATAAACTATTTAGTGCATTTGATATTTCCTCTATAATTTCTTTGTGAACGTAAAAATCCCAAATAATAAAGGTGATAAGAAATAAAAAATATACTGCAACATACAATTTCACCTTTTTTCTAGGTCTCAAAGGTTTAAAAGATAATACAAAAAAGACTGATATAAAAAGCGAAAGTATATAAATAGTAAGCATCCACATTTCATTTGCTTTGTTAATTGGTGACATTACTTTTAATGCTTGAATGACAGTATCTTGCACATTGTACATTTCTTTTTTTACAAAACCCTCTTCAATCGTTAACACCAACGATTCTTCATCCAAGTAGTACTTATAACCAGTCAAATTGAAGTTGGTTTTCATTGTTAAAAATAGAAGTATTGTTATCAAAGAAAAATAAATTAATAACGCTAAAAATTTCTTATTAATCTTAGGAATAGCTACTCCTCCTTAATGTTTTAATTAGACATGAAATCCAATTAGTTATTTAACATTTCATACGTTCGAAACGAATAAAGGTTCCAGTTTTTAAGTGAATTTCCCATTTTAATTAACAAAAATCCATTTTCTGCCATTGAACTAAACTACTCCTTTAGTAAAAAAAGCTCTACTCCTTATTGAAGTAAAGCACCCGTTAGTTTAAGTGTATTCTTTCACAAACTCTATAAACCAAGCGAAGTGTCACACTTGTAACTCAATTTAAAATACGCATACCTATAAAAACAAAAACAACCTAGGTGGAAAGGTTGTTTTTATCTTTTAAGCATTATTTACTATCGTTTGATGCACATAAATGACGCAACATTTGGTGAGATGTTAAAAGGCAATGTACCAGAGCAACTAGCAGATATGCTTGCGATGACACAAATGAGCACCCGTGAAGGTAATTTAGTAAACGATTCATCTGACTTAGAAATGTTACTTGTTCGCAAACCGGCTACAGTAAAAGAAGCATTACAGCACTTATTAGCATAAATAAATCGACCTTTGCAAATTCACAAAGGTCGTTTTATTTAATCCATTAACTTTTCAAATAATAGATGAATCATTTCTTCCGTTGGTATTTCACCTGATTTCACATATTTAGTGGACATGCCATACAAAGACCAGCTCAGCATAATGCTTTGTAAATCTACTTTTTCAAATGGCCAGTCCGGATGCTGATCCTTTAAAAAGTCTCTAAAAATACGTGCAAGCTCCTCTTTCACTGTCGTTTCGATTTTTGGTGTAAATGCCTCGTAGCTACGCGCACATTGATTTGCAAGTCCAATTTGAAATTGTAAAATACTCGTGAAAATATTTTTCATCGATTCCGGAGTTAACGCATCATGTGAATTGACATTCGTGAGTACCCCTTTTAAGACGTTCTCTGCTAACACCTTCTCTAACAAGTCATACTTATCAAAGAAATGATAATAAAATGTAGCACGGTTTACAGTTGCGCGCGATGTAATATCTTTAATCGTAATATCTTTAAAATCCTTTTCAACTACCAATTGCATAAATGCATCCATAATCAATTGGCGTGTTCGTACAATGCGTGGGTCTATTGGTTTTTCCATGTTCGCTCTCCTGACTTTTTCGACATTTCTCCTCAAATGTCGTATATACGATGTTTTCTAGACATTTGTTGGTTGTCGTATTTTTCGTTTGGTTTTATGATAAATATACAACAAGTGTTGGATATACAAAATGTGTTGGAGGTTATTAAAATGAATATAACAGTTTTCGGAGCGAATGGTCAAATCGGCCAACATTTTGTAAACGTAGCATTACAAAATGGCAATAAGGTCAAAGCGATCGTACGGCGCGAAGGTGCACTTGAAGCGACGCATCCAAATTTAGAAGTCGTCGTTATAAACTATAACGACGTGTCACAAGTAACAGCGACGATTCAAGGGCAAGATGCTGTTGTTAGTAAGCTTGGAGCTTCCTTATCAATGAGTCGTAAAGTAAAAGACTTACCAATCACAAAAGCACATGAAACGATACTACGTGTGATGGAGCAACAAGGTGTGAAGCGCTTTATTACACTTGGGACACCTAGCATAAAATCAGCATTCGATCAAAAGCAGCTCGTAACGGTCATGCCAAGTATTATGGCTAAACTAATGTTCCCTACTGGCTTTGCAGAAATGAATGCGATTAGCCAACTGATTCACCAAAGTCAGGTTGATTGGACGGTTATTCGGATCGTAAATCCCAATACAAATAAAGATGGTAAGGGCTATGCCATTTCACTTGGGGATACGAAAGGCAAATTTACGGTGTCACACAAAAATGTAGCGAAATGTATGTATGATGCAATTCGTAAGCAAGAATGTATTGGTAAAATGCCAATCGTCTTTAACAAATAAGGAGGAACAAAAATGACAATTTTAGGTTGGGTATTACAAGGTTTACTAGCATTAATGTTTATCATGGCTGGTTCAGGAAAAATTACTGGTTCAAAAATGCACATCGAAGGGTTTAAAAAATGGGGTTTACCGCAATGGTTCCGTGTTGTAACCGGTGTCATTGAATTAGGCGCAGCTATTTTATTATTCGTAGGTTTTTGGAATGAAACAGCCGCTCTAATCGGTGCCGCAATTTTAGTTGTCGTTAGTATTGGTGGTGTGTTTACACATTTACGTATCAAAGACTCAATGAAAGACACAATGATGATTTTAGTACTTGGCGTTTTAGCGCTTGCACTTCTAATCATTCTATTATAAAAAGTAGGTGAAAGTATGAAATTCGAATTTGGCATTTATTCTTTAGGAGAACGTATTCCTAACGAAAAAGGACATACAAAAACTGCACAAGAACGTGTTGAAAATATCATTCAAATGGCCAAATGGCCAAATGGGCAGATGAAGCAGGACTTGATGTATTCGGAGTTGGTGAACATCATCGTTTAGATTTTGTGACATCAAGCTACGCTATGCTGCTTGCAGCGATTGCTCGGGAAACAAAAAATATTAAGTTAACAAGTACACTTTCCGTTATTAGTACGGCAGATCCAGTACGTGTCTATGAGGATTTTTCGACCCTTGATTTACTATCTGGTGGGCGTGCAGAAATTATTTTAGGTCGAGGTGCGTTTTTAGAAAGCTTTTCATTATTTGGCGCAAGTTTAGATGATTACGATAAGTTATTTGAGGAAAAGCTTGCACTGTTTATGGAGCTACAAGAAAAAGACGTAGTGAATTGGCATGGAGAATTCCGTTCACCACTTCGCGATGCACAAATTGCCCCTCGTCCCGCGCAACAAAAATTGCCGATGTGGATTGGTGTTGGTGGTACGCCAGCTAGTGCCGTTCGTGCTGGAACGCTCGGAACGAACATGGCTTTAGGTTTACTTGGAGGTGAGCCTGAACGTGCGCAACATTTAACAAATCTTTACTGGCAAGCAGCGAATGAAGCGGGTCACGATTTATCGCAATTAAAAGTATCGGTGACAGGTCATGGTTACTTTGCGGAAGATGGTGCACAAGCGATGCGTGAATTTACACCACATTACAATCAGTACATGTTACATTTCATGAAAGATCGTGGCATGCCTTACTATCCGATGACACCTGAACAAATGATGCCCCAACGTACAGATAATCAAATTTTAGCTGTTGGTAGCGCTGAAGAATTAGCTGAGAAAATTTTATATCAGCATGAGCTATTTGGTCACTTACGCTTTATGGGTCAATTTGATATGGGCAATCAGTCAATGGCTCGTGTGGGAAAAGCCATTGATTTACTGGCGAATAAAGTAGCACCGATTGTTCGTCGTGCACTAAACAAATAATGCGATACTTTTTCAACAAACAGAGGCGTTTAACGGATATACGTTAAACGCCTTTATTTGTCGATTGTAGGTGTCTTGTTACTATTTTTAAAGGTTGCGTCAAAGGTAAAGGTTGATTTAAAATGCACATGAAAAATGAGCGTGGTAATGTATCTCCAAGCTCATTGTATTTCGATGTCCATTTTTTACTAAAGCACCCGTTAGTTTAATAAGATATATTGTTTTTCCATAATATTGAACGGATTTCAAAACCAAAATTACTTGGGAAAATTTCTACAAAGCCTATTTTACTTTCAATTACTTCAATTGTACCTATCTCTTCAAATCCAAAACATTCATATTCATCCTCGTTTTCTACATACTGCGTAAAATAAAATGAACCACAATCGGGTTCACCACAATTGCAAAGTTCTTTTATTCGAAGATTATCAATTTGATTTGCTATATCTAATCGGGATTTGCAAATAAAATAATTTTTAATTCTATTTGCCAAATGAGATAAAACCTCAATAAGCAAAGGGTAATCTCGCAATTATAACAACACCTTTATTAGAATGATTTATTGTTATTTTCTCATTTTTCTTATTCAACTAACCTGCTGCTTTAGTTCAATAAGAAAAATACTTCACTCCTTCTTGAAGTAAAGTTAGTAATAGGTAAGCATTTGAAGTTATCTCCAGCTTTTCCCCTACTCCGCACGGAACGTGATAGTTTCCCATCATTCCGCGTTCCATCTAGCGATGGTATTATTAATTATAAGTTTCAAGTTACTCTTATTGATTTGGGTTATTTGATTATTTCTAGCTCACATTTTTCTCGATATTTATTGATTTTCTTTAACATCGATTCAGTGATGCCCAAAACTTTTATGAGTGTATTCGCCTTAATTTTGTCGGTCATGTGGATTAATTCGTGTACTTCTTTTTGGAGAATACGTAAATTATTGAATTTGTCACTTCCACCAAGAGGCGTAGGTATATAATGGTGACAGTACACATTTTCTGCTTGTAGGAACATGCCAGTTATTTCACATTTTCCATTTTTCATACTGTACCTACTAATCCGATTATCCATATATTCGACACTTCGTGTCGGTATTTTTGATTCCATTAACAATACTATTTCCTGTCTTATATTTTTACTCAGCCTTGCAGATATTTGTACTCGACCTTCTTCGGTAAATGGGGTTATACTTTGAGTAAAAGCAATCACATTTTTAGTTTTGATGATCCCAAGAGGGAAGAGGTATACCCCGGCGATTTTATACGTTTTAGAGCCTAAGCCATAGAACTTTTTATAGACAGGTGGCGGGTTGTTAGGATGTTCATATTTACCGATAGGTTTAAGACGATTGTACATAGATGCACCTATTTCGTAGGCAAGTCGTGAGAACGCTAAGTTGACGTGAGTAGCTCTATTAAAATAATTATGTAACCCTAAGACAAAACTATTAAAACGCAAGGCATTTTGTGCGGTTGGCGATGATCGGAGTATTTTTATTCGTTTCTTTGCATCTGCCTTAATTTTCCGCATCTTTTCCGCTTTGACAAATGTATGTGCAACTCGCTTTTTTCTTTTACGATTGGCACGTATAGTGAAGCCAAGAAAAGCAGACTCATTCTTGCGTAAATTAATAATCTTCGATTTTTCTGGTGAAATATCAAGTTTTAAACGTTCTTTTAAATAAAGAGTAACTGCATGATACCATTTTTCAGCAGTTTTCCAGTCTCGACAGATGATTTTAAGGCAAGTAGACCACTGGAACCTCCCCAGTAGCCCCTCTCAGAACCGGACGTGAACCTCTCAGCTCATCCGGCTCCCATTATTCAGCCGTAGGCTTTATTCCTAGTTCCCAATGTTTGAAGAGCTTAGGATTCTGAACAGCAATCCTACCCATAAAACGTTCCGCATTTTTCTTATGACGAGCAAGTCTTTTATATTTCTTTCTTGCCCACATGATTAAGGCTTTATTAATATGCCTTAAACTAGAATACATTTCGGATTTGTAGAACTTTCCATAGTAATTAATCCATCCTTGAATAGCTGAGTTAAACATCATCGATAAGTCAAAGAGTTCTTTATTTGCCTTCAATTGCAGTTTCCAACCTCTTACTTTTTGCCGGATTGATTTCTTGGATTTATTGCTGATAGCGGGAGTGAAATTCACAAAGTGTTTTCCCCACCTGTTTTTCGACAGTCTCGGTCTAAACGTATACCCTAGAAAATCAAACGATATATTTTCATGCTCTTCTTTTCTATCTGCATCCTTACAATAAATAATTTTGGTTTTAGTTGGATGAAGTTCGAGCTTACATATATTCATTCTCTCGTTTAAAGATTCAAGCAACTTTTTCGCTTCATCCTCTGTCTGACAGTGGATGACTGCGTCATCCGCATATCTAGCAAATGGATTGTTAGGATGATTGATTGCCATCCATTTATCAAACGTATAGTGAAGAAATAAATTTGCTAATACCGGACTTATGACCCCACCTTGCGGTGTGCCAGAGATACGTTCTATTATTCCTTCTTTCGTTTGAAACGGTGCTCTTAACCATCTTTTGATGTATACCTTTATCCACTCGACTTTTGTATGCTTTTCTACCGCTCTCATTAATAAATCATGGTCTATATTATCGAATAAACCTTTAATATCGAATTCAAGTACCCAATTGTACTTCCAACATCTTTTCCGAGTGATCTCTAACGCTTGAATGGCACTTTTCTTCGGTCTGTATCCATAGGAATCTTCATGAAAGAATGGTTCTACCGAAGGTTCAAAATATAATTTCACTGTCATTTGTGCAATTCTATCCGACACAGTTGGAATTCCAAGTGTCCTTGTACCCCCAGCTTTCTTTGGTATTTCTACAGCTTTAACAGCTGGAGGAAAATAACTGCCAGATGACATTCGGTTCCATATTTTATACAGGTTATCTTTGAGATTTTCTTCAAACTCTGCTATGGATTGCTCATCAATTCCTGCTGACCCTTTGTTTGCTTTAACTCTTAGAAAAGCTTCATATACTACGTTTTTGGATATAACATACGACTTTGTTTTATGCATAAGTTCCTCCCAGTTTGTTGGTTGACTTGTTTATAAAACTGAATAATATAACCCCTTTGCTCCATCTCCGTTAGGAGATTTCATTGCTACTACGAGTTATTCCGCCCCTATACATGGCATTGGTACTCTGATTCTTGTGGGGCTTCCACTTGAAATCTCTCCCTTAGCATCCATGTCGTAGGTTCCCACGTTCCACACAAAAGCCTGTATTAAGTTCACGCCGCCTTTATACCGGTCACCGAACGGACAGTAAACAGGTTTCCTCCGAACTAATCCTGAGTTAACGACCCCCCTCAGTTTTGATGACATCTCTACGCTTTCGATACTTCATCAGCGGTTCAATGGTTTTCGTCTCCTTAATACATACCTGACAGAGTCATGCTCTGCCTTTTCCCCTAACGCTCAATACCATAGCTTTTGACTATAGCACCTTAGGGCGGTTTGCAATCTCTACCTGTATAGCGATTGCGAGAGGCCTTCTCTCATCTTATGTGCAGCATAGCTTACAAAGTTTACTTCTTAAGCACACTTCGTTTGCTTTCGTGGCACACGGTCATCAGCATACCTAACTATGTAGCCTTCTTTTAAGTGTGTGCGCTTTTTTGCGAGAAGTTGACCTTCTCTGGTCTTAAAAGATTTATGGAGAGGGAATAGTTCCCATTGATTCGCTACCCATTGGTCCAATTCATTCAGTACAATATTAGACAATAATGGCGAAATCAAGCCTCCTTGCGGAGAACCTTTTGTTGGAATACCTTCTCCATCTATTTCAGCTTTTAACATTTTGGATATACAGGCAAGAACCTGTCTATCTTGAATACCTAAATTCCATAGCTGCTTAATAAGTAAGGAATGATTGATATTATCAAAGAACCCTTTGATATCAACGTCTACAACGTAATGAAGTTTCGACTGATTAACTAGAAATTGAATTCTTGCCATCGCATGATGAGTAGACCGTTGAGGTCTAAATCCGTAGCTATGATTATAAAAATGAGCCTCTGCAATAGGTTCTAAGACTTGCTTAAAACACTGTTGTATAATTCTATCTAGAATACATGGAATACCTAATGGTCGCATCTTGCCATTATCTTTTTCGATCAGTTTACGTCTAACTTTCTTTGGGCGATAATTATTAAGCTTACTTTGTATTTCTTCTATTAATTCGTTCTCTGATTGTTTCTCTATGTCTACAATAGTTTTACCATCTGTTCCAGGGGTCTTCGACCCTTTATTTGACTTAATTGTTCGATACGCTAATAAAATGTTATTCCTCGACGTGATGATGTCGTATAGAGAGTGGAATGATTCTTTATCTTTGGCTCGTTCATGTAAGTCTGTAAAGGTATCTGTCATCTCATAATAATCCCAATATCGGAGAGCTTGCACTGTGGCATCATTCCTCTTTGAAGTGATGTTCCCACGTTCTTACCCGACCGGTGCAATGCACAATTGAAAAATAATTATTACTTATCACTAGACTTGGGGCTGTTCCTCCACCCCCATTACAGAGGTTTCACTGGTCGTACCCCTACCCTCATAAGGACAAATACATTTCACCATAAGGCTTATAGCAACCGTTTCGGGTGACAGCCCTTGAATCAACGTTCCTTACTTTCCAAGTACCTTACAACGTAGCTATACATTCTAAACGTAGGTGCTTCCTTTAAGCCTGTGAACTGGATACCGCCATTGTTCGGTATAGTGTATTTCAGAGGGTGCATTTTTACTTTACACCGTTCACCCCATCGTTTGATGGTACACAAGTTTCCTCATGTTCTAACTTTAGACCCGTACCTTCGGAAAATTCGTCAGTTCCTTTTCATGGGAACTATTCTCACCATATCTAGTTTTTCAGCCATGCGGTCTATCCCTCGGCATACCTTTTCCTTAAGAATGGCTTTAGCCTAGTTCAACCGAATCTACCTGTGCTTCACACCCCATGACCAGTCAATCAGGACGCATGCAGGAGTATTGATGGGATAGTTTCTGGAAACATGGCTCCATCATTCCTATCCTCCGTTGTAAAGTTAAAATTTATTTTTATAAATCTCCTGTATTTTCAAGCCAGAAGGCGCTTATAACAGAACTTGTCGCGCGCACCCGTTAGTTGAAGTACAAATATTTACACTGATTGTCAGTGGACTGCTAATTGGGTAAGTACCTTACAATCGATAAGAATAAAAATCCACGAGTTTATAAACTCGTGGATTTTATCTTTTTATATAAAAAATAATTGTATATGAAATCGACTATTGAAACGAAATAGGCAAAACCGACAATTAATAATACGGGGGAATCGTAACCGTAATAAATAAAGTCTTGTGAATGTTGAGAAAGGAACCAAATTGTTGTTATGACGAAAAGAAAAATATCGAAAGCGATACATAGTGGGCGTTTAATGTTTTTTAGAGCAAAATTAAAAACGATAATTCTAAAAATAACAAATAGGAATAAACAAAAAAAATAAGCGGCGGTAGTATAGATGATTGATGGCTGAAATGATTCTGGTATCGTCGGCATCAGTATAAACCCCTTTGAATAATTTTATAAATAGTTTATCGATTGGAGTTGTTATAAAGTACGAAACGAAATTATGATTCTATAATTGTTATATAATGCAAAAAGGTATGATTTTGATATTGCATACGAATTAGACGAGCAAAAAGAATCATTATTGAACTTACCTCCCTCTATAAACATTGAGATATCAACGGTTTTCATCACTTCGTGATTAAAGAAAAATATTTTTCTCTTCTCTGATAAACAGAGTCTTGAATTTATAGATTTTATTACCAAGTTGAGCGTACGCTTCGCTAAAACTAATGGAAATCATTAGCTTTTATCTCCATTATTTCGATGCACAATGGATCTCTGCGATGCTTATGACGACGTACCCTCCCATGTCTCTTAGCGTCAACGCGCTTACATTCCTTCGTTCGGTCTATTCATAAGGCAGAGGCCTGCTAAGCTGCCCCGGGGACTCATAGTCTAAGTTTAGTAATATTGCCGGCTTCTCCGTATCATCCTTTTTGTTATAGCTCTTTGATTGAAATGCTTACGCTGCCTCTCCGAGACAGTAGAGATCTTTCATCATAAGTTGCTCGTTAAAATACACTTTCTTTTTACAAATCCCATGTAATATTTTTAGTAATTTACCACAGAGTACTACCATCGATTGCTTGCCCCTTAAGGGATTCTGATTCCTTGTGGTGTAGTATTCATGAAGTTGTTTGAATGCTAGGTTATGCCGAATCAAAGGAACAATCACTTTGAAAAGGATATGTCTAAGTCTCTTACGTCCACGTTTTGATATATGTTTTTGACCCTTATGTTGACCAGAAGAGTTTTCACGTAATGTTAGTCCCGCTAGTTTAATGAGTTGGCGTGGATTTTCGTAAAGTGAAAAGCTCCCTACTTCGGAAAGTAGATCAACAATCGTCGCATCACCTAAACCTGGTACTGACGCGAGTAGGTCATATTCCATCGTTGTCTTTGCCATTTCAGTTAATTGGTCATTCACTGCTTCGATTTCAGCTTCTAATAAGCGAAACTGACGTAGGAGTGTGGCGATTTCATGTTTGGCCATCTTTTGTCCTTCTGTCAGTCCAATAGAGTTTGAAGCCTTTTCAATGAGTAGCTTAGCTTTTGGTAGTTGTGGAGCTCTCATACCCCCTACCTGACGGTAGAGAAATACAAGTTCTTCCGCGGTTTTCCCTTGAATGTCCTGTGGCATTGGTGTTCTTTCTAATGCAGTAAGTGCCATTTTTCCGAAAGAAGGAAAGACTTGAGTGAATTCAGGAAAATATCGATCGAGCCAACGAATGATTCGATTTTTAATACTTGCTAGATCCTCCGTTAACTTTGATCTAAGAGTAGAACCAATCCGTAGTTCAGCTTCTACTTCTTTTAATATTCGCGGATAGCTAAAGCGTCCATCTTTCAATAATCGCGCGATGACTAATGCATCTTTTTTATCATTTTTAGTCGGCAAATTATCATCAAGTTCTTTCGAACGTTTGACGTGCATTGGATTTACCATGACAAGTGGAATGTCGTATTGATCTAAAAAATAGGCTAAGTTCATCCAGTAGTGACCTGTTGGTTCAATGCCGACGATGACTTCCGTTTTCTGTGTTTCCAGCAGCGTTTGTCTAATTTTTTCATACAAGCTTTCGAATCCTTCTTTTGATTGATGTACAGAAAATGCTTTTTCTATCACACGTCCTCGTTCATCGACAAAGCAGGCGTAATGCACGTGCTTCGCTATGTCTATACCAACGACGAGTGTATTTTCAGTTACTTGATTAATTTTGTTATTCATTTTAGAATGCATTTAGGAGTCCTCCTTGTAGATGATGGGTAAATGGTCGTTGACACTCAGCATCATACTAGAGGTCTCTTTTTTCTGCAAGACCCCGAACATCTTTCAAACAGGAATGCTGCCCCTTTAGTTCAATAAGAAAAATGCTTTACTCCTTCTTGAAGTAAAGCGCCTGTAGTCGAAGAAGAAACTCAGTACTGTGAACTGACCTAGCGATATGAGACACATATAAAACACCTTTTTAGGCTGCCGCAATGCCAAATTCTTTTGGCGTAAGGTAGCCTAATTTTTCTTGGATCCGTTCTTCATTGTAATGACGAATATACTCGTCAATTCTTTGCACAACACTGACATTACTTAATGAATTAAACTTGGCTAGGCTAAACTCTTCTGTTTTTAAACTAGAATGAAAGGACTCAATTACTGCATTATCCCAACAGTTTCCACGTCTGGACATACTGCTAACTAAATGGTTTTCCTTCAAGGCATTTTGATAAGCATACGATGTATAGACACTTCCTTGATCAGAATGAACAATAACACCTTGGGGGTTTCCGCGAGCTATTAACGCTTCACGCAACGTATCCATGACTAACGGAGTCTGTTGGTGATTATAAAGCTTATAAGTGACAATTTCATTGTTATATAAATCCATGATCGTCGAAAGATATAATGTGACGCTACCATATTGAATATACGTAATATCCGTTACCCATTTTTCGTTCGGTTTACTAGCTATAAAGTTACGATTCAATACATTTGGGGCAATTACTACTGACTCACCTTGAGATTTCCATTTTCTTTTTTGCTTTACTTTGCATTGAAGATGAAACTTTTGCATGGTTTTCTGAACGGTATTGCGGTCTAATTTAATTCCATAATCTCTTTTCAATAACGCCTTTATTTTACGATGACCATTGCGGTATTTCGTTTTCTTGCATAGTTCGATGATTGCTTCTTCTGCTAAGGTTAAAATCTTCTCAACACCTTCAGCTAACCAACGATAAAAGCTGGAACGTGGTATTTCTAAGGCTGATAAAATGACACTTACTGTATAGTTTTTCCGGAACTTTTCCACGATTTGAAGAACTATGTGTTTTTCAACTCCTTTATCATTTCCAAATACTTTTTTAGAATCTCATTCTCCATTTTTAAATGGTTCATCTGCGTATCTTTCTTCTCTTCTTCACTTTTAAAATCAGGCCCATGCCCAAACGTATATTGTTTCCCAATCGGTTGGTCAAAACGATGAATTTCATTCGCTCTATACCATCTCATCCATGTCTCAACTTGAGATTTATTCTTAATTCCGTATTTCTCCATAATTTCTTTCGTTGTTAGTTTACCACTCATTTTTTCTTTGACGACTGCCCATTTAATCTCGCTTGTATACACGTTTTTGCCCATGCAAAAACACCTCCGATTTAAGTACTTGTTTTAAGTGTACCATTACCGAAGGTGTTTTATATTGTCTCACTATTTTAGGTTAGTCCACTGGTAATAATTAAAGCAGTACTTTTTTTTCAATCGCTTTTATCCTATCTTCTAATTCTTTATTTTTCTTTCTTACTTTGTCTACATAAAATGCAGAACTAAAACCAAACCCTAAAGCTAACCATGTAATAAATTCCATTTTCAATCTCCTTTCATTCTCATTTAAAAATTGTTATTTATATCCAGATTATAACACCTCTTATTGAACTAAACTGCTGCGTTAGTAAAAAAGGCTTTACTCCTTATTGAAGTAAAGCACCCGTTAGTTTAAGAAGAAAGATTTTTGATTCGACTCAATAATCAATAGAATTAGCTATTTCAACTAAGTTTTCGGGAGTAACTTTATCTGAAACTCGCTTATCGACACTCAGCATATACTGCCAATTTTCTCTTTCAAAAACAAGCACGTTAAAACCTGAAATAGTCATATAAGTGGCTTCATTCCCATTATTTAATTCAAAGGTTTTTAACACATACTTCTCTCGTTTAGGAATGCCGTACTTAATAGGTCGAACATCAATTTTATAATGATTTTCAGATGATAAATCACTGATAAATTCTACTTCAAATGAGTCATTGGTGTCTCCCTCTAAATCATTAAATCTTCCGAAATGATGAGTGAAGCTTATCGGGGGAACTCTAAGTGGCAGCTTTAGTCTTTGTTTAAAATGTTGTTCAAAATCCTTAGATGCTTCTTCCACAGTCTTATATCCGATTTCAGGATATATTACTTCATAAGGACTGGGCTTATTGTTTGCAGTTGCAAATACGGTCAATAAGAATAACAAACAAAATGAAAGTAGGAATAGGGAAATAGTTCTGGTCATTTTTCTTCACCTCAAAGTATCTTTAGGTGTATTATTCCCAGCTTAATGAAAATTATTTAATTGACATTTCTTGTTGAACTAAACTGCGTACTTTAGTTCAATAAGATAAAATGCTTTACTCCCTCTTGAAGTAAAGCACCCGTTAGTTTAAGTACAAACCTTCACAATCTCTTCATAGTGACCACAAATTAACTGTTTGGCTCAAACATATCATATTGTAAAAAGATTATCTAAAGACTAATTAATCTTGAGATAATGGCACTTCAATAGTCTTAGTAGGTCTATTTATGTCTTGTTCCCATTTTTTTATGACTTCGTCAGTTGATTCTTCTAAATCTGCAACTGTCACTTTAATTTTATTGTCAGTAAGCCACTGAACATTTGTAATAGGCAAATTGTAATTACTAAAATACTTATGATGTAAAGATGGTATTCTAGATTCGCCGCTAAATCCAAGATTGATTATAACTATTCTTTGTTTTGTTTTTTCACTATTAGAAAGTAAAAACATGACATTTTCTTGATTTGGAGAATAGGTGATTTCACTTGTAACAATACCTTCTCCTAAAGGAGCTATTGTACTTGTTTTGCTCTCTAAAGTCAGATACGCACTAGCACAAACAGTTTTTCCACAATCAAATGTTACAAGATATGATGATGAAAATTTATTACTTATCGGTGTATATTTTAAGGTTGATAGTACATCTTCTTGTTTGCCATAGTTATTTTCTATTATGTAATCCAAGAAACCACTATACTCAACGTAGTCAAGTTCCACTATTTCACCACTTGAAGAATTAATCATTGTAATTGAGTCAGGAAGGCTTGCTGAAGAAGTATTAAACCCACTTTTCTCACGAATTACGGAGAAAACAAAAATAAGTGTTGCTGCTAAAACGACTATACCTACTATAGCAGGAACTAATGAATTACTTTTTTTGGATTGAATTGAATGCTGTCGGATTTTTTGAACAACATTTCTCTGTTGTTGTGTCGTATCACCAATTTTCATTTTTAATTGTCTTTTTATTTCATTCATTTATAAATACCTCCCATTCTTGAGTAGACAGCATTTCTTTCAATCGTTCCTTCGCTTTTTTTAGTCGATACTTAATTGTGCTTTCTGAGGTATGTAAAGTATTAGATATGTTTTGTATAGTCAGTTCTTTAAAGTAATATAGAATAATGACTTCTCGAAATTTAATAGGTAAGGATAAGACCGCTTCAGCCACAATCAATTGTTCATCTTGTAGAATAAGTTGACTTTTGGGTCGAATAATCTCAGTAAAAACATTGGTTAATGTTTGTCTCCTGTAATGCCAACTCTTTAAATAATCCTTACATCGATTAATTGCCATTCGTGTTAAGTACGTTTTCAAACTTGATTGTGCTTGAAATTGCTCCGACTTAACCCAATAATTGATAAATACCTCCTGTACAATATCTTCTGCAGTATCCCAATCCTTCACGTAAAGATAGCTAAGCTGAAGTAAATAATCATTATGTTCATAAACAATAGATTGAAACCTATCATCATCTAGTTGGTCCATAAGCATCCCCTTTCTATATATTAGACGATTTAGAATACAGGAAAGTCTAATTTATATTTATAAAAATAAAATTCCAAGCCTTAATCCGTTGGCTTGGAATAAAACTTATGATTAATGTCACAATTGAAAGTGTATTATTTCAGATTCATCGTATATTTGCTACGTTAGTTCAGTAAGAAAAAAGGCTTTACTCCTTCTTGAAGTAAAGCACCCGTTAGTGAAAAGCGTCTCTGTTTAATACACAACCCCACCCGCATAACCATTCTTTGTGGGGTATGTAAAAAGGAATTAACGATTAACGAATATCTACACAATATAACTTGTTCTTATTGTAATACAACTTTTAACGCTAATTGTTCAAAACACTATAACAAATATTTTGACATTCCTATAGAACACATTAACTGTTCTATTTAAAAAATCCCAATTTTTGGATATTATAATTTATTCATCATTATTAATGTGTTAACATTTCTATGAGTATAGCTAACATAAGGGGGTGCTATTATGGTCAAATCATTAAAGGGTCAATTCATTCTTTCATGCTTTACTTCATCGATGTTTACCATTTATATTTTTATGCTGTTCAATACACCAATTCAAATAGATAACGTACAGGTAAATATTTGGATATTTGCCGCATTGGCAGCGGTTTTTAATTTAGGTGTACAATCACAAAGGTATTTTCAATCCAAAAAAACAGCACGGTAATATGGTTGTACAACTACTTTGATGTAATGCTGTTATTTAGTAAAATAAAAGTTAGTTAATAAACAAATGGATCAATGTGGCCAAAATTCAATTTACTTAGCGCTTTTGTTGGTTTGGAATAAAGATTGATTAAAACACAGCTACAAATGCTGATTCTAATAGAAAATCATAGCCCCTATTTTGAACAAAGATTGTTCAAAAAGGGGCTATTTTTTATTCCTGTATAGCGCTTTTTGTAATAAAGATTGATTATTTCGGAAAACGAATATTTAACTAACGCACCCGTTAGTAATATTAAGTAGTGGTTTTTGTACTTTGGTTGTTTGATTTTATCGCAAAATAAGAAGCAATTAAAAATAAAACTCCTCCACCTATCCAACCAATTGTCGGTGCGTAAGTCACAACATTTTTCAACAACATACCCGTAGCAATTAAAAATGCACCTAGAAATCCACTCATCATTGCATAACCTCGATTTTTAGTCATTATTATCACCTCCATTTTTAATTTGTGAATTTTCCTACTTTAATCAAAATAATTTTTCCTTACTCTAATTATAGCCTTTTGAACATTAAAATTAGTTTGTTTTTTCGAAAAAATCAGGTTTTAGTTTTAATAAGCTTATTAAAGTAACCTGCTGCGTTAGTTCAATAAGAAAAAAGAGTTACCTAAACATCCGCACCTTCATAAGGAACAATTACACCTTTAATGAGCTTTAACTATTAAATCATTGCCTGCATCTTTTTTACCTTCATATATTACATTATCCTCATATGACAAATCGAAGTCCGCATTGTAGATGTCCCAAATATCATTATTGTTTGAATGAGTTGCTATAATGTCTAATATTTTCTTAAACTGATTAGTTGCTTCTTCATTTGTAGGAGGCTCTTTGAGGAGAAGCCTAAACTTAATAATTTTTTCCCCGTCAAACGCTGAAACGCATTCAATACCTTCCTTCTTAAATTCCTCCTCTGATTTTGTTAGTGCTTCACCAATATTTATCTTAGGATGTTGGTTACATCCACTTAAAAAGAAAGATAAAAATAAAATAACAAATACAAATTTTGAAGAATTTTTCGTCACTGATAATCTCCTCCATTAAATTTACTCCAGAATTTTGTATTCTACTAAACTCCCTCTATAAACATTGAGATATCAACGGTTTTCATCACTTCGTGATTAAAGAAAAATATTTTTCTCTTCTCTGGCAAACAGAGTCTTGAATTTATAGATTTTATTACCAAGTTGAGCTTACGCTTCGCTAAAACTAATGGAAATCATTAGCTTTTTTCTCCATTATTTCGATGCATAATGGATCTCTGCGATGCTTATGACGACGTACCCTCCCATGTCTCTTAGCGTCAACGTGCTTACATTCCTTCGTTCGGTCTATTCATAAGGCAGAGGCCTGCTAAGCTGCCCCGTTAGTAAAAAGGGCTTTACTCCTTATTGAAGTAAAGCACCCGTTAGTTTAAGTACATTTATTCACAAGCAGATATCTGACTTTACCATGAAACCACATTAAATGGGTTATACTGCACAAACTAACGGTAAAGGAGAGATAATAAATGAAAAAAATATTGCCTTTAGTGACACTTGCTTTTTCTATCTACCGACAAAGCACTCGAAGAACATTTCGGCAAACCGAAGCAGTATTATTGCCAACAGATTCTCAAAATCGAAAAGAAGATAGAACCCTCCCACTTTAATGTCACCGTGCAGTTAATAACATTTGAAGGTGCTCACGATTTTCCATTTGATTTAGTTACTATCACTTTTAGTAATAAAAATAGTATTGAATGGCGAACTATTGATATCAAAAGCAGAACGTTAAAACCAAACGAAATAACTAATATAACTAAGGGGTGCTAGCATTGATGGTGCAGGAATTCTTTGTGATAAAGGCACTATTTCCTTTTCTTATTCAACTAACCTGCGTCTTTAGTTGAATAAGAAAAAATGCTTTACTCCTTCTTAAACTAAAGCACCCGTTAGTTTAAGTACATTTCTTCACAAACTGTTTTATTCACTCTCACTGTTTGAGTTATTAAAAATACTTAGCATCCATGTTAAACCTGCAACAATTTCAATCAAATTGCTACTAAAAACTTTTAGAGACCAACTACCAAATGCGTATAATGGCATAATTAACGAAAAGAGAAAACAAGGAATGGATACGCAAATAAGTAAAGGTAGATTTATTTTTATTGACCATTTTTTTATAAAAATAAGTGAAATGTAGATACCCCATATAAAGTGAATAATAAAGTTAGTCCAATCAATCATATAGAAATGGGAGCTATCTTTAATTTGATTTTTAATATCGAAACTGATGATTGTTAATAAAAACAATCCAATAACCCAAATTAATTTCCATATATAAGTTGACCACTTTTTCATGAACAACACCTCCTTAGCGTTTTTTATAATTGTAAATACGCTCCAAAACGAAAAGAGTTCCAAAATAATCCCCCTATTATCAAGCTAAGTGCCAATAACCTCTTATTAAACTAAACTGCTGCGTTAGTCAAAACACACCCTATGTCTATAATTCTATTAAACTGGCAATAATCCTTTTAATATTACTATTTTAGGGGGAGTAAAATTGTTACTGTCAAAAGCATGGGCTTCGTTTGAAGCTGATAAGCGAATAGAGAGCTTTTCGCCACAAACGTTGAAGGCCTACCGATTACAGTCTTTGCTACTAATTGATTATTTTAAGGATGTAGAGATAGAGTTACTTGATACAAATCAACTGAAAGAATATCTCGCTATATCCGGCAAGCATTTAAAACCAGCTAGCCTTGCACATCGCATTCGTTTTATGAAGTCATTTTTTCGTTGGTTCCACGAAGAAGGGCTACCTGAGTAAGAATCCAACTTCTAAAATCAAAGAACCCAAAGTGGGAAAGCGGATACCTAAATATTTAACCGAACGGGAGATCGAACACCTTCGTGAATCCTGTCATTCACCAATCGAAAAAGCGATTTTTGAATTCATGTTTTCTACCGGTTGTCGAATTGGAGAAGTAGTTGCGTTAGAAAAGAACCATATTAATTGGTCCAATCAATCCGCGATCGTGAGAGGAAAAGGAGATAAGGAAAGGGAAGTTTATTTTAATACACGTTGCGACATATGGCTTAAACGCTATATAGAAAGCCGTAATGATCATAATTCTGCTATTTTTATAACAGCCAGACAGCCACATAAAATGAGTATCGCCCAAATGCGATACATCATCAAGCGGATTTCCAATCGTGCGGAAATTAATAAAGAGATTCATCCACACCAACTTAGACATAGCTATGCAACTCATTTGTTGAATAACGGAGCTCCTATTGAAGTGATACAAAGTCTTATGGGGCATGAGAAAAGTGAAACCACAAAGATCTATGCTCAGTTAAGCGGAAAGTTAAGAAAAGAGTATTATCAGAAGTACTTTTAAATGTAAAAGGAGCAACGTCTTAAAGAACGTTGCTCTATTTGACTAAAGCACTCGTTAGTGGAATATCAATTTATTTTTTATCTCTTATTTCTTCCAGTATTTCTATTACACGATTGTTTTGTTCTTCAATAGATTTTAACCTTTTTTCAATTATGCTTGAAGAGAAAAACACAATTAGTACAATAGCTATTCCAATTATTAAATCCATTTCTATTCCCCCTGTATAAATCATTGTTTATCTATGTATTTTTAGTTAATACTACATACGTTTCAAATGGCTTAAAGTTACATGCTTGTTCAACTAACCTGCTGCGTTAGTTGAACAAGGGTAAATGGAATTATTCTATTATATATTTATCAATTTCACTAAAAGGATAGTAATGTTTTAATTCTGATTTATTTATATTAAGCTTTATCGCATCATTAGTGAGAATATACTCCATTTGGTTCACCCCGTCATGTGCATAATAGATATATTTCACATAAGGTTCATCTTCAAAAACTACAACTACATAATATGGAGGCAATTTTACTCCATATTTTCCTTCAACAGATTTTATCTCTTTCTTTTCATATCCCTTTTCATTCACAAGATAACTAGTCACTCTTTTTTCATATTCAGTTTTTGTGTTTTCTATTTTCAGATGTATGAAGAAAATCCCACAGATAAGCACAAGAAAGATGAGTAAAATTATTATTACTTTCTTACTCAAAATCTCACCGTTTTTAAACATAAAAACACCCCTTGTCTTGTACCATTCTTCATTTCATTCATTACTTCCTTCTTCAACTAACCTTCGGCTTTGGTTGAATAACAATAAAAGTTGTCACTAACTAGCCTAGTTCTGCTAAAGCACCCGATAGTTGAAGAAGAATTTTAAACTATTCCTTTACTTCAATTATGGCTTCATCGTCACCAACTATTTCAAGCACTGGCTTTTCATATGCTTTTGAAACTACACTTAATTTCCACTTTAAGTCTTCTTTACTCTCTCCACTCATAACATTTTTACCCCATATCCAAGAAGTAGGTACATCGTTCTCGTAATATACCTCGCATATCTCATACGAAATATAACCATTTTCCCAATCCTTTTTTACTATTCTATAATTCCAATAATTACTCATACTTTAATTCCCTTCTCCATTTAGAGTAAAATATCTATCTTTGGAGATAACCTTCTTAAACTAAACTGCTGCGTTAGTTGAATAAGGAAGGTACACATTATGTTCATATTGTTTAACGAATAGCTGAGTTCTAATTGTATTTCCTACCTAGACTATTACTTATTTAACTTTAATCTTCACCATATCATTTTTGGTACTCAATTATTAAATAGTAATAATAAATGAATTACCGCAAGGACTCCCATGAAATAAATAATTAATCTGGAGAAGGTATTCTTAAATCCATTACGAAGGTGCTTTTCAAAAAATAGATGCAGAATTGCATGAATGATCAAAAATGCATCTATGAACCAAAAAGTTATTATCTGATATTGACTGAAAAGTAAGGAAAGTATTATTGTGTACAGAGGAAGGTGAATAAACGTGAAGACTTTATAGGCTTTAGAATCTTCCATATCTTTAAGTACTATAAATAATATCCACTCCGAACGTCTTACAGCATCCATTTCGTGCAAAAGAAATAAAGAAAAGTTAAACAAAAATAGTACAAGCAAAAAATCAGGCATATTAATCCTCCTACAAATCTATAACTTCATGGTACTATAGTTTAATAAATTCATATAGCAAAATATGTCACTTTTTAAAATGAATATCTGCCTTAAGTTCGAATAATTTCTCTACAACTAGTAACTCCTTACGACTCAATTTGTTCCTTCTGCGATATAAAAAAGCCAACAAATAGTATGTTGACTTCAGTAATACTTATTAAACTAAAGCACCCGTTCGTATTATAAGGTTAGTGAACTGACCTAGCGATATGAGACACATATAAAACACCTTTTTAGGCTGCCGCAATGCCAAATTCTTTTGGCGTAAGGTAGCCTAATTTTTCTTGGATACGTTCTTCATTGTAATGACGAATATACTCGTCAATTCTTTGCACAACACTGACATTACTTAATGAATTAAACTTGGCTAGGCTAAACTCTTCTGTTTTTAAACTAGAATGAAAGGACTCAATTACTGCATTATCCCAACAGTTTCCACGTCTGGACATACTGCTAACTAAATGGTTTTCCTTCAAGGCATTTTGATAAGCATACGATGTATAGACACTTCCTTGATCAGAATGAACAATAACTCCTTGGGGATTTCCGCGAGCTATTAACGCTTCACGCAACGTATCCATGACTAACGGAGTCTGTTGATGATTATAAAGCTTATAAGTGACAATTTCATTGTTATATAGATCCATGATCGTCGAAAGATATAATGTGACGCTACCATATTGAATATACGTAATATCCGTTACCCATTTTTCGTTCGGTTTACTAGCTATAAAGTTACGATTCAATACATTTGGAGCAATTACTACTGACTCACCTTGAGATTTCCATTTTCTTTTTTGTTTTACTTTGCATTGAAGATGAAACTTTTGCATGGTTTTCTGAACGGTATTGCGGTCTAATTTGATTCCATAATCTCTTTTTAATAACGCCTTTATTTTACGATGACCATTACGGTATTTCGTTGTCTTACATAGCTCGATGATTGCTTCTTCTGCTAAGGTTAAAAACTTCTCAACACCTTCAGCTAACCAACGATAAAAGCTGGAACGTGGTACTTCTAAGGCTGATAAAATGGCACTTACTGTATAGTTTTTCCGAAACTTTTCCACGATTTGAAGAACTATGTGTTTTTCAACTCCTTTATCATTTCCAAATACTTTTTTAGAATCTCATTCTCCATTTTTAAATGGTTCATCTGCGTATCTTTCTTCTCCTCTTCACTCTTAAAATCAGGTCCATGCCCGAACGTATATTGTTTCCCAATCGGTTGGTCAAAACGATGAATTTCATTCGCTCTATACCATCTCATCCATGTCTCAACTTGAGATTTATTCTTAATTCCGTATTTCTCCATAATTTCTTTCGTTGTTAGCTTACCACTCATTTTTTCTTTGACGACTGCCCATTTAATCTCACTTGTATACACGTTTTTGCCCATGCAAAAACACCTCCGATTTAAGTACTTGTTTTAAGTGTACCATTACCGAAGGTGTTTTATATTGTCTCACTATTTTAGGTTAGTCCATAGCCAGATATTTCTGGTTGACCTTTTTTTATATCGATATATGATTGCGGTAGCCGGGGTAGAACGTAAGCACCCGTGGGGCTATTGATCCCGTCAACTAAACAGTTCGCCCCCTACTTGTAGAAACATGATTGAGGCTGGTTGGGACTCTGATCTCGTATAACAAGCGAAGCTATGATACTACATGGAGGAATAGGGGTTACCGGTTAATTGTATGACAAGGAGGAAAATAATGATGAATCCAGTAATTGGTCTGGATGTGGCAAAAGGCGAAAGTCAGGTTCAAGCATTCTTAGATAAAAAACAACCGTATAAAAAGAGCTTTAAAGTAGCACACACACTGGAAGGGCTGACAATTCTTTTAGAGTTTATGAGAGAAATAGAAGTGGCTTCTGGAGAAAGGCCCCCCATTGTTTTGGAATCCACTGGCCACTATCATACACCAGTTGTCCAATTTTTCGAAGACAGAGGTTATTTAATAATCATGGTTAATCCACTCGTTTCGTATCGAGCAAAAAGTTCCAGTTTACGTAAAGTAAAGACAGATATCATAGATGCTCGTCATCTCTGCGAGATGTTTTATAAAGAGGACTTAGAGCCTTATAAACAGCGAGGGATCCAGCTCTTAAATTTACGTCATCTTACAAGACAACATGAAAATATTACAGGTATGTATGTACAAACTAAACTACAATTCCAATCCGTTTTAGATCAAGTATTTCCTGAATACTGTGGGGTCTTTGGAGATCTTTATTCAGATGTCTCCTTACTGACCTTACAAGCATTTCCTACTTCTGAGGAAGTGATGGCAACACGTGAAGAAACAGTCGCCAAAAAAATAAAGGAATTCTGTAAAAGTCGTTCTCAAAAATGGGCAAACAGTCAGTCAGAAAAGTTAAAAGCTGCCGCAGATCGCAACCCATTCCAGAAAACCTTATACAATAGTCTTATCTTAAGCATAAATATGTATATTAAGATGCTTCTAGAATATAAAAAACATCTATCAGATCTGGAAAGAGAGATAGATGCTTTAGCGAAAAGCATGGAAGAATATAAGATTCTCCAATCCATCCCCGGTATTGGTGAGAAAATCGCAGCAACGATTATTTCGGAGATTGGGGAGATTGATCGGTTTAATCATCCTAAAAAGTTAGTTGCCTTTGCAGGAATTGATCCAAGTGTTTTTGAATCTGGTACATTCAAAGGTACTTTGAATCGGATTACCAAAAGAGGTTCTAGTAGACTACGACATGCCTTATATATGGCCGTTAAAAGTGCCATTCGTGATAGTCGCAAGAAGAAAACGACAGATGAACTCATTCCTCGAAATAAGAGGTTAAGGGAGTTTTATGATAAGAAACGTGAAGAAGGAAAGCCCTTTAAAGTAGCTGTAATAGCATGTGCAAATAAGCTTATACATTGGATTTATGCACTTTTAAAAAACAATTCACTTTTCCAAGATCTTACCTAGTATTAAAATATAACTAAAAAGCCTAAACCTTTCCAAATACAGAAAATTGAAAGGTTATTTGGCATGCACAATTTTAGTATAGCATGAACTAATTTGTTTTTTATTAATAAATATTGACAAACTATTGGCTGGTTTAGTTGAAGAACTCAAAATTACTTATGTTAATTTAAAGTAAATTATCTCTGGGTCTCCTTCATCTAAATTTTCTACAAATCCACTTTGTATAAATCCATTTTCTTTAAATACTTCCTGCATTCTTTTATTTGATTGATTGGTTGAAGAAAATATTTTCTTAGTAGGCGATATGCTTATAAAATACTCCATAAGGGCTGATGCATATCCTTTTCGTCTTTCAGTTGGTTTAACTATTATCAGGGATATAAAGCTGCAATCAAAAAAATGAGTATCAAAAATTAAAAATCCTACAAATGAGAACTCGTTTTTAATAGCTATACATCTTTCTTCCTCAATAGCTTTTTTTATGTATTTTCGTCTGCTATCACTACCTATTACTTCTCTATCGATATTCAATATTTCATCTAAATCGTTTAATTGAGATTTAACCAAAGATTCCATATAGAAGCTCCCCTCATTGAATTTTGACTTTATTAAAACATTTACTTGTTCAACTAAACTGCCCCGTTAGTTGAATAAGAAAAAAGAGCCGCCTTAGTAGCTCAACGACTTTTACTAACGCACCCGTTAGTTGAACATAAAGACTTACACAATAATTAATTATTTTTTGTTTTTTAACTCTAAAAGTATAGGAGCTATATTTAATAAAATGGATATAATCGTCAAAACCCATAACATTGTTTCCATCGTAGGCACTACATCTAATAAAGCAGACCAATCTTCCCCTTTTACCCACTCCGATACAAGACTGTATTCTGCACAAAGTATTAATGCCGTAAATGATAATCCTATCGCCATAGCAAGCTTATAATCCTTTCCTGCTTTATACATATAAAGATTAATAAAAGTTGATACTATTGCAATAACCCCAAATATTATCCACATAACTATACCTCCCCCTTAAATTCTTTTATTATCTACGATAGGCAATAATTCCTTCTTCCACTAAACTGCACCGTTAGTCAAAACAGACCATATGTCTATAATTCTATTAAATTGGCAATAATCCTTTTAATATTACTATTTTAGGGGGAATAGAATTGTTACTAACAAAAGCATGGGCTTCGTTTGAAGCTGATAAGCGAATAGAGGGCTTTTCGCCACAAACGTTGAAGGCCTACAGATTACAGTCTTTGCTACTAATTGATTATTTTAAGGATGTAGAGATAGAGTTACTGGATACAAATCAACTGAAAGAATATCTCGCTATATCCGGTAAGCATTTAAAACCAGCAAGTCTTGCACATCGCATTCGTTTTATGAAGTCATTTTTTCGTTGGTCGCACGAAGAAGGCTATCTGAGTAAGAATCCAACTTCCAAAATCAAAGAACCCAAAGTGGGAAAGCGGATACCTAAATATTTAACCGAACGGGAGATCGAACACCTTCGTGAATCCTGTCATTCCCCAATCGAAAAAGCAATTTTTGAATTCATGTTTTCTACTGGTTATCGAATTGGAGAAGTAGTTGCGTTAGAAAAGAACCATATTAATTGGTCCAATCAATCCGCGATCGTAAGAGGAAAAGGAGACAAGGAAAGGGAGGTCTATTTTAATACACGTTGCGATATATGGCTTAAACGCTATATAGAAAGCCGGAATGATCAGAACTCTGCTATTTTTGTAACAGCCAGACAGCCACACAAAATGAGCGTCGCCCAAATGCGATACATTATCAAGCGAATCTCCAATCGTGCGGAAATTAATAAAGAAATTCATCCACACCAACTTCGACACAGCTACGCAACTCATTTGTTGAATAATGGAGCTCCTCTTGAAGTCATACAAAGTCTTATGGGGCATGAGAAAAGTGAAACCACCAAGATCTATGCTCAGTTAAGCGGAAGGTTAAGAAAAGAGTATTATCAGAAGTACTTTTAAATGCAAAAGGAGCAACGTCTTAAAGGACGTTGCTCTATTTGACTAACGCACTCCGTTAGTTCAAGAGAGCTATAAAGCAAGCATTTATTTCTTTTCCCAATTATGCATATATAAATTTGAAAGTTTAACTTCTATAATGGAATCTTTTTCAATATCAACATCTACCTCTTTATCATCCGTTAACAACAAATAAAATCCAAATGAATCTCCATCCCTATAATTTAAACCAGATGAACCAGATTGGTATATTTTAAAAGAATCACCTTGATATGTTGCTGTTGCGTTAACATGATTAATAGATGTAAAACCATTATCGATTCGTGCATGTTCATTTCCAGATACTAATGTTGCCCCTCTTAAACTATAATTTCCACTCGACCTAAAGTATACTTCTGATTGACCATTGACCAATACTTTTTCTACGTAAACTTGGTTCTCCCCATCATCATAAAGCACTTTCCCCTCATTACTATCAATATTATTCAAATCAATCTTAACAGAATATTCTCCATCAACTGGATATGAATGTAATCGATAACCTTCAATATCGTTGGCAATAACACTAATTCCATTTATCCATAGATTAAGCCATCCACTTATCCAAAGTATAAATGCAATTGTACCTATACCAATTATTAGCATTTTAAAATGTTTTTTTTTCATTAAATCCCCCCTATTGAAAAATTGTAATGTACCGTAAAAACCCAAATATTTATTAAACTAAACTGCTTCGTTAGTAAAAAATGCTCTACTCCTTATTGAAGTAAAGCACCCGTTAGTGAAAAGAGGATTTTAATTCTCCTTATTTTAAAAAAGTTTTTTATTGAAGTTCTTTATCTGTTTGTTTTCTTTAGTTTTCTCTATCACTTTCTCTAAACATTATTCGATATGTTTTAAAGTTTTTTCGTGCTTCAGTAAGGGAATAGTCAAAATTAGGACCTCCCCATACTTCATCCGCATGAGGATCGTCTTGCCCATCATCCTGCCACTTACAAACTTTACATATATCATCATTACCTCGTTTTTCTAGTGTGGGAAATCTACAACAAGGACATATTGCTTGTTGCATCTTGTTCTCCTCCAATATTTTAAGTTGTAGGTTTCTTCCTGTTCTTCAACTAAACTGCTGCTTTAGTTCAATAAGAAAAATGCTTACTCCTTCTTGATGTAAAGCGCCTGTAGTCGAAGAAGAAACTCAGTACTGGTAATAATTAAAGCAGTACTTTTTTTTCAATCGCTTTTATCCTATCTTCTAATTCTTTATTTTTCTTTCTTACTTTGTCTACATAAAATGCAGAACTAAAACCAAACCCTAAAGCTAACCATGTAATAAATTCCATTTTCAATCTCCTTTCATTCTCATTTAAAAATTGTTATTTATATCCAGATTATAACACCTCTTATTGAACTAAACTGCTGCGTTAGTTTAATAATTATTATGCCTTTTCATATTTATTGAGTTAGCAGTAGCGAAATTTTCCATATATTCATCAAAGTTATCTGGTTGAAAACGAAAAATTTTCCATTTTAATCCTTTTTTCAACCTGATAAACACCGACTTCTGGTGCCAACCAATTCTTTTAAATTCAATCAGTTTTATATTTTCTTTATTTACTCTTCTTTTTGAAATATTCAAACCAAATAGAGAAACTACAAAAGACAAGCTACTATCATTTATCACAAATTGATATTTTATCTTTGTAAAAAAGATGAAAATTATAGCTAAAATCAAGAAAATCAACCACTTGGAGATTATAAAAACAACTAACATAATAAAGAAAAGCAATAATAACGGCACTTTTGAATCCACTGCATTAAAACGCAATATTCATCCCTCCCTCGAAATATTTTACTATAAAATATCAATACCCTTATTAAACTAAACTGCTTACGTTAGTAAAAAAGGCTCTACTCCTTATTGAAGTAAAGCACCCGTTAGTAAATTGAATGACATCATTTTTTAGCCTGTTTCTTCTTTTCGATATAATACCAAGAGTAATAAATAATCCAGAAAATAATTATTGCTGAAAATCCATAAGAAAAATTATCTGTGTAGGTAAGTAAAGCTATTGCTAGAATCAAAAAAGGTGGCATAAGAATCCAATATTTTTTGTTTTTGAACATACAATTACACCTTTCGTTCTGTAGTGTTTTTCCATTGTATTTATTATTTCAATCTTCAACTAACCTGCTGCGTTAGTTAAATAAAGAACTTAATATCAATGGTGAGATAATTAGTACAAAAGAAACTAAAACTAGTGTCCATGAAACAGTCTTTGAAAGCTTTTCTCTACCTTTTCCTTTATACCACCCAGAGAATTGCCACTTATTCCTATACAAAACAAAGAGTAGCAACAAAATAGCTATTCCACCCGACAATGAGTAATTTTCGTATATTCCGAATCTTATATATGTGTTTCCTATAATCGTCGCACCCAAAACACCGAAAAATGTAAAGATAATTATTATTCGTACTAGTTCTAATAAAATTTTCAATTTTATTCCACCTTCGTAATAGAGTAATCCTTTTTACTCTTTCGTAGTCTATTGTTCTATTATTACGAGGTTGTTGAGATGTTCCCCATATAATATTTACTTCGACAACTTCCTATAAGCTCCTTCTTCTTCCTCTTACCAGTTAAGCTAATCCAAAAAAAAGAGCCGTCTTAACAGTTCTATGATCTTCAACTAAGCACCCGTTAGCCATACATCCAGCACAAAATCAATGCTGCACCACAGAGAATGAAAATGGTTAGAGGAGTCAATACTAGTAGTCCACCGAAATCAATAGACTTATTAATCTCCGCTCTCCTCTTTTTTTTTACGATTAAGCAGGGGTCTTCTTAAGTATTGTCATTTTTCTTTACTTGAAGAAATTAATTTTCATGGTAGTTCAACAAAAAAGACTTCACAACTGGCAATAAAGGTTTATTTCAATCACATTAGTTATTTTTTTATCTTTATACTACCTGCTTGGATTAAGTGTTATATTCTCACTTTCACCATCTATCATTACAGTAAAAATAAGTTCTGAACTATCAATTTCGGCATATGAACAACCCCATCCACAACCCTTTTTAAACGCTGTACCTTCTAATATTCCCTTATCATTTAAGTAAGCACTGCCCCCAGATGATGATGTTTTATAATCTACCTGATAATGAACTTCCTTCTTCAAAAGTTCTTCTAAATTTTTGCCTTTAAATTCTGCAGCATAATTTCCCTCAACTAGCTTATTATTCTTATTGATATTAAATTTTACTGTCCAATTTTCACTTTCCCCCAAAAATGTTGAGGTTTTGCCATTATAAGCTAAAAGAAATACTACCAACAATAAAAAAAGGACGATAGAAACAGTTTTACGCATTTTTATCTCTCCTCACCATATTCCTTATTTTAACTATATCTATTCGACTTTTTTTCTAAATTTCCTTCTTAAACTAAACGTTAGTAATAGGTAAGCATTTGATGTTATCTCCAGCTTTTCCCCTACTCCGCACGGAACGTGCCAGTTTCCAAGCATTCCGCGTTCCATCTAGCGATGGTATTATTAATTATAAGTTTCAAGTTACTCATGTTGATTTGGGTTATTTGATTATTTCTAGCTCACATTTTTCTCGATATTTATTGATTTTTTCTAACATCGATTCAGTGATACCCAAAATTCTTATGAGAGTATTCGCCTTAATTTTGTCTGTCATATGGATTAATTCATGTACCTCTTTTTGGAGGATACGTAAATTATTGAATTTGTCGTTTCCACCAAGATGCTTAGGTATATAATGGTGGCAGTGTACGTTTTGTGCTTGTAGGAACATGCCAGTTATTTCACATTTCCCTTTCTTCATACTGTATCGACTAATCCGATTATCCATATATTCGACACTTCGTGTCGGTATGTTTGATTCCATTAACAATACTATTTCCTGTTTTATATCTTTACTCAACCGTGTAGATATTTGTACTCGACCTTCTTCGGTAAATGGGGTTATACTTTGAGTAAAAGCCATCACATTTTTAGTTTTGATGATCCCGAGAGGGAAGAGGTATAACCCGGCGATTTTATACGTTTTAGAGCCTAAGCCATAGAACTTTTTATAGACAGGAGGCGGGTTGTTAGGATGTTCATATTTACCGATAGGTTTAAGACGATTGTACATAGATGCACCTAGTTCGTAGGCAAGTCGTGAGAACGCTAAGTTGACGTGAGTAGCTCTGTTAAAATAATTGTGTAACCCTAAGACAAAACTATTAAAGCGCATAGCATTTTGAGTAGTTGGCGATGTTCGGAGTATTTCTAATCGTTTCTTTGCATCCGCTTTAATTTTCTGCATCTTTTCAGCTTTGACAAACGTATGTGCAACTCGCTTTTTTCCTTTGCGATTGGCACGTATTGTGAAGCCAAGAAAAGCAGACTCATGCTTACGCAGATTAATAATCTTCGATTTTTCTGGTGAAATATCAAGTTTTAAACGTTCTTTTAGATAAAGCTTAACCGCATGATACCACTTTTCAGCAGTTTTCCAATCTCGACAAATGATTTTAAGGCAAGTAGACCACTGGAACCTCCCCAGTAGCCCCTCTCAGAACCGGACGTGAACCTCTCAATTCATCCGGCTCCCATTATTCAGCCGTAGGCTTAATACCTAGTTCCCAATGTTTAAAGAGCTTAGGATTCTGAATAGCAATCCTACCCATAAAACGTTCCGCATTTTTCTTATGACGAGCAAGTCTTTTATATTTCTTTCTTGCCCACATGATTAAGGCTTTATTAATATGCCTTAAACTAGCATACATTTCGGATTTGTAGAACTTCCCATAGTAATTAATCCATCCTTGAATAGCTGAGTTAAACATCATCGATAAGTCAAAGAGTTCCTTATTTGCCTTCAATTGCAGTTTCCAACCTCTTACTTTTTGTCGGATTGATTTCTTGGATTTATTACTGATAGCGGGAGTGAAATTCACAAAGTGTTTTCCCCACCTGTTTTTCGACAGTCTCGGTCTGAACGTATACCCTAGAAAATCAAACGATATATTTTCATGCTCTTCTTTTCTATCTGCATCCTTGCAATAAATAATTTTGGTTTTAGTTGGATGAAGTTCGAGCTTACATATATTCATTCTCTCGTTTAGAGATTCAAGTAACTTCTTCGCTTCTTCCTCTGTCTGACAGTGGATGACTGCGTCATCTGCATATCTAGCAAATGGATTGTTAGGATGATTGATTGCCATCCATTTATCAAACGTATAGTGAAGAAATAAATTTGCTAATACCGGACTTATGACCCCACCTTGCGGTGTGCCAGAGATACGTTCTATTATTCCTTCTTTCGTTTGAAACGGGGCTCTTAACCATCTTTTGATGTATACCTTTATCCACTCGACTTTTGTATGCTTTTCTACCGCTCTCATTAATAAATCATGGTCTATATTATCGAATAAACCTTTAATATCGAATTCAAGTACCCAATTGTACTTCCAACATCTTTTCCGAGTGATCTCTAACGCTTGAATGGCACTTTTCTTCGGTCTGTATCCATAGGAATCTTCATGAAAGAATGGCTCTACCGAAGGTTCAAAATATAATTTCACTGTCATTTGTGCAATTCTATCCGACACAGTTGGAATTCCAAGTGTCCTTGTACCCCCAGCTTTCTTGGGTATTTCTACAGCTTTAACAGCTGGAGGAAAATAACTGCCAGATGACATTCGGTTCCATATTTTATACAGGTTATCTTTGAGATTTTCTTCAAACTCTGCTATGGATTGCTCATCAATTCCTGCTGACCCTTTGTTTGCTTTAACTCTTAGAAAAGCTTCATATACTACGTTTTTGGATATAACATACGGCTTTTTTTTTATGCATAAGTTCCTCCCAGTTTGTTGGTTGACTTGTTTATAAAACTGAATAATATAACCCCTTTGCTCCATCTCCGTTAGGAGATTTCATTGCTACTACGAGTTATTCCGCCCCTATACATGGCATTGGTACTCTGATTCTTGTGGGGCTTCCACTTGAAATTTCTCCCTTAGCATCCATGTCGTAGGTTCCCACGTTCCACACAAAAGCCTGTATTAAGTTCACGCCGCCTTTATACCGGTCACCGAACGGACAGTAAACAGGTTTCCTCCGAACTTATCCTGAGTTAACGACTCCCCCTCAGTTTTGATGACATCTCTACGCTTTCGATACTTCATCAGCGGTTCAATGATTTTCGTCTCCTTAATACATACCTGACAGAGTCATGCTCTGCCTTTTCCCCTAACGCTCAATACCATAGCTTTTGACTATAGCACCTTAGGGCGGTTTGCAATCTCTACCTGTATAGCGATTGCGAGAGGCCTTCTCTCATCTTAAGTGCAGCATAGCTTACAAAGTTTACTTTTTAAGCAAACTTCGTTTGCTTTCGTGGCACACAGTCATCAGCATACCTAACTATGTAGCCTTCTTTTAAGTGAGTGCGATTCTTTGCAAGAAGTTGACCTCTAGTTTTAAGTGATTTATGAAGGGGAAATAGTTCCCATTGATCCGCTACCCATTGGTCCAATTCATTTAGTACAATATTAGACAACAACGGTGAAAGTAGGCCACCTTGTGGAGAGCCTTTTGTCGGAATACCTTCTCCATCCACTTCTGCTTTTAGCATTTTAGATATACAGGCTAGGACCTGTCTATCCCGAATACCTAAATTCCATAACTGCTTAATAAGCAATGTATGATTGATATTATCAAAGAATCCTTTTATATCGATATCTACAACGTAATGTAGTTTCGACCGATTAATTAGAAATTGAATTCTCGCCATCGCATGATGAGTAGACCGTAAAGGTCTAAATCCGTAGCTATGTTTATAAAAATGAGCCTCCGCAATCGGCTCTAACACTTGTTTAAAGCACTGTTGTATGATTCTATCGAGGATGCATGGGATACCTAAAGGTCGCATCTTGCCATTATCTTTCTCGATTAGTTTACGTCTAACCTTCTTCGGGCGATAATTTTTAAGCTTACTTTGTATTTCTTGTACTAATTCGTACTCCGAACGTTTCTCTATGTCTACAATAGTTTTACCATCTGTTCCAGGGGTCTTTGACCCTTTATTTGACTTAATTATTCGATACGCTAATAAAATATTGTTCCTCGACGTGATGATGTCGTATAGCAGATGGAATGATTCTTTATTTTTGGCTCGTTGATGTAAGTCTGCAAAGGTGTCTGTCATCCCGTAATAATCCCAATATCGAAGAGCTTGCACTGTGGCATCATTCCTTTTGAAGTGATGTTCCCACGTTCTTACCCGACCGGTGCAATGCACAGTTGAAAAATAATTATTACTTATCGCTAGACTTGGGGCTGTTCCTCCACCTCCATTACAGAGCTTTCACTGGTTGTACCCCTACCCTCATAAGGACAAATGCATTTCGCCATACCGCTTATAGCAACCGTTTCGGGTGACAGCCCTTGAGTCAACGTTCCTTACTTTCCAAGTCCCTTACAACCTAGCTATATTTTTTTCTAAACTTAGGTGCTTCCTGTAAGCCTGTGAGCTGGATACCGCCATTGTTCGGTATAACGTGTTTCATAGAAGCAATTTTTACTCTACGTCACTCACCCCATCGTTGGATGGTACACAAGTTTCCTTATGTTCTAACTTTAGACCTGTACCTCCGGAAGTTCGTCTATTCTTTTCCACAAGAAAATTCTCACCATATTTAGTTTTTCAGCCATCCGGCATATCCATTGGCATACCTTTTCCTTGAGGAGTGGCTTCAGCCTTTGTTCTGCCGACTTTACCTGAGCTTCAGACCCCATAATCTGTCCATTATGACGCATGCAGGAATCTTAATGGGATAGTTTCAAAATACATGGTTTTATCATTTCTATCCTCGGTTATAAAGTTAGGATTTCCGAAGAAATCCCTTGTTTTTTCACACATTAGTGTTTATAACAAAACTTGTCGCGCTGCTTCGTTAGTTTAAGTGTAATGTTTCACAAACTTTCATTACGAATGGTTTCTGATTATCCTTTTATTGGTCTTTCAAAAATCAATTTTCGTTGTATATTGCCCCATTAATATAATAAGTTCAACAAAAAGAGCGTTAATCCCTCCATTCCAGAATCAACGCTCCTATTTATTTCAACCGTTTTCTCAAAACTTTATTTTAGGTTCAACTCGTCCATAAACAACTTTTACTTCCTTTATTTCTTCTTTTTGATCGATTTTAGTCGTTTTTGCGTTAATCCTTCTTGGTTCAACGCCACCATTTCTTTTGCTATATATAATTCTGTATCAAGAAACACTTTTGAATTTTTGCTACTGAAAGTACTCCTGTTGCGGATACCATCACCTGCAAATGTAAAGAATATCCTAATTCAAGGTTCTTACCTTCTATACAAAAAATAATTTGGATATGAAGAAACAGATTATCTAATAAAAAAGAGAATTAATGAATTCCTGATCCGTATGGAGATAATGAAAAGTTTGGATCTATGACAAAGGGGCATTCAGCCTTTTTCCAACAAGGTAATTTTAGTGAAGTTGGCATATTAAAAATAGAAAAGCATCCTGAGGTTTTGAAATATAGATGCAACGCTTGGAAAAAAGTTTAACGGTTTATAAAAAAAAATGAAGCATTTTTAATGAGTTGATACTAATTGTTAGTGCTTAGTTATTTTATATAAAGTAGAATTTTTATAATCGTATAATTCACACGAGTTTAGGAATCAAATCTAGCAGTTGGACTTGAAATTGTATAAAGTTTTCAGGGATAAATAAAGTGATGGTGAAGATTTCCAAAAAGCTAAATATTAAGTGCTATAACATATTAAAAGACTTGTCTTTGGAGACAAGTCTTTTAATATTACACCTGCTTTTTATTAACAAGTGTTGGGTTAGTATTTTCTTTAATTTAAAATTACATTAGAGTTGGAGATACGCATTTTCAAGTAAGTCTATAAATTAGTTGAGAGTTGTTCAATTTGTCTAAATTGCTACTATTGGACAGCCTCTTTCATTATTTTAAGCGAATGCTTTCATCCATTTTTGGAAGTTTTCGATTACTGTATCTAAAAACTCAACAGTTGCTTGATCTGTAAGATTACCTTCGTCATCAAATTTCGTATGAGCGGCCCCTACATATACTTCGTTCATTGGTAGTAATGGAGAGTTTAAGCCACTTGCAAATAAAATATTACGTAAGTGCATTTGTGCCTTTACTGAACCCATTGCGCCCATTGAAGCACCCATAATCATCGATGGTTTACCGTTTACTACGCGGTCCACGCGGGACATCCAATCGATTGCGTTACCAAGAACGCCTGGAATAGTTGAATTGTATTCTGGTGTTATCCAAAGAACAGCGTCAGCTGCTTTTACTTGCGCTTTGAAGTCAATTACTTCTTGTGGTGCATCTAATTCGATATCTTGATCGTACATTGGTAAGCCTCGTAAGCTTAAAATTTCAAGCTCAAATTTATCTGCATAACGCTTTTGTACGTGCTGTGCTAATTTTAAGTTTAATGATTCTTTACGGATACTACCAACTATTGCTACTACTTTCATGTGTGTTTCCTCCTGTTGTTGAAAAATAACATTACATTTTGCAAAGCTCCGAACGTTGCTTTGTCTTTGATTTAATGATGTTAACTTCTATCTAAGCGATTCAATTTCTCGAGCAATCTTCTCGCTACCTTCAATTAACTTGGGAATTAGTCTTGTCCTTTTAGAGTTTGTGATACGTTAGGCTGTTGCAGCAATGGCTAGAGAAGCAATCACTTTACCTTCTATGAATTAAGACACAACTACACAACGAATCCCGACAATACTTCCTTCATCATCAAAGGCAAAACCTTGTTTATGAATAAAATTTCAATGATGAACAAATAAATGTGCGTCATTGAATGTCTGATCTTTCGCTTTTGCAAAGTTCAATTTTCGTAAAATATCTGTTTGAGTTATTAAGGTAAGATTGGCTAAAATGATTTTTCCTAAAGCAGACGAATATACTAGCGAACGATTGCCAATCTCATTATGAGCTTGTTAATCTTCATATACCCTAATCTAGAATCTACTTTATTATGATTTTTTCTAATTCCGACCACTGCTTCATACGTGGTAGATCTACATGTTGATTATACGACTGGTCCATAATATATACTTTCGTCGCTACTTCAAGGAGCGTTTCAAGTACTGCTGGTTTATCGTCAAAATAGAAGTCTAGTTCTAGTTCTTTTATAGTTGCAATTTTTTCATCGTCTTGCATACCACAGTAAAAATGATGATCTTGCACAGGGAAGCCTTGTGCTTTCATCCACTCCCGCGTTTGCGTACAATATTTTTTCGGACGGGATGTTATATAAAAAATTTCATGTCCGTCTTTTATTAATTGTTGCAACGTTTCGATTGCCCCTTCAAATGCTGGGCAATCTGTAAAATAAATCTCTTCCATTAAACTAACCCACATTGCATTACCAACTTCTTTTTCAAGTCCGAATGCTTCATGAATTTCAACTGTATTAATACTTCGAAACACTTCTATGCCTATATTTTGATTTAATTTTTTATTGTATAAATGAAAGGCATGTTCTCTTAAATTAATTAATGTATCATCAATATCAAAACCAAATTTCACGTAAATTCTCCTACTCCTTAAGCCAATACGACAAATTGTGACGCAAATGACTGCTCTTTCTCAATTTGAATCGCTTGAATTTTTTCTACTTCTTTTCTTCTTTTTGTCTCACAATCCATTAAATCGAGTTGAGATACATAGTTTTTATCAATAAGAGTTGCTAGAAAATCTGCATCTTTTAATGCGCTGTTTAATCCGAAAGCCCCTGTTGGTGTCATCGTATGTACCGCATCACCTAATAAGATTACACCGTCTTTTCCCCAACTTTCACTCGTAGAACTGTACACATCTAACAAGACAAAATCCTGCCATGATTGAATATGTTGATGAACAGTTTCTTCAAGTTGTGGGAATGCTTCAATCAATTGCACGATAAACGGAGTAAAAGGTTGCTTTCGTAACTTTGAATACGAACCTTCTTCAATATTCCAACCAATTTGTATAAAGCCTTTCGCTTGTGTAAATAGCGATAATTGTTTATCTCCAATAAGTGCCATTTTAATCGATGGCTCCCAATCTTTTGGTGCAGGAATTCTAGCCCATAGTAAATCAAAGCCATGCTTTCTAATCGTCACGTCAATATTTGCTTTTTTCCGCACTGTTGAGTAACGTCCATCCGCACCGATAATAAGATTGCTTTCAATAACAATTTCTTCCCCATCACTTACTGATTTGACTCCACAAAAATTTCCTGAGTTATCTTTTAGCAACTCTACTACTTTCGTATTCATCATACAACTAAATGTAGCGTATTCCTGTGCTGCCTGTAACAACACGCTTAACAAATGCGTTTGGGGTACATGAATACCGAGATGCCCTACTTTTGGATCAGGTAAGATCGTTTTAAATGGCATTCCTTCATGCCAATATTCCAGCTGTTCCATACGAAGTAACCCTAATTGTTCTATTGCCCCAAAGAGACCGTGTTCTTTTAGAATTGCTTCTCCTTCTTCATTTAAATGCTCGCCGCGAAATGCTTTTCCCACTTCTTGTTGCCGTTCCAGAAGTATAACGGAAACATTTTTCTTTGCAAGTAAATATGCAAGTAGTACCCCTCCTGGCCCGGCCCCTACGATGCATACGTCTACTTTATTATTCACTTTTGATCACCTTGCTTTGGATACGCTGTAATTCGAATATCTTCTCCAAATTTCTCGATTTCTTCAAATGATACTTGCATTGCAGCATCCATTGTATCTACATTTTCACCAGTAAACGGGGTTAAGGAATTTCTTCCACCTAATACCTTAGGTGCAATATAAATAAGGTACTTATCAATTAAACCAGCTTTTAAAAACGAAGCATTTACTGCTCCGCCACCTTCAACGAGCACATCAGTAATTCCGCGTTTATATAACTTTACGAGCATTTCTTGTAAGTTCAATCCATTGTCAACCCGTGACACATAAATAAATGTCACGCCTTTTTCTTCATATAGTCTTACAAGTTCCGAATCTGCATCAATGGTTGTGACAATAATAGTATCTGCTTCACTGGTTTGTAATACGTTTGATTCTAGTGGTGTGCGTAAATGACTATCTAAAATAATGCGAGTTGGGTTTTTCCCACCGCCTTCAAGTAATCTAGTTGTTAAGGATGGATTATCTGCTAATACAGTCCCGACACCGACTAGAATAGCATCTACTTCATTACGTAATAGATGCACATCTGCACGTGCTGCTTCACCTGTTATCCATTTTGAATGACCAGTGTGTGTGGCAAGCTTCCCATCTAGTGTCATTGCAAATTTGGAAATAACAAATGGACGCTCCGTGATCATATTATGAACAAAGCGTTCGTTGAGTCTTTTTGCCTCGTCTTCTAACACACCAACATCTACTTCAATGCCAGCGCCAAGTAGCATCTTAATACCTCTTCCAGCCACTTCAGGATTTGGGTCTTGCATTGCTACAACCACACGAGATACTTCTGATTCTTTCACAAGCTTCGCACATGGTGGTGTTTTGCCGTAATGAGAGCATGGCTCTAACGTGACGTACAGGGTTGCTCCTTTCGCATGCTCACCAGCCATATTAAAAGCATGTACTTCTGCGTGCGGTTCACCTGCTTTACGGTGTAGCCCTGTTCCAACAATGACGCCATCTTTTACGATGACAGCCCCTACAATTGGATTTGGATTTGTTTTACCTTTTGCACTTGAAGCTAAATCAAGGGCAAGGCGCATATAATCTTGATCGTTCTTCATCGCCATGCACTCCTTAAACGTTTATTGTCGGTTTTTCTTCGAGAATATGTCCTGACTTTTGCACTTTTGTTTCTAAATAAAAACGATTTGTATCCGTTAATCCGCCCCATAATGGTACATGATGATCTGCTAGTAACCCATGAGACTTTAGTGCAGAAAGCTTTTTCGGATTATTTGTAATTAGTGTAACTGGCTTATCTCTTAGCGCTTCTAACACTCGAATCGCTTCCTCGTATGACCGTGTATCATCTTCAAAGCCTAGTGCATGATTCGCTTCCACTGTGTCATACCCATCCTCTTGTAAAAGATAAGCTAATGATTTAGAAAATAGCCCAATGCCTCTTCCTTCGTGATCGGCTAAGTAAAAAATAGCCCCACAACCGTGCTCCGTAATCATTTTCATTGATTCGTGCAGCTGATAACCGCAATCACATCGCTGACTCCCAAAAATATCCCCAGTATGACAAATACTATGCATACGAATTAGTGCATCATCTTCATTTGCAAAGTCACCAAACACTAATACCGATGACTGCTGTCCGAAAGCTAAATCTGAGTTTGCAAGTGAGGCAACAACTTCCTTTTTAGATAGCGTTGCATCAACTTTTAACCAAGAATACCAGTTGAATGTTGCTGTAAAATCACCTTGTTTAATTGGCAACTTTACAGGGCCGACTAAACATAGTTTCTCCTGAGCTGTTATTTCAATTAATTTCATTTTATCTTGTAAAATATCCATTGTTTCTTTCAATATAGTCATCTCATTCTCACCAATCCTATAGTTAAACAGATATACATGCTGTGATGAGTCATCTGTTTTCTTTTTGTTTATTAAAACATTTTGTGAAACCTTAACTTACATAACGTAACCTAGTATATAATTACAAGCATTTAGAGTCAAATGATATACACTATCTGCAAATAGCATACTAGATTCATTTATTTTATGCAAAACGCAAAAATTAAAATTGGACGAAAGGCGCTTTGATTTCTTCCATATAAAATACTTTATTTTAATGTATTTACTGTAGAAGGCAAATTATCAAGAGTAAATACAGTTCATGAAGAACTATTAAATACCGGAACTTTTTCGAAACTGATCTCCAGACTTTAGGACAATCAAAAAAGCCACCCCTATTTGTTACTTAAAGTGGCTTTCGATATTGCATTTTGCTCTTGTCTGAAGTAGCTAAACACAATTGTAATAGGTAAATGGATTAATTGTTTAAACTTCTCCCTATTTCATTCAAGTTCTTAATTGCGATCCTTCTTCATGTAATAATGATGTGAAAATTCATTATTTATTACTCCTCGAATTTTAAATATGTTCTTCCTTTGTAATAATTAGTTACTAGTTTATCAGCACTTTGATCAGCAATTATTGGGTACTCATATTCTAGTTCTACTGCTATTTGCTTAGCAACTTTTCTATAAAGCTTCATTGTTTCAAATAAAGCATCCCAAACACTTTCCTCATTATACTTTCCATAAATACCCTGAAATTCTTGGACTACCTCTTTATCTGCCCATTCCTCGAAAAATCTTACATCATGCCAACTTTGTTGATTCGTACTATTCTTCATAATGGTTTGCAACTTCACAAATTTTATCAACAATCGTTTCAAATACTCATCACAGTTAGACTTAGCAACTAATAATTCCCCACGACGCAATTTTTGGGCTGTATAAACTGCATGGAACCAAAAATCATTTACATCGTTTTTAAATTCACTAAACTCAGGTACTTCTTTGTTTTTTATTAAGGAAGAAGTATTATGAAAGACTTCAGTTACGGAATCTTTATCTAGTAATACTTTGACTCCACGTGCAATTACTCCTTGCACTTCTTCACTTTCTAATATTGTTTTAGCTACTTCTAATTTCATGAAATTAAAGTCTACAATACAAGACCCATCATACATTACACGACGTTCCATTATATTTCCAACATGAGTTCTCTCTAAAAATGAAATTTGAGGATTTCCAAACTTCCTAATCCATTCCTCACTTTGTAACCATTTCTCAACATCCGAAGTTACAATGACTAAGTCCATATCTGACCACTTATCTGCGGGTTTATCACTGCGAGCCATTGATCCAACAATAAAAATGGAGCGAATATCATCCTCTTGTTGTCCCCATAAAATCACTTTGTTCATTATTTCCTTATAATCGCTCATGTGATTCTCCTCTAATTTTTTATAATATTCTTTGAATTGTATAACGAAGTCTGTTTACCAAAATAATCTGTATATAGAATTGATGTTACTTCATTGTTCGAATGTGAAATCTCTAAAGTTTCGTCAATCATTGTGGTTTTAAAAACTATTTTTCCATATTCTTGATTTATAGGAATGAGATTAAACTTGTATTGCACACCATAATCTTTTGATACTGTCAAGAATAAATCATTTTCTTCCGTCGTTATATGTAATGGTAATGGACAATCCTTCATTACATATTTCCCGGATATAAAATCAATACTCTGAACTTTAACCTTTTCCAAATGTTGTGGTAGGTCATACGGTTCATTTAGAACTATTTTAGCAATTTCTCTCGTCAATTTTTTAACAGGTACAATATCCATATTGCTCAAAAAAATAATGGTAAGATCATCTAAGAAGCACAGCATTTGATTCACGAAACCGCTAATATCGCCAAAATGATGGTAGCAATCCTTTTCTAAAACTGGATCTCTAAACCATCCACATGCATATGAATCTATAAAAGGCTGTAACATCCATTTTGTTGCTTCCTCACTAACTAACTGGTTTGCTCGAATCGCTCTATCCCATATATATAAATCGCCAACAGTAGAGTAAAGTCCGTAAGCCCCCAATGGAAATGAAGGATTCGCATAAGTCGCATGTACAGGTTTTCCAAAATAAGTGTAACCAGATGCTAAATTTGGCACAATCTCTTTTTCATTATTACAACCAGTATTATACATACCAAGTGGAATGAATATATTTCCCTCCATATATTCCGCATAATTCTCTCCGGAAATTCCTTCAATTATTGCTGTTAAGATTAAGTAACCCGAATTAGAATAATCAAATTTAGTTCCTGGATCAAACAGTAAAGACCCACTTTTAAATGAGCTAATCACTTCTTCTAAACTGAAAGATAGTCTCATCGTTTTATCCCAAAAATCACTAAAGCTAGTGAAGTTCGTTATTCCAGAAGTATTTGTCAGGCAATTATAAATTGTTATACGATCCCCATTTGGAAAATCAGGTAAATACTTATTTATAGGATCTTGTATATGAAGTTTATTCTGCTCCTGCAGTTGGAAAATAGCGGCTGCTGTAAAACTTTTAGTAATAGAGCCAATTCTAAACTTTGTTTCACTAGTATTCAGCACTTTATGCTCTAGATTAGCCATACCATAAGCGTTGTTTAATAATATTTCACCTTTATAGGCGACCAACAAAGAACCAAAAAGATAGCTGTTCAAATTGTACGCTTCTTCCCATTCCTTTAGACGTATTTGAAGATCGATCGTCATTCCATATACCTCATTTTGAGTTATTAAATTCATAGCCAATAATTACGTAAAAATTCTTTTCAAGTCCTGCAAATCATCAATAACTAGATCTGCCTGAGAAAGCTCAGCTTCTTGGGCAAAATCAAACCTACATCCAATTGCAGTTAATCCATTCTTTTTGGCTGCATTAATATCCGATAATCTATCCCCTATTACAGCACCTTCTCGAATATCATACTTCTTCAATATAGTGGAAACTAAATCTGCTTTATCATCCGTTTGTACTTGTTGAATGCTAAATGTTTCAGTAACCCACTGATCCAAATAATAATAGTCTACAATCGCCTTTAAATACTCAATTTGCCCATTACTAGCAATATAGATAGAATAGTTATTACTTTTCAGATAGCTGAATACTTCCTCCAGATGAGGATATAGTGCACCTGTTCCTTCTTTTATATTTGCAATTAATTGTTCATGAAAAAATTCGTTTGCTAGTTCCCTAACTTCCATCGAATAATTTGGTAATAGGTTTTCCCACACTACCGGTAAGGGCACTCCCATAATCTCGCGATACTTCTCTATTGGGGTTTCTTTATCCCATAGTTTTGATTCTCTTAAATAGTTAAATGTATTTTCAAGTGATATTTCTAATATTTTGTCCGTTTGAAATATCGTCCCATCCATGTCAAAGATTAATGATAATGTCATTTTCTTTCCCCTTTACTTTTATGTACTATACTCTAATACGTTTATAGAAGAAAATGGTTACAAAAAAAGCAGAAGAGAAAGAATCCATACATGACAAATGTATGGATTCTTTCTCTTTGGCCTTTCTAAAGGATGCTCTTCTTATATCCCAGGTGTATTCATCAGCACAATCCGACAACCATCTGGATCTTCAATTGTAATACCTGACTTTTCCCAATATGGATTTTCAGGAGATACTGTATCATATCCCATTACTTTTAATCGATTTTGTATCAATTCAATCTCTTCAAGATTGGGCATATAAAAAACAAGCAAATTATCCTTGGTTGGAGCAGGACAAGGACTGCCATCTTCATGCTGAGTAAACTCTAAATGATAGTCTGCGTTTGGTAGACCAATCATGACACCATCATAGCCATTATGCCCACTAAAAGAGCCAATTTTCTTTAAACCAAGGCCTTCACAATAAAATTTCGTAACTTCCTTTATCTGATGAGTAGGACGTGCAATTCGAATTTGCGCTATTTGCATATTTGTTGGCCATGTAGAATGCATACAACCAATCCCCCTTTTTTGTTAATTTTATCATTTTTGCAGAAGGGATTTGTTCATACCTTTGAATGATTTATTGATTTCAAACTTTGTTATTTCCCAAATGCAAATATCAAGTCTGTTTCACAAACTAACGCTCCATCAACGGTAGCGATACCTTTTCCTTTTCCAATAGGTCCTTTTAATCGAGTAATCTCTACCTCAAGTTGAAGTTGATCACCAGGTTTTACTTGCTGTTTAAAGCGACAATTTTCCAACCCAGCCAAAAGTCCAAGTCTCCCTTCGTTTCCTTCTTTCGTAAGCATTATTACCGCACTTACTTGAGCTAGTGCCTCTACAATTAATACGCCTGGCATGACAGGATAATTAGGAAAATGCCCTATGAAAAATTCTTCGTTTGCTGTTACATTTTTAATCCCTATTGCTCGTTTTCCTATTTCTAGATCTAATATTCTATCCACCAAAAGAAATGAATAGCGGTGTTTAATAATTGATTGGATTTGTTTAGTATCTAACAATCTTAAAACCCCCACTTACGATTTAATTTTTTATAAACTATATTATATCGCTTAGTATTAGCACCTAGTATTGATTTTTATTTTAATTATTTTTATTTCATAGTTTTCTCTTCCTCAATGGATTGAATAACTGTCTTGCTAAGGGAACAAATATAATAGCACCATTTGAGAAATAAAATCTCAAATGGTGCTTCCATGTTGTATAAATATGATGTTACCAGTTTGTTTCCAAATATTCATTCAAAAATATAATTCCTCTTACTTTACTGTAGAAGTAATTCAGTTTCCTTAGCTTCTAAATAGCCATTTAAGTAAGCTTTTCCCCTGTTCATGAGTTATCTGTTCATAGGTAATTGCCTTCAATATAGAACGCCAAGAAGAAAGAACGACAACATCAAGGGGAAGTTTTTCTTTTAGTAGCATGGTTGTTAAAAACTTCTCTATCTTATCTTGATGGGTATATGGTTTTTCTTCGCTCAGCAGTTTACAGATATTCATTGTTACAGCAAAATTTAAACCTGTAACAAGTGCTGCTTCCAACGCCTCTTTCTCTTGGTCAAATAAAGACGCTGCTCCTTCCATTCTATCTATAACTCGTTGTTCCATATCGGTTCTTATTATTTCATACAGTTTTGCTTTAGAACCAAAGTGGTGATAAACAGCACCCGTTGTCATATCCGCCATTGCAGCTAACTCTGCAATATTAACCGCTTTGTATCCCTTATCACTAAATTCTTCGAGTGCAACTTTAATAATTTTTTCTTTGTTTGAGCCTGGTATAGGTATCCAATTTTTCATAGGTTCATCATAACATACCAATTATTTAACGTAAATGATTTACGCTTGACGTAATCTTATTACGTAATGCATAATTAGATTATTCTAAAAATAAAAACATTGGAGGAAAGTATATGAAATTATTATTTATTGATTATCCAGTCGAAAATCTAAAGGAATCACTTGCTTTTTATCGCGACGTATTAGGATTTGAAGAAGCTTGGCGAGAAGGAGATCATACTGTTGCATTAAAAATGCCAGGTTCAGATATCCAATTAATGATAGAAACAGATGAAGTAGGTTCAACTCCAGGAGCAGTATTTCTTGTAGATAACGTAGACCAGTATTATGAGAACAATAAAGATATTATTAAATTCATTAAAGAGCCAATTGATATTCCTCCTGGTCGTTACGCTATTTTCCAAGATAACTCTGACAATCTAATAAGAATCTTAGACTTTAGTAAAGAAAAATAAAAACAATGTACCTGCCAGATTCATGCATTTAATAAAATAAATGAGCCTGGCAGTATTCAGAAATTCCAGGTTAAATTACAACGTACTTATTGATAGCTATTAACCTTCCTCTTATAAATATTTTATATAATAGTCACTCTCTTTATCTAGATGCATTCCCATATAATCATACAATGCTTTTGCATTATGGTTATTAGTTGCGGTCTGTAATGTAACAAATCTTGCCTTCTCTTCTTCACAAAATTGAAAAGCCTTTTTCATAAGTGCTTTTCCTATTCCTTTTTTTCGACAAGCTGGATCGACAAATAAATCATTTAAAATAAACGCTCTTTGCATACCGACTGAAGAGAAAAACGGATATAATTGTACAAATCCAACTGCAATTCCTTTATCGTATGCTATATAAATAGCCGATTCCTCCTTTTGAATTCTTGCAAACAGAAAATTCTTTGAACCTTCTTCATCGATAGACTGTTCATAAAATAATCGATAACCATTAAATAGTGGAATAAGATCCTCCAAATTATTAACATTCCCTTTTACAATTTTCATGAGAAAACCTTCCTTCGAAATGAGTAGCACCATTTATTAAATCCCATTTTAGTTTCATAAAAACGATGAGCATCATATCTTTGGATACCTGATTCCAATGCAATACAAGCAAATTGGTATTCTTTCGCATGTGTAATAAGAGCTTCCATCAGCATTTCACCATACCCTTTCGACCTATCGTTTTCATTTGTCACAAAATCATGGACAAATATGTGTCTTTCATTGTAAAAATTATGACATTCTTCAAAACCAATAAATGCTTTAAGAGCCCCATCCATGATAACCAATCCTTGATAGGTTGGCATTTGTTTTAAGAGCTCAAAATACCGATCTTCTGTTAAATGAGGACGCAACTGTTGAATAAGTGGATAAACGGCTTGCCAGTCTTCTTCTGTTTGAAGCATTTTAATTTGCATTTTCATCTCTCCTTTCATATAGTATTGACAACAAGTGACATAATAAAAAGATACAGTTAGGACAATTTCAACATGTCAGTTAGGGGTGCTAAATGAAAGAATTAATACTACATTTACATGAAAACAGTCCAAAATATAAACAGATTTACCATTCCATTCGTTCACTAATCGAGAACAATGAACTTCATTCTGACACGAAGCTTCCTTCCATTCGGCAGCTGGCTGACAGTCTACATGTGAGTAGAAATACGACACTTGTCGCATATGAACAATTACTAGCGGAGGGCTATATTCGAAGTGAACAAAAAAGAGGATATTTTGTTGAAACATTTGAACCAATTGATATACATGTTTCAACATTAAAAGTCGGAAAGTTAGTATCTAAAGAAATTAACAGTTTGGTGGATTTTCGAGCAGGATCAGTAGATCAACAAGCATTTCCTTTAAAAGCTTGGAGACAATGTGCCAATGAAGTATTGAAGGAAGATATTGTATATATGTACGGTGAACAACAAGGAGATAGATTACTAAGAGAAAAAATAGCAAACTATTTATTGCAATCTAGAGGTATTCGAACTTCTGTTGACTCTATTGTGATTGGTAGTAGTACACAACAACTGTTAATGCATTTGTCCATTATATTAAAAAAGGAGTTTTCGTCAATTGCAGTTGAGAATCCAGGCTATGACGGTGCTCGTATTGTTTTTCAGCTAGTTGGATTTCAAGTTAATCCGATTGATGTAACAGAGAAAGGGTTATGTATGAAACAGTTTGAACAAACTGACTCGAAGCTAGTGTACATTACTCCATCACATCAGTTTCCGACAGGTGTGACATTACCCATCGCTGAGCGACTACAATTATTAAAATGGTCACACGAACAAAATGGCTATATTATTGAAGATGATTATGACAGTGAATTTCGTTATCAACAACAACCAATTCCAGCTCTTTTATCGATTCAACAAGAGGCTCGTGTCATTTATATTAGTACGTTTTCAAAAGCATTTTTACCATCTATTCGGTTAAGTTATATGGTGTTACCTTCCGAATTATTGGATCAGTATAAACAACAATTCGCTACTTTTGAACAAACAGCCTCTAGCATTCATCAACGAACAATGGCTCGTTTTATGGAACGTGGACGTTGGGATTCACATATTCGAAAAATGCGTGCAACATATAAAAGAAAGATGGATTTACTCGTTACTTCTTTACAATTAGCGTTTGGTAAAACCATTCGAATCATTGGTTCACATTCTGGATTATATATATTAATTCAATTACATACCTCTGTTGACGAAGAAACACTTATACAACAAGCGATTAAACAAGGGGTAAAAGTATATCCTACTTCCCATTTATACATTGGTAATAAACCGAATGCTACTATGCTAAAACTTGGTTTTAGTAATTTATCCATCGAAGAAATACAGCTAGGTGTACAGCTCTTAAAAAAAGCTTGGACATAGGAATACATTCAAGCAAGAATCTTGTTTTTTTGCATCATTCGACTAGTATTTAATTCTTTTATTACAATTATATTAAATTTTCGATTTCTTACGCAATGTGACAAATTTTGCGTATTTTATATCATACAATGGACAGGTTGCTTCCCAATCTTCTAGAAATTATCCTCAAAGAATTGAAGCCAAATACACAATATGGAGGAAGTTTTTTTTGAAAAGTTTATTGAACGAAAAGGCTTTATTGATTCAAATTGGAATCAAGAGGAAAGACATGTACAGGATGGCGAAAAAATTAGGATTTACCCACCGACTTGTCGTATCCATCAGCCAAGAACTAGATCACCTACTCAATCAATATCAAAAGAAAGTATCCTAGTTAGACAGGATTTACCCTCTATTACAAAACCGATTGGTACTACTGATGAACTGATCGGTTTTTTTTGGGAGGAGAGTCAATTCAAAAGTAATATTTACTAACTTATTATTTTTCCAACATAAACTCAGATGGATTTAATTCCTCTGATTCTATTACAATTGCAGTTAAACCAGTTTCAGTTGTTGTTTCATGTCCTTCCCCTTTTTTCCATAAAACTGCATCGCCGACTTTAACCTTTACCTTTAATCCAGCTTCCCCACGAACCCATCCTTCTCCAGAAATTACAAGAAGTAATTGAGGTACGACTGCTTCATGATAACCAACAACCCCATTGGTTTCTAAATACATACAACCAATTTGTGTTGGCTTCTCCGTTCTTACAATTCGAGACATGATGAAGTCCGAGTTAAAATGTGAAATATTTTTCCCTACTTGTTTTTCAAAAATAAAAAGTTTCAATTTAATAGCCCCCTCCAATTAAAATTTCTAACCTTGAATTTCTTTAATACTTTTTCCACCAAAATATGCATGTCCCATTTTCAGTCTTTCTACGGTCTTAAAACCATATTTTTGATACACTTTTTCAATTTTTTCATTGATCGGAAACACCCATAGGTTTTCTAATCTCTCTTTTGAAACTTCAACTTGAAGGTAGTGAATGAGCTCTCCTATTAATCCTCTACCTCTAAATTCTTCTAAAGTAGCGACACTTTCCATGTGAGCTTGATTGTCATGTCTAAAAATACAAGCAGTTGCACTTGCTCTACCATTGTAGCGGAGTATAAAGTGCTTAAAATTAGGATGATTAAATTCCTGCTCAAATGCTTTTTCTCTAACCTCTTTACCACCAAACTCTTTTATACTGCATTCAATGTTTAAGGCTTCATGATAATTATTTTTAGTTACAAGTTCAATCGCTACATCTTTTTTATTTTCTATTTCTAATACTTCTTTATCCCACAATTGAACAGGGCTAACTAATTCTTCGAAGCCAAAATTATTTAATTTTAAACTTGCAATTAAATTTTGTTGGTTTTCTAAATCATATATATAAAATCTTGGTATTATCTTTTTAGTTTCATAATAACGAACTACTTCATCTATTATTAGTTGAGGTGTATCAGAGATACTACTGATATGTGCATGGTTTGCATCATAATAAGATGTCTGACTTTCATTACAGAATAATGAACCCCAATTGGAATGAGTGCGTTTGGAAAAGGTCTCTATATACGCAAATTCCAATTTAAAAACATCTTGATAATTCATCAAAAATTCCTCCTGTAAATAGTAAAATGGCTACTTTTTATTAAAAAACGATTTCCCAAGTGTTTCAACTGTCTTTGGGAAGACTGCATAGAGTTTACTTGTGAGACTCATATACGAAGGAAGATCTACTTCGCGAACTGGACGTTCTACAGTTTTTGTTATCGCTACCACTACTCTTTCAGGTGAAAGGAGATGTTTACTAAGTTTGTCTCGATAATTACCGGTTTGGTCTGCCAAATCAAGGAATGGTGTATCGATTGGTCCAGGATTAATTGTCGTTACATATATTCCAAATTCTTTTAATTCCATTCGAACACTATTTGCGAATCCTAAAATTGCGTGCTTAGAGGCTGCATAAGCGGATGCTTTTGGTGTCGCTACTTTTCCCGCTTGAGAAGCGACAAAAATAATATGTCCGCTCCATCTTTCTTTCATTTTCTCCGCAAAATATTTAGTAAGAAGCATTGGAGCTATAACATTTACATGCATCATCTGCCTCATATCTTTATCTTCTAATTCCGATAAATAAGCAAATGTACCAACGCCAGCGCAGAGAATAATTGTGTCTGGAGTACCCATCTGATGAAATAACTCCTCAAAGGACTGTTCCTCTGTTAAGTCTGCTTGTATTGTGTATATCCCAAGCTCATCTAAATGCTTCAAAACTTCAAAGTTACGACCACTTGCCCAGATTTCATGCCCTGCTGTGTGGAGGTTTTTTGCAAGTAGTAATCCAACACCACTTGTAGCTCCTGTGATAAAAATTTTCTTACGCTTGTTCATAAAACAAAATACCTTTCTCGTTTCTTCGTTCTTTAATATAGCCTTCATCCATTAGATAATCGACTTGTCCAATTGTTTCCGAAAGAGTTAGACCAAGTTCTTTTTCATATACTTTTGGAAAAAGTTGCTGAGTAATCTGAAAAATAGTTTTTTCTCCATCTTTCATCATGTCCAAAACCTTCAAAGCACGTTCTCTCTGTTTTTCAAGTCTGCTGCTAATAAGCTCAGATACGTTATATACTTCGTTTCCATGTCCACTAAATATCTTCTCTACAGGTAAAGTTTGGATTCGTTTAAGTGAAGCATTATATTGAAGCATGGATTTTGACCGTTCAGCTTTTAGATTGAGCGGAGGCTCAATTAGAGGATTAGACGAAATTTTTTCCAAAATATGATCGCCTCCAATTAATATTCCCGTTTTCTCCGACCAAAAAGACAGATGACTTTGAGCATGTCCTAATGTTTCTAAAACGGTTAAATCGGGATGACCTGGAAGTATGTCTCCTTCATTTAGCTGCATATCAAGTGGTCTGTTTCCGATAAAATGAATCGGTCTTCTCATTTTTTCAACCCAATTGAAATAGCTCTCAGGTACTCCTTCCTCAATAAGGCATTGAAGATAAAATTCATCATGAAAGCTGAAAAAATCTGTGTCTCTTGTTAACCATGGTTGATTATAAGGATGACCTAATATTGTGGCTTTTTCAAAAGCATCAACCCAACCAGAATGATCTGGATGGTGATGTGTTAAAAGGACTTGCTCTATATCTGAAAGCGAGTAACCTGCTTCTTTTATTCCTGTTGAAAGAGCAACGAGCGCTTCTTCTGTTTTTGGTCCAGCGTCTACTAATGTAAGTGCATCCCCTTTTACTAAATAAGCATTTACATCACCAACTGCGAATGGTGTTGGCATAGTAATTTTATGTATTGTCATTTGAAAACTCCCTTTTATGAATAGCTATTCATTCTATTGTACATTTTTTTAAAAGACCCGTCACTAATATAGCTGTTGAAATAGAGTTTAATCAAAAGGATTCTAGTTTTCCGAGAGCAATCTCCGTACTACCCATTCAAAATTAAACTAGACTTCTAATCTTTTTTTAAATGTGTTTGACTTTTACTTGCAACAGTCCTATAATTTCATTAATTCAGAAAATATAAGCCAAGATGAAGAATAGTATATGTATGATGGAGTTAAGAGAGTGAAATGACCCGCTGCAAGTTTCACCTCCCGCTCATATGTAGAACCTACTTCGGAGCTACTATGGAAACATAGTCGTGACCTTCGCGATAAGAAGGATTAAGTTGTGCCGTTTTATCGGCAAATTTAGGTGGTACCGCGGAAATCATTGCGTTTTCGTCCTTATGATATATAGGACGAGAGCGCTTTTTTTATTTTTAAGAGGAGGAATCTAAATGACGAAAATTGTATTTATCGGTGCTGGTGCTATGGCTGAGGCGATTATTAATGGATTAACAAAGGAAGAAAAAATTTCTCCAGAAAACATTCATGTGATGAATAAGTCGGACGTGGAACAACTTCAACAATTAAAAAAAGCTTATCATGTAGGAATTGTGTGTGAAGAAAAAAAGGCATTATGTGAGGCTAATATTGTTTTTTTAGCAATGAAACCTAAAGACGCTAAAGAAGCATTAACTGATATTGCTCCTATTTTAAACAAAGAGGCCACGGTTATTTCAGTTATAGCTGGTGTGACAATACAAACGATTACAAATTACTTAGGAAGTCGCCCAATTGCGCGTGTTATGCCGAACACATCCGCTGCTGTTGGATTAAGCGCATCGGCAGTAAGCTGGAATGAACTTGTATCTGATGAAGAGAAACTAGCAATAATTGATATTTTGGAGTCCATTGGAACTGTAAAAACAGTGAGTGAAGAAGATTTACATGTGGTTACTGCACTCTCTGGGAGTGGTCCAGCCTACTTTTATTATTTTGCAGAGCAATTTGAAGCTGCTGCTATGCTACATGGTTTGGAAAAAACCGATGCTCGCCAATTATTTATTCAGACGATGGAAGGAGCTGCACAAATGATGAAAAAAGGAGATTTCGAGCCTAAAGAGTTACGTAGAAGAGTTACTAGTCCAGGCGGCACCACAGAAGCAGGAGTGGAAATGCTAATACAACATAAAGTAGGAGATGCTATTTTTGCTTGTATTAATGCTGCACAAAATAAGTCTCGTATGTTAGGAAAACAGTACGAATAAATTGAAGTAAATGGTAGAATGAGACCAATTTTCAAACTCGAGATCAAATGATCCAAAACCGAAACTTATCGATAAGAAAGGACTGTATAAATAGATGTATAATGAGTATGTAGTAGGATGGGGTACACTTGCCCTCATTAATGCAGGAATTGCACAAGGGAAAAACAGAAGTGGACTCAATTGGTTCCTTCTTTCCCTCATTATTGGACCAATCGCCACACTAAGTTTAGTCATTACTGATAAAAAACAGAAAGATTCCGAGTGATTATATCAACGCTCGGAATCAGTTATTTTATTTAATCTACCATTTGACCAATCATACTCTGCAAAATCTTCTGCAATATGAATTGGGAAATCAAAATGCGCCACTTGATTTAACATTTCTTTTAAATGATAAGGTAAAAAACGTGCACTAATATGATTAACGATTAAATTCAATGCATTAGCTTCTTTACAAACATTCGCGGCATCTAAAATGGTCGAATGACCATATAAGCCTGCTAATTCGGCCGTTTCCTTATCAAATGTAGCCTCATGTAAGACGATGTCTGCCCCTTGGCTAAGTGAAATAGAGTTTTCACAATATTTTGTATCACCTAATATAGCAAGTTGAAAACCTTCTTTTGGATCCCCTGTTACATCTTTACTTAAAACAATTCGCCCATCTGGTAGCTCGACATCATGACCTTCTTTTAATTGTTTTAACAGTGGCCCTCTTGGAACTTTTAAAGCGTCTGTTTTCTCGATAATCAATTGAGGTGGAAGTGGTTTCTGTGTAATTTTAAAGCCAAAGCAAGGGATAACATGTTCGATTGACTTTGCTTCTACAACAAACTGAGCATCTTCAAATATGATGCCATCCTCAATTTCAATGATGTTCAATTTATATTGTAAATAGGTGCTCGATGTCAAAAGCGTCAATTCAATCCATGCCTTTATCCCTTTTGGCCCATAAATTGTCAGAGACGCATCTCCACCTAAAAACGAACGAGATCCTAATAATCCTGGGAGTCCATAAATATGATCTCCATGTAAATGTGTGATGAAGATTTTTTCAAGTTTACGAGGTTTTAATGTTGTATGAAGCATTTGATGTTGGGTTGCTTCTCCGCAATCAAAAAGCCAATAAGTCCCCCTCTCCTCAAGCAGTTTTAACACAGTTGCAGTGGTATTCCGTCCCTTGGAGGGCATTCCAGCTCCTGTTCCTAAAAATAATAGTTGCATATTCTCACCTTTTCTCATGATCATCTAAAAAATCTTTACTAAAACTCGTTTTTGACTCTAGAGAGGATTTCTTTTTAACTTTCACTCCCCTTTTTATACTATTTGCACCAAACTTTTCTTGCAGTTGTTCTACAAGCTTTAGGATAGGCTCTTCTTTTGCATGTTCTTCAAAATTAAAAATGGATAGCTGCTCAGCGTATTCGCCTTTATCATGCACATTATTAACTGTCACACCAAGTAGACGAATAGGCTCACCATCCCATGTTTTGTGAAACAATGTTTTAGCAAGAAGAAATATTTGTTGTTCTTCAAACAGGCGATTTTGCATCGTTTTAGATTTCGTTTTATTTTTCCAATTAGCATCACGGATATGTATAGTAATTGATCTCCCTGCAAGGTTTTTGGAGTCTAGCCTAGCAGCTACTTTTTTAGACAATCTTAATAGAACCTTATCAATTTCCTTTATATTCGTTTCATCATATGGCAAAGTAGTGGAGTTTCCAACACTTTTTGTATCGAAAATAGAAGTAGGATCAACTAGCCTCTCGTCTATTCCGTTTGCTCTTTCAGCAAGTCTTAATCCTACTTTCCCTAGCTGTTCCTTCATTATACCCAAAGGAATATTCGCCAAATCACCTATTGTTTTAATACCTATATTGGAAAGTTTGTTTGCAGTACTTTCCCCTACACCATGCATTTCGATAACGGGAAGTGGCCATAACTTTTCTGCTACTTCTCGCTTTCTCAATACTGTAATTCCCATAGGCTTTTTCATATTAGATGCCGTTTTGGCTAAAAACTTATTTGGCGCTATTCCTATCGAGCTAGGTAAATCCAGTTCTCGGATCAATCTTTGTTGAATGGATTCTGCAAATGTGATAGCGTCCATGGTCAAATCCAGTTCACTAATATCCATATATCCTTCATCAATCGAAACTGGTTCCACGAGTTCTGTGTAAGACCGGAGAATATCAAACATTGCCTTCGAAGCAATTCGGTATCGTTCAAAATTTGGTGGAAGTAAAATAATTTCTGGGCATTTACGTTTTGCTTCCCAAACAGACATGGTTGTGTAAACCCCTCTTGCTCGGGCTTCATAAGAACAGGTGACTAAAATTCCACGACGTTCCTTCGGGTTTCCTGCAATTGCAATTGGTTTTCCTTTTAGTGAGGGATCATGCGCTTGTTCGACAGAAGCATAGAAGCTGTTCATATCTAGATGAAAAATTATTCTATTTCTTCTCTTCAAAAAAATCACCTCTCATATGGAAAAAAGGTAGCTATATTAAGCTACCTCAAACTTGTTAGTTACGGTCTTCCGCCGTAACTAACTCCTCTTTTTTCACTGCTTCCAAATATGCTTGAATATCTTTTATACCTTCAATGGAGCGAACTAAAATAGAAGGATCCACAATTGTAATCATACGGTTTTCTAAATTTGCGACTCCAGTAAAGTATTGCGTTTTTGTGTAATTTACTAAGCCAATTTGCTTTATATCATCAGTAGCAATATCTAATATTTCTTTTGCTTCAACCACAAGGAGTCCGATTGACATATCTTGTGTGTGCATTGTGATAACTCGAGCCGATTCATTTTCAGCACCACTTCGATTATACAATATTTGCTCGAAATCAATAATTGGAACGAGCTCGCCACGGATTTTCATTAAGCCAATTAAATAATTTGGTAAATGTGGTATCGGGTTAATATGTTCTAATTTTTCAATAGAAATAACATGTTCGATCGGAACTGCATATTCTTCGTTTCCACACTGAAAAACAACTACTTTTTCACTAGACAATAAATAGTACCCCCTATGGTAATTATTCTGCAGCTACTTTCACGATTTCAACAAGTAAATCTGCAAGTTTTTCTAACTCTTCTACTGGCATACGCTCGTTTGTTGTATGAATTTCTTCATATCCAACAGACAAAATTACTGTGGGAATGCCGAATCCAGCAATGACGTTTGCATCACTGCCTCCACCACTAGTTTTAATATCGGCAGTTCGTCCAATACTTTCAACTGCACGTTTTGCAACTTGTACGACTTGATGGTCTTCTTCAAAGCGGAAACCTGGGTACATTAACTGTGTTTCTGTTTCGGCGGAACCGCCATGTTTTTCAGCAGTTTCTTTAAATACTTGCACCATATGTGCCACTTGCGCATCTAACTTTTCTTTATTAATCGAACGAGCTTCTGCTAATATATGCACTTCATCGCACACGATATTTGTTGCTTGTCCGCCTTCAAAACGACCGATATTCGCAGTGGTTTCATTGTCAATTCTACCTAGTTTCATTGCTGAAATAGCCTTTGAAGCTAATGTAATGGCAGAAACACCTTTTTCAGGCGCAACTCCTGCATGTGCGGTTCTTCCTTTAATCGTTGTCCAAAGTTTTGATTGAAAAGGAGCCGCAGTGACAATGCCACCAACTGTTCCATCACTATCAATTGCATAGCCATACTTAGCTGTAAGCATTGAAGGATCTAATTCTTTTGCTCCAACAAGACCACTTTCTTCTCCAGCAGTGATGACTACTTGAATATCCCCATGCTCTATATTTTCTTCTTTTAATCGTCTGATTGCTTCAAAAAGAGCAGCAATTCCAGCTTTATCATCTGCCCCTAAAATGGTTGTACCATCTGAATAAATATAGCCATCTTCTTTTAAAATAGGTTGAATACCTTTTCCTGGAACAACGGTATCCATATGCACCGTAAAGTAAATAGAATCTGCATCTGCTTTGGTCCCTTTAAGCGTTCCTATTAAGTTTCCAGCTCCATGTCCATTTTTTTCAGCAGAATCATCTTGGATAACAGAAAACCCTAATACTTCCAATTTATCCAGTAAGATAGGTGCAATTACTTGCTCATGTTTTGTTTCTGAGTCGATTTTTACAAGTTCAAAAAATTCTTCTATTAGACGATTCATCTTATTTTCAGACTCCTTTTATAGTGGAATATTTCCATGTTTTTTATTTGGTCGTGATTCTTTTTTATTTCGCATCATTTCCAATGCTTGAATCAGTTTAATACGTGTTTCACGAGGGTCGATTACATCATCCACCATACCCATGGATGCAGCCACATATGGGTTGGCAAACTTTTCACGATATTCTTCAATCTTTTCTTCACGAACTTTTTCGGGATTATCACTGTTTGCAATTTCACGGGCAAAAATAATATTCGCTGCTCCTTGAGGTCCCATTACGGCAATTTCTGCATTAGGCCAAGCAAACACCACATCTGCTCCAATAGATTTGGAATTCAATGCAACATATGCACCGCCGTATGCTTTACGTAAAATAACCGTCATTTTTGGAACTGTTGCTTCTGAGTAGGCAAATAAAATCTTCGCTCCATGACGAATAATACCGCCATGTTCTTGCTTAATACCTGGGAAGAAGCCTGTAACGTCTTCAAACGTAATAATCGGGATATTAAATGCATCACAGAATCGAATAAATCTGGCTGCTTTATCACTTGAATCAATATCAAGTCCACCAGCCATTACTTTTGGTTGATTACAAACGAGCCCTACAACTTCTCCTTTAATGCGAGCTAGTCCAATGACAATATTTTTGGCAAATTCTTTTTGTACTTCCAAAAAAGAATCCGTGTCTACAACTTGGTCAATTACTTTGCGTATATCATAGGGACGAATTGCTTCAAATGGTACGATATCAGCTAAATCAGGACGATCATCATTTTCACTTGGCACTTCAACGATTGCAGCCTTCTCTTCAAAACTTTGCGGTAAATAACTAAGTAACAAGCGCACACTTTCCAAAACTTCTTCTTCCGTTTTCCCACGGAAATGTGCATTACCACTAATCGTATTATGTACTTTTGAGCCACCTAAATCTTCTGCAGAAATTTTTTCACCAGTAACCGTTTCAATTACTTTTGGTCCCGTTATGAACATTTGACTTGTTTCATCGGTCATAAAAACAAAGTCCGTGATCGCAGGTGAATAAACAGCTCCACCAGCACATGGCCCTAAAATAACCGAAATTTGTGGAATTACTCCAGAATAGATAGCATTGCGATAAAAAATTTGGCCGTAACCATCTAGTGAAACAACACCTTCTTGTATACGAGCACCACCCGAATCATTTAAACCAATAAACGGCGCACCATTTTTGGCAGCCAAATCCATGACATTTGCAATTTTTAACGCATGCATTTCTCCAAGAGCTCCCCCGAAAACGGTGAAGTCTTGTGAGAATAAATAAATTGGACGACCATTTACTTTCCCATACCCAGTTACTACCCCATCACCAGGTCCTTCTTGCTTATCCATACCAAAATCTACAGTACGATGTTGTATAAATGGATTTAATTCAACAAAAGATCCTTTATCCACAAGAAGATCAATTCGTTCTCTAGCAGTTAACTTGCCCTTTTCATGTTGCTTTTCAATTCGAGCGTCACCGCCACCTAGCTCGATTTTACGTTTACGATCGTAAAGATCATTAATTTTCTCATATATATCCATCTGATTATTTCGCTCCCCCTGATTTATCACATAATTCATACAAAACTCCACCTGAAGCTTTTGGATGAATGAAAGCTACTTGAGCACCATGTGCCCCAGCTTTAGGCGTCTCTTGAATAAGCCGAACCCCTTTTTCTTTTAGCTCATTTAAACGGATTTGGATATTAGACACTCCAAAGGCAATATGATGGATGCCTTCCCCTTTTTTCTCGATGAACGAATGAATTGTACTTGTCTCATCAAGGGGTTGTAGTAACTCGAGGTTCAAATTTCCACTGTCGATAAAAGCAACTCGTACTTTCTCAGATGGAACTTCTTCGATATGTATAAGTTTTAGTCCTAATGTTTCTATATAATAAGGTAGTGCTTCTTCAATACTTTTTACCGCAATACCAATATGATCTACTTTCTCCATTTTTCCCAACACCCCATATATTTAGACTATATCTTCTATTGTACATATTTCAAAAAAAAATCGCTACCTCTTGTGCTTTTTTTCGAATTTGATAAAATAAAAGTAATTGTTAAAGGAGTGTAGTTCATGGGCAATCAAAAATTTCGTAAAGTTATCGTATATTTAATGGTATTAATCATGGTTATGTCTTCATTACTATTCGGATTAAGCTTTATCTTGTAATTTCATTAAAAACAGCGGAGGCAATTAAATGCTTCCGCTGTTTTTAATGAAATTAATGAAACAAAACAACGGCTTTTAAGTTCGCTTTTTAGATATAGTGCGCACTAAAGAGGCTCTATTATGTGACCGCTAGGATTTTCGCTACAGGGCGGACGCTTTCCGCCGGGTGAGCGATGAGCCATCGCCGACGCTACGCGTTCGCCTGCGATTGCTCATCTGTCTCACTCATCCGGCTGGAGTCGCCTCCCCTCCGCTATAATCAACGTAGCTTGTTGACTATTCTGTGTGTGCCGTCGTGTAAAAGCTCATAAAGGGACTCGTTACCATAGGATAGGTGCTTTCTATCATAAGAAGATGCCACTTTTTACTAATCGAAAGATACCACGCTTTAATCGCAAGATAACTACCGTTATGTGCAATTTATGTAGTGTACACTTTATAAGTGTCATCTCATACCAAGTAAAAGCTATATTAAGAGACAGTGGTCACATTCAAAGCGTGTTTTTAACTTATTCACTTATCGGTATTTATTTTAAAGAATAATACTACATTATGTGGATTTAGCGCGGCGGTATGAGACCATAGCCGTGTACTTAAGAAGAATAGTAAGTTTCAAATTATATGTTTTTACTATTTTTCGAGAAATTTAATGTTGCAAATGAGTGTTTTGAGGTTAGAATAAGATATGTTCTAAAAAAAGAACATAACAAATAAACCCAAAATAAAGCAGTTTCCAACTACCTTTAATTTGGATTTTTTGTGAATTTAATCAAACAAATAGAGTGTGTGGTTCTGGCTTTGTCGATTTTAAGTTGAATTTTTCTGTGGTAGGAATAAGACTCTTAAAGAACAAACTCCAGCTTCGTGCACTTTTTTTGCTTTCTAAAACGAGTCGGTTTATCATTCTAGAAATCATACGGATCGTTAAATCTTCACTAATAAATTTATTTAATGTTTTCCAAACTACCTTTCGAATAAAACCTGTGGTTATCATGCTTAACAGCATGACAATACATTGGCAATATACGTGGCATAACCAACGTTCCATTTTCATGTCTTTTATTTGATGGATTTTCAAATGGGATTTCCATGTTTTAAAACGAAGTTCAATCTGCCATCGAACACGATATAACTGAGTTATTTTTTCAACGGAAATAGTAGGTGGTAAATTAGTTATGTAAATAGTTAGTCCAGAAAGTGCAGCTACATTTTCTTTTGGAATAGAGCGGCATTTTTTTTGATAACTTCTAATTCTTTTGTTTATATTTTTTGCTTCTTGCACTTCATCATGGCGATAAATAACACAACGTGTGGGCATTTTTTTATGTCTTCCCACATAAATTTGATTCCACTCTCGATATTGTCCCCTAGGTAATGTTTTTAATTCTTCTTCCATGTATAAACGCTGATAGCGTTGGTTTTCAATAAAGGAACCATCTGGATGACGAGGTGGATTATCAACCTCTACAAAGAACTGCGAATCCATTCTAGCTCTTGAAAGATAAAAGGCTTCAGATTGATGAATTTGTTCAAATAAATCCAAATGATAGTAACCTAAATCCTGCAAGAATAAATCCCCTTTTTCTAAACTAGCTAGTCGTTCGAATCCTGCGGGACTGTCTGCGGATTTCCCTTCATCTAAATTAAACCAAAGTAATTTCTCACTTAAGTAATCAAATTCAAATTGAATTTTAGCACCAGCATCTCTCGTTCCTTTATACTCATTTTCATTTGATTTAGGGAGTTTAAAGCTTGTACTATCGATAATTCGAATCCGTTTGTATGGGGAATCTTTCTTTAATTTCATTTCAGCCAATGGCGCCTGAAGTTGATATTGAAATAGACGGTCAAATAGGGCCTTAAAAAAGTCGACAGCTTCAGTAGTGAATCGTTTATTTAAACCTGATTTAGTAATATTTATATGATGTTTTTCTAAATCGTGGCATAAATTATTTAATGAGGGCTGAACAAGATTAGCATTTTGTCGAAAGACAAGTGATAAAAAGTCGGAAGCTGAAAATTGCCGCTCCCGTTTAATAAATCCTGTTTCCTTCGCTAGTTGTTCAATATTTTTAGGTAGAAAAAGTTGAAAACATTCTTTTAAATATAAATTATGTTGATTGTACATAAAAGCCTCCTCTAAGTTGTCGTTTTAATACTAACTTAAAAGAGGCACTTATTATGAAAAATAATTGAATTAGCTTAAGTACACGGCTATGGGTATGAGACTCCTGCGGGAATAGCGTTAGCCGAAGACCCCACAGCGAAGCGAGGAGGCTGAGGCAACGCCCGCGGAAAGCGAATACCAGAGCGCTAAAGCCCAGTTGTTACTATTTAGATTACATGTTGCGCACTATATAAAAAGTAAGACAGAAAAATAATCGTACATTTACCTAAATGTATTAGTTGGAAAAAATATGATATTCAATTGACATGATTTAATATAAAAAAAGATGCCTACAATTGAGGCATCTTTTTTTCCTTTAAATCTCTTCGCAATGTTCTTCAAACAACGCTTGGATATGTGTAATAACAGACATTGGATCATGTCCTTCTATTTCGTGACGACCAACTTCTGCAATAGCTTCTCCGTCTTTTAATAAAACAAATGATGGAGAAGAAGGTAAATGTTCATCACCAAAATGATTGCGAGCTTGTTGTGTAGCTAATTTATCCTGACCTGCAAAAACAGTTACAAGATGATCTGGTCTTTTATCATAATGAACAGCATTTGCTGCTGCTGGACGAGCAATTCCTCCTGCACATCCACAAACTGAGTTAATCATTACTAGAGTTGTACCTGGACGAGCAAATGCAGTATTTACTTCCTCCGGTGATGTTAATTGCTCATAACCACTTGTTTCCATTTCTCCACGAGCCTGCATAACCATATCATTCATCAATAAATTAAAATCCATATTCATAATTAAACGCTCCTTTCCAAACTATTTTTATCTTAGCAGATTATTGCTTAGAATTCGAGGAAAATAACTCTTCCACTGCCTGTGAAACCGTTACTTTTTCATCCCTCACTAGACTTTCTAATTGTGCCATTGTTTCTTTCTTTTCTACTGATGAAAAGAAGTCTCTATATAAACGATCTACTATCATCGAATTGAACCAATCAACCGTTTGTTCTTTTCTTCTGTATTGCCAAGCGTTTTGTTCAATCATTTCTTTCTTAAAAATTAGGATTGTCTCCCAAACCGAGTCTAGACCAGACTTATATAAGGAAGAAACCGCCAAAGCAGGTGTATTCCAGTATGGGGAAGATGGGGCTAAAAAGTGTAGAATTTGTTTATATTCTGCTACTGTCTTCTTAGCTAATTTCTCATTTGCTCCATCTGCTTTATTGACCACTATGGCATCTGCAAGCTCCATAATACCTTTTTTCATTCCTTGTAGTTCATCACCAGCTCCAGTTAGTGCAAGAAGTAGAAAGAAATCAACCATTCCTCGTACAATCGTTTCACTTTGTCCAACGCCAACTGTTTCTACTAAAATAATGTCATAACCTGCTGCTTCGCATAAAAGCATCGTTTCTCGCGACTTTTTATGAACACCACCAAGCGTCCCAGCAGTTGGAGAAGGTCTTATAAAAGCATTTGGATGCCTTGCAAGCTCCTCCATCCGTGTTTTATCACCAAGTATACTTCCACCTGTTAGGGTTGAACTAGGGTCAATAGCAAGAACCGCTACGCGATAACCTAGGTCGCATAACATCATTCCAAATGCTTCAATGAATGTACTTTTTCCAGCACCCGGTACACCAGTAATGCCAATTCGAATACTGTTACCTGTATGACTTAATAATGATTTGAGTAATTGTTGACCAATAGCTTGTTGATCACTAACTGTACTTTCTACGAAAGTGATTGCTTTTGCTAAATGAAGCCTAGAGCCCTTTTGAATTTCACGGAGATATTCCTCCTGATCAATAACTAGTGCACTCTTTTTCGAAAACTTCTTTACAGAAGCTTTTCCCATTCCATCATGCTGAGATTTAATCCCACTCATCACATGCATCGTCGATTGGTTTGTTTTATCTGTTTCAGCCATTAGCCTTCCACTTCCTCATAACCTAATCGTTTATAGATTTCTTCGATTACTTTTTGTGCTGCTACTGGTATAACTGTTCCGGGTCCGAAAATTGCAGATGCACCATTTTCACGTAAGAATACATAATCTTGAGCAGGAATAACTCCTCCAACAACGATTAAAATATCTTCTCTACCTAGTTTAGCTAGTTCTTCTCGTAAAGCAGGAACTAATGTCATATGCCCGGCAGCAAGCGAACTTACTCCTACAACATGTACATCGTTTTCCACCGCTTGCTGAGCAGTTTCTGCCGGTGTTTGGAATAAAGGGCTAATATCCACATCAAATCCTAAATCAGCAAACGCAGTTGCAATCACTTTTGCACCACGGTCATGTCCATCTTGACCCATTTTCGCGATTAAAATACGCGGGCGTCTCCCTTCGTTTTCTAGGAAATCCTCCGACATTTGTTTCACTGCTTCGATTTCATCTGCATCATTAAAGTTCGCACTATACACTCCACTCACGGAACGAATCACCGCCTTATGTCTTCCAGCTACTACTTCAATTGCATCCGAAATTTCTCCAATCGTTGCACGTTTTCTAGCAGCATCCACAGCAACTGCTAATAGATTCTCGTTACCTGTTCTAGCTGCTTCGGTTAATGTAATTAGGGCTTCTTGCACTTCTTTTTCATCACGATTTTCTTTTACTTTTGCTAAACGTTCCATCTGTTTTTGTCGAACTACTGAATTATCGATATTTAAAATATCAATTGCATCTTCTTGTTCTAATCGGTATTTGTTCACCCCGATAATAATTTCTTTCGAGGAGTCGATTTGTGCTTGCTTTTTCGCTGCTGCTTCTTCAATTTTCATTTTCGGAAGGCCAGTTTCAATTGCTTTTGCCATGCCACCAAGTTCTTCGATTTCTTCGATGAGCGCCCAAGCTTTTTCCATTAACTCGTTCGTAAGTGTTTCTACATAATACGAACCACCCCATGGATCGATTACTTTTGTCATACTCGTTTCTTCTTGCAGGAATAACTGTGTATTCCGTGCAATTCGTGCTGAGAAATCCGTTGGAAGTGCAATTGCTTCGTCTAGCGCATTTGTATGAAGTGATTGGGTATGCCCCATTGCAGCTGCATTTGCTTCTACTAAAGTTCTCGTTACGTTATTAAATGGATCTTGCTCGGTTAAACTCCAACCAGAAGTTTGTGAATGTGTACGCAATGCTAAAGTTTTTGGATTTTTAGGATCGAAGCTAGACATCATTTGTGCCCAAATTCTTCGAGCAGCTCGCATTTTTGCTACTTCCATGAAGTAATTCATACCAATTGCCCAGAAAAATGAAAGTCTCGGTGCGAATGAATCAATTTCAATACCCGCTTTTAAACCTGTTCGAACATACTCCAGACCATCCGCTAATGTGTAGGCAAGCTCGATGTCTGCTGTTGCTCCTGCTTCTTGCATATGGTAGCCCGAAATCGAAATCGAGTTGAATTTCGGCATTTTTTTTGCTGTATAAGCAAAGATATCCGCAATAATTTTCATCGACATTTCAGGTGTGTAAATATAAGTATTTCGAACCATATATTCTTTCAAAATGTCATTTTGAATCGTTCCAGCAAGTTGATCGGGAGATACCCCTTGTTCTTCTGCAGTCACGATGTAAAATGATAGAATTGGTAGTACTGCACCGTTCATCGTCATTGATACTGACATTTGATCGAGTGGAATTCCATTGAATAATATCTTCATATCTTCCACCGAATCGATTGCAACTCCCGCTTTACCTACATCCCCAGTAACGCGTTCATGATCCGAATCATAGCCTCGGTGTGTCGCTAAGTCGAACGCAACGGACAGACCTTTTTGACCCATTGCTAAGTTTCTTCTATAGAAAGCGTTACTTTCTTCCGCAGTAGAAAAACCCGCATACTGACGAACCGTCCATGGTTTTGCCACATACATCGTTGGATATGGTCCACGTGTATTTGGCGCAATGCCTGGAAGGTCATTTAAATGTTTCACTAGGCTGAGATCAGCTTCATCATATACAGGCTTTAACTCAATACCCTCATTTGTTAAAAAAGAAGATGCTTTTTCTTTTACTTCGATACTAGATTTCTTTAATAAATTCTCAATCGATACGGCTGAATAATTAGGCGTTGTCATGTGAATTCCCCCCTTGGGCAAGTGCTAGAAGTTCTTTTCCTTTATCTAAAAGAGATTGTCCAGCAAAAATACGTCCAGATAGCCCAGCATCTAGCCAGTCTTCATATTCGTCAAATTTCCCTGCTACATCCATTGGCACAGATAATTTTTCGTTTAAAAGTGCGGGTACTAGTCCAGCTGTTTGTTCATCATTTCCAACAAACACGACATAATTGATATGTTGTTCATCAATCCATTTTTGAAGATCAAAAGGTTTTAAGTTTTCCTGTGCCACTACTGGTGAGATTCCTAGCGATACTAAGTACCCACTCACAAAATCCATTCGAGGTTTGTATTCTTTTAATACGCCATAAGGAATAATAGCTGCGTTTAAAGAATTCGCTTTAAACGCTTTTCGCAACAATTCAAAAGGCTCTGCTAAACGCTTGTAATCTGTCGATATAATTTCTGAATCCAATTCATCTTCCGGATTTGCATAGTTATTTGTACCAATTAAGGATTTCTTGCGTTTTGAAAGTGCTTCTAATTGCTGCTCCCATTTGATAGCTGCTCGCTCATGAAGTTTTGCTTCTCTTACTGCCGACGTATCTTCTTTCATTAACTCTAAAAATAATGTCCATGCCTTTTCCACAAGCTCTTTTGTTAATGTTTCTAAATAGTAAGATCCACCAGCTGCATCTAATACGCGACCGATATGCGTTTCTTCTTTTAGGACTAGTTGCATATTTCGTGCAATTCGTTTAGAGGTTTGATTGACACCAGTTAATAGATCATGAGGATGCGTTGTTACGCTATCTGCACCACCTAAAACCGCTGCTAAAGCGCTATTCGCTGCTCGAAGAATATTCACATTCGGATCAAGTGCAGAAAAAGAACGTAATGATGTTTCCGCATGAACGGGAATTGCTGAAATTTCGGTCTTTCCATACGCTTCGCCAAATGCTTGCCAAAGTACACGGAACGCACGAATTTTCGCAATTTCCATAAAGAAGTTACTGTCCACCGAAAATTGAACAAATGCTTTTCCCTCGACTTGATCGATTGTCTTTTCGGTGGCTATTACATCAGCCTGTACAAGTACACTAACCAGCTCACTCACCGCGTCTCCTCCAGCATTGTGAATGGAAGTTCCATCTAAGAAAAAAGTACGTGTATTCGATATATCGTTTGTACTTGCGCCTATAACACAGCCTTTCAGATCAGTAAAATTATGTAAAAAGGCTTGATTTGCTGTTATATCCAAATAGACTGGATATATTTTAGTTAATGATTGTAATTCTTCTAATTGGGAAGCTTCCCAAGCGTGGCTATTTTGCAACGTATAATGAATCACATCATTACCTTTCTCAAGTGATTCTTTTATTTCAGCAAGAACTTCTTCACTTGAGTTGCCTATAGAAATTTGAGATACTAACCAATTCGCATTAGTGGTAGCTTGTCTAATAATTTCTATTTGATTTACAGGTATATCCGCAAAATCTGCTAAAGAATAAAGCGGTTTCAAAATAATATCTTCTAATGTTTTTGTAGAAAGTGATTCAAGTGTCTTACCTTTTAAGGATTTAATCGCAACTTGCTCCCATTCTGCAAGCGTAGCTTCTTTAAATGTCGTTTCCTTCATCTTATGTATAGTCATATGAACGCTTTCGCTTCCCCCTTGTAAAAATCATTCGTACTAATTTCATTTTACACATGCTCATACCTATAAACAATATGCATATATTTTGTAGATAGGACTATAAACAATCTTAGGTAGGAGAATGATGAAATTGAACGCATTAATTCTTGGAGGATTTCTTTTTTCCAGTGTTAGTATAGGTGGTGGCATTGCTTGGCTAGTAGCTAAAGTATTTCGCAGCTTCAATGAAGGTTTAGCACTTTTATGTGGGGGGTTTTTAGTCGGACTACTCGCGCTGGATATAATTCCCTCAGCATTTAGCGTATATAAATCACCCGGAATCATTCTAGGTGTACTCATCGGTTATATATTTCTACTACTAATGAACAAATCGCTCCATTCCTCTGGTCAACATAAACCATCTGTCTACGTGCTTACAATCGCACTTTGCATACATACGATTCCATTGAGTTTAACTATCGGAAACTTATTAGGAGATTCTACATTCGCCGTTTCTATTACAACCTCTACCATCCTGCACCATATCCCAGAAGGTTTCGCACTTACTTCCGTATTTCTTTCACAAGGGCAGAAGATAAAGGGATTATTTCTTTGTTTCATTAGTTTATCTATCTGTTTTAGTGCATTTATTTGGATTGGAGATCACGTAAATCTCAGTATAAAAGCACAAAGTGTACTTTTAGGAGTATCTATTGGGATGATTGCCATTACAAGTATAAAGGAATTTATTCTACCTAATGTTCGTATCGTGCCAAATTGGATGGTTATAGTGTTTGTATTAATTGGTTATCTTTTAAGTGTTGTCTTTCATTTGTTGTTTTGAGAAAGAGTCATCATATTTAAAGTGCACTAAAATAGACAATAAAGTTCTACATTATTAGAATTAGTCTTTCAATAAATAAAAGTATGATTTCTAATACTATTGCTTTTATAAATAAAAAAAACAGAGAATGAGCTGAGCATTCATTTTCCACGTTTTTATTTAACCAAAAGTTATTTTTCGAGAGCATTCATACTCTTTCGATAAATAATCAAAATTCGTATGAATTGATATGACCATAATAAAAAAGATGCAAGTAGTAATCCCCTAACGACTCCAACAAAGCTCCAAGAAAGAAATGGCTCATCTTTAACTAAAGTACTCGTATAAATAGAAAAGGAAAGAATTAGGATGATATATACTCATTCCAATACCCATTTTAAACCCATGTATTATTGATTGTCGTTGTTCCAACTTGTCGTACGAGAATAAAGGCATTCCTTCCTCATTTTCATAATGCATCGCCCAAATCGAATAATTTAACAATGTAAATTGGAGGAAAACTTAAGCTGCCAGCCAAGTTCTTTGTGCGTTGCAAAATAGGAGGGATCGACTTTAAATTCAAACATGCATTCATATTTAATAGTGATAGGATTCGTTTTTCTGAACGTAAAAAACGCAGTACTTACGCTTTCGAGTTCATATCCCTCTTTCGAAAGTTGTTCAAGCCAATTTTTCGTGTCCTATAATTTGTACATCCAACCGGCTATACATTTGGGTGTTTTTTCCCAGTTGAAATTGAGTTAATCATCGAATCCATCTCTCGAATTTCAAAACTTCGATAAGTACTAAACACGTAAATAGCAAAACTAGCTACTGCAATAATTCCAGTAAATAAAAGTAAAAGTATCCAAAAATGATTTGAAAAAGCTTTCCCTTCTCCAATGATTGGATCAAGTATTCCAAATACAAGCAGTGTTCCAATGTGATAAAAACATAGATAATCGCTAGCGAACTCGTAACATATGCATGCGTTCAATTTCGCTTCACTAACGTACCCCTTGATGGATATAACTGAATAACCGACTCATCATTTGGTAAAAATATCCTTTTTTCAATAGTGAAAGCAAGGGACCAACTTTCTTTCTACAATCTTGTAGGGAAAGAACGATTCTTTGGATTATATTGAATGCGATATGTCATATTATTTTGCTTGCCTTGTTCGAAACTAGATGTTCGTGTCAAACGATTTGCATTTGTTAAATGCCAACCTTTTTTCATCATTTCAGTGAGCCACTGCTCCGTTTTTTCAATATTATAGCTCCATAACCACTTCACATTCTTTTTGAACATTGAACGTCCTTCTCGAAATACAATACGTTGTGATGTAATTCTTTCAATCGCTTCATTTCTTCTTGCATAAGTTGCTTTCCTAAATCCATAATTTCATATATCGTTTTACGTTTTTCATCCACATAAATTGTAATAATTTCATCCCGTTGCATTTTAGTTAAGGTTCCATAAATCGTTCCAGATCCAAGTGTAATTCGACCATTTGTCATCTCTTCTACTCGTTTAATAATTCCATAACCATGTCTTGGCTCTGTTAATGAAAGTAATATATAAAAGGCAGTTTCCGTCATTGGCACATACTTCTTAATTACTTTATCCACTACTTCACCACTTTTTTATGTCACACCTCGGCTGTATCATACCGTGACATATTGCTAAAAGAAAAAAAGACTTATGGAAAGTCTTCTTTCTACAATTATATTTTTCTATTTTTTCACTACTTCAATTAGTTCTTCTAAGTACTCTTTCTCTGGTGAAGGATGCGTATATCTCCCCATCGCCGTTTTATGTTTTCGTAGACCCAACTTCTCGTAAAATCCTTCTCTACCATGTGTAGCAGTGAGCTGGAGAAAGAAAATATCACTACATTTAGTTAAAATATCCGTCATTATTTTATTGCCTATTCCCATGCCTTGAAAATCAGGGTGTACAATTACATCGTAAATACTCCCATAGAAAACTCCGTCTGTAATAACCCTTCCACATCCAATTAGCCTTTCATCTAAATAAGCAAGCGAAACTAAATAGCTAGCATTAAATGCTTTTTGAAGCTTATCCTTTGGAAAACTGTCCCATTTAACATCTACATAAAGTTGCGCTAATTCTTCCCAATCTAATTTATTTAGTGAATTAACAATTGAAATTTCCGACGCTATGTTTGTACTCATTTTTCATCCCCCTAAGAAAGTTTTTTCTATATCTTTAGTTCAATTAAATATTCTATATAGTACATAACAATTCCTTTGTTTCGCAGTCTATTGTGTGTAAATTATTTATGAATATTTCATATCTGTTAGAACAACCAAACAAATAATAGATCTCATCAAAACAAGAATTTTTTCATAAACAAACTCCTTGTATATTAGAGTTGCCTTAAGCTAGTTGTTTTTTTACACTTCACTAAATCCTTTATTATACAATTTAATCGATCTTTCAAACGAAAAATCGAATTGTTTAGAACGATATCTTTGTGTTTATAGTTCTTCTTATAAACAACCCAGAATACAAAAGGAAGATACCAAACATCAAAATAACACCTATATAAACAGACATCATCGTAGGGATTAAAAACGCACCAATTATAATTGTAGAACGTGCAATTAAGTCTGCTCCACTAAATGAAATGTTCGAAAATGCGGAGTAAGATCCTCTTTTATCTGCAGGGATCATATTCGCCTGCTCGGCATTACGTACTGGTGAGTAGACTAATTCACCGATTGTTGCAATAAGGTTGAACAGAATTAGTATGTACCATGTGTTCGCTGATGTGACCGTAACATAACCAACACTATAAATAATAAGTCCCACTAGCAATACTTTTTGCCTCCTGAAACGATCCGTGAATTTATTAATCAAAAATGTGAAGCAAACAACTAGCAACATGTTCTCTATATTGAGAATACTTAACATTCGTACGCCTACGATCTCAAATTCTCCAATACGTACGCCTTTGAACGTTTCCGCTAATCTAACCCCGATATAACTATTCAAAGAAAATTCTGCTGCCATGATAAACATCGTACCAAGCACTACTTTGACAAATGGTCGATCCTGAAATGCCACTTTATAATTTTGAACCAAATCAAGAAAAACATTATTATGTTGTTTTTCATAACGACTTGTTTGCTCATCGATCAGCCAAATTTTATAAGCAATAGGTACACTTATAGAGGTTATCGTCAGCATCGCAAACAACTCAATTTGGTGATTTATATATAGCAAGCCACCTAGTGCAGCACCAATCGCCATCGATAAATTTATAAGCCAATAATCAACCGCATACACTTCTTTCCTATTTTCAGGGGTTGTGGAATCGATAATAATAGCATTCATCGCCGGCCTACCAAGACTACTAGTAATGATATAAGCTACATAAGCCGAAGCGAAAAGCCAAATAATTTTCTCTCGAGGAAATAAACTCATCGTCATCATTAGAAACATCAAAGCACTAAAAAATGAAGTAAATACCAATACTCGTTTCCGTGGAAATCGATCAGAAATATAACCCCCGATTAAATTTACAAAAAAACTAATAATTACGGTACATATTAAAAAGAGCCCTGCCCAAATTTTGCTCATTTCGTGGGCAAAAAATAACGCCATAAATGGCATCACGGAAGATGATACCGCACGATTAAAAAAAGATGTAATTAAGCGAACTTTGATATTTTGTGGATAGTTTATCCAAGTCATGTTGTCAACCTCCTCTGTCTTATGTATATTAAACTAGACGTAGAAATTGAAAAATGGACAATTTAAATATATATGTCCCCTTTTAAAGGAGATTATTATGGAGAAACACTTATTAACTTTATGGAGAGAAGTCCCTTCCGGTAATATTAAACAAGAAGAGTTAGCTAAAGTATTGGATTTAAGTCTTAAGCAGACAGCTCGATATATACAAAAATGGGCAATAGAAGGCTGGCTTACATTTACCTCTGGTCGTGGAAGAGGAAATCTATCGACATTAAATTGGCTCAAAAATGTGGAAACTATATTTGAAGAACAAGTAACAAAAATGATTGAAGAAGCCCCAGTAGAGTTGAGTAGTAAGTATTTAGTATTAGATTGGTCGCCAGATAGCAAACTTCGTTTAATGAATAAGTTTCGGTCAAAATTTGGTTACGTCCAAACAACAAATGATAAGCTCGTTATTCCAAAAAGAAACCCATTCCTGACGATTCACCCTTTAGAAGCCGCAGATGTAAGTAGTGCCAGCTTGGTAGCTAATCTTTTTAATCGTTTAGTTACAGTCGATGAACAAGGAGTTATTGCACCTGAACTCGCACATAGCTGGGATATTACCCCTATTAACATTCGAATGTATTTGAAAAAAGACATTAAATTCCACGATGGTTCTATATTAACAGCAAAAGATGTAATCGTTTGTTTAAATAAGTTACGCAATTACCCGCAGTATCGAGAATTGTGGAAACCAATAAAAAACATAAATGTAGTAGCTCCATTAGTATTAGATATTTATTTCCCTGATGGATGCAGTTATTGTTTGCAAATGCTTGGAACGATGAACGCTAGTATATATAAAGAAAATAATACCGAAGTGCTCGGTACAGGTTGTTTTTACTTAGAAGATAATAATGAAAAGAAAACGACTTTAGCAGCATTTAAAGAATATTTTGGAGAAAGACCTTTACTAGATGTTGTGGAATTCGTGCAAGTACCCAAGGAATTCGACGTAGTGTATCGATCCTCCGTACAAGAAGAAACTCACACCACTTTTCAAGTAGAAAGTGATTTTGGTTTTGGTGTAGTAATCATGAATAGTTTTCGAAACACTTCGATACAACACAAGGAAGTTCGTGATTATTTGCACTATATTATTGCAAAAAACAGACATGAGATCAATCAAGTAGATTCACGAAAATTGCCAAATCACCATGGATGCCTTATTGGAGAAAGTAAGAGCCTGACTATTTCAGAAGTGAAAAAACCAATTTTTTCGGAGCCACTTGTATTAAAGCTGGTGGACTATACGGAAAATACAACCATGTGGCTAAAAAATATATTGGAACAAGAAGGGATTCCAATAGTAACAAAACGGGTTTCATTTAAGGATACAGTTTTCAACAACGAAGAGAATGAGGATGTTGATCTCTTTATTCACGAGGAAGTGTTCGAATTGAATCAAAACTTTTCATTTTTCTATTTCCTACTAAATGGGTACTCGAAATTAGCTAGTATCCTAAAAAAAGACACAAAATCAAATTCTTATTTAGAGGAATACCTACACACTCCATTTGAAAAATGGACTGCTCTTAATCTAAAAGTAGAAAAAGAACTAGTTGAGAATTCTATTATTATTCCAATATACTACTGTAAACGGCAAATCCCATTCACTAAGGATCTAATGAATATTCAAATAAAGCATTTTGGCTATGTGGATTTTTCAAAACTTTGGGTACGTCCGAAAATAGAAGAAGTATAAGAGATTTTGTGATAAATAAAAGGCACCCGATTATGATCGAGCGAATTTTAGGAAAAGTGCTCCAGATCTCAAATGTATCTCAGAAAATCCCGGGTGTTTCTCAGAAAATCGCTGTTTATCCCCTCATTTTAAAAAGTCTGTACTTAATTGAATACCTGTAACATAGAATACGTTTTGCGCAATATAATCTGCCGCAACGCTAAACACAAGCGGCAACTGATTGTTGCACATTATATCTATTAATGTCCCACAAAAGGTTTGGTAAATATCTTTTGATTAAGCAGGCAGCGTTGAGTAATCATCCTGTTCAGGAGAATGTGCGTATGGAATTGAAAGAACACTAAGCAGCCGCTCCATTAAATTAAATTCTTCTTGCTCTGCAGCGGCTAGTGCAAAGTGGTAAAAAGACTGTAATGAAAAAAACATTTAGTGGTTGCGAACGGAGTTTCTGTTCTCCCAAACATCCAATTCAGTTCAAATTTAGCATTAAGGAAAGTCAAAATACTCCGTTCACTACTTGATATTAAGGAGTTAAACTTTCACCATAATTTAAATGAACTTTAGTTCAGTTAGATTACAGTTGCTAACTCCACAGCTTCTACTACTAGAGGTGTTCCAGCAGCGATAGTACCAGCGACATTAAAGGTCAATTCTGTCTCAGAGATGGTATATGAACCACCCTCTTGTAACACACCGTTTAGATAGAAATTGTAGTAACCATTTGTTACAGCTGGAAAAGTAGTTACAGCAACCCCACTATCATTTAGGAAGGCAGTTGCAAGAATTTTTGTTCCATTAGTAACAACTAAAGGAGCTGTTAATACATCGAAAAATCTTGACGAAGTAGCGGAGACATTCACATGAATGTTGATTAAGGAAAGTGCCATTTGTTTCACCTCCTTTCATTACATTATAGTTAATGCTAGATTTTATAAAATGTTAGGGCCTGCAACACTATAAATCTAAATAAATATTATAATGTAATCTTCGCATTAAACCCCAAAGATTCAACAATAATAGGAGTACCTGCTAAAATTATCGAATGAATAGGATATAAAGTTAAATAATTTGCATGCAACACATACAGTTTCCCTTCTTGCATTACACCGTTAACATAAAGGTTAATATATCCATTTGGGATAAAACGCGTGAATTTAATTGTTTGTTTTCCTTCATCATTTATAAATAGATTAGATGGAATAGTTGATCCATTCTCTAAATGAATATTACATTTTGGAATATAAAAATACCTTTTCACTGTTGGAATGATACTAATTTTAAATAGATCCCCGTTTAATGGAGGATGCTTTTTAGGCTCTTCGTGTTCACACATATTATCTCCCCTCTCTTTATTCATAATATATTGCGATAGAAGATTATCTGATTGTGTTTATTAAATTTTTTTATTAAAAGTAGCAGAAAAAGAGTTTGTCTCACGAAACTAACAATACATATGGTATTCCAAGCTAAAAGAAAGTTAAGCTATATGATCATTCCAAAACTAATGTAAATAAAAAAAGAATGTGCGAGTGTGCACATCCTTTTTCTATACTTTATGTTGGAATGGTAATTGTAAAGATTGTTCCCTCTCCTATTTTGCTTTGTACATCAATTTTCCCTTTAATTTTGCTAATAGTTCCATATACCATTAGCATTCCAAGACCAGTTCCTTCTTTTTTGTTAGAATAATACGGCTTTCCTAATTGAAGGATTTCATCTTTCGTCATCCCTATACCCTCATCCTGAATACGGATGACAATATTCTTACCTTTCTCAATCACTTGTATGGTAAGAGTCCCTCCCTCTTCCTTCATTGCTTCTATTGAATTTTTTAATAAGTTAATCAAACATTGCTTCATCTGATTTTGGTCAAATCTTTTCTTCAAGGAATTAGATAAAATACATACAATTTCAACATTATGGAATATAGCAAGCGGCATTAATATATTCTTTACATATTCAGCCTCTTCCTTTAAATCAGAATGGACCATATACTCTGATTGAGGTTTAGCAAATGCCAAATAATCATTTAATATATTTTCCGCTCGAATCAATTCTTGTAAAGAGAAATCGATATATACTTTATCCTCACCCGTGATATTTTTCGATACATGCAATAATTGTAGAAATCCTTTCGTCACAGTCAAAGGATTTCTAATTTCATGGGAGACACTTGCAGAAAGTTCACTCATGACATGCAGCCGTTCCGATCGAAGGTAATTTTCGCGTTTTTTAATATTAGAAATGATTTTTTCAATCATAATCAAGTTAATGGCTATGACAAATCCATGAGTGGTCACTGCATAAAAAGCTAATGTCCAATATTCTCTCGTCAGAATTTCAAAATATAAGGACAATTGGAGCAAATAAATAACCATGATCATCACACCTGCGATAACTCCTGTCATTATTCGATTCTTTGTATTATATCTCATAAATCGGTGTTTTATCATTGGCAAGGCAATAAAAATGACTGTTGAATAAGCGAAAGACAGTACGAGACCATCTCCTCCGATTACCAATCGATATATATTCAATATGATATAAAGCGGAAGTAACCTTTTATAGCCACCATAAAGAGCAACTATAATAAACGGAACATACCTCAAATCAAATATAAATCCAATTTCCAATCTAATTGGATAAATCATACATAGTAACATTGAAAGAGTGAAAAAAAGGAGAAAAAGTGAAGAATGACTTTCCTTAATATTATCCAAAAAGACTACGGTCAGAAGAACCGGAAAAACTATAAATAAAATATTGATTAAAAATGTTTCTAACAAAAGATTTCTTCCTCTCTCCTAAAAAAATTATCGGTACTAGGAGATTTTGACTTCTGTCTACCTCATCAAAGGTTACGATAATATTGAAATAAATATATGAAAATTTACAATGAGAAAATTATATCATATATATAATATTTATAGAGAAGAATTTTGCGGTTTTCCTTTTCTTGAACAAAAAGGCATGACTAATTCCAGTAATAATTAGTATTTTTCAATCATTCGTTTTATTGCCTCTATAACTATTTTTGGTTCATCATTTTGTATATAATGTGCACTATTTTCAGCAATAATGAATTCACTGTTTGTGGATATTTCTAATATCCCTTTCTGCATTTCATGCCATAATTCCTGAGACTCTTTAGAATAATGAGCTTTTTTGCCCGCTGAAAGAACAATCAAGGGTATATTTAATTTCCTTCTTGACTCTTTAATTTGTTTTAAACTTTCTATAAATTCATCATAGTTACTTTCGTATACAAATTGTTTGTTATATGCTTCTTGAAACTCTTTTGACATCGTTGGCAGAAATTTTTCTCTATACTCTTCTGGTGTTGAGTCAACTAATATTAATCCACAAACCTCTTTAGGATATTCAGAAGCATATAACCTCGTGTTCAGTCCACCAAAAGAATGGCCAACTAATATGTATGGATGTTTTATTTTTGTCTTTTTAAGAAGTTCGTTCAATTCTTGTATCATCACACTGCTTGTTCTATGGTTAGAACTTTTTTCGCTCTTCCCTACTCCAGCTCTATCATAGATTAGCACTTCCGTTAGCATTGAAATATCGGAGATAATCGAATCCCAAGTTTTAGAATAATCTCCATATCCGGCGTCCATCACAATTGTTGGTTTACCATTATTCTTCCCAATCAATTTAGCGAACAGTTTAAAATCACTAATTTGTATAAACATCTCTTTTGTCATTTTATTCTGCTCCTCTCTTTTTTTATTGTATAAGAAAGATAACTTAAAAATGTTACTCGCTGAAGCAATACACCAATTAAAGTAAACTTTTAGACTTAGTTTCCTGATTGCAATACGCAACATAAAGCAATTTCATAGCATCTATAATTATTTCATCTGCCAATTTCTCTTTGTAACGATTAGGTAAATCCTTTGCCCCCAAAACATATAATAGTGGATTTTGAGAGAACTCACCTATTATTCCAATATCAACTACAACGTTATCTAATCCACCCGTCATATGATTTAAGAAATTGCTTGGTATTCCTTCTATTTCACCTCGTTGCTTTACTAAACCATTCATAATTGGAGTCCATAACGCTGGATTAGTTTTGTATCCTTGAAATATCAATCTTAATATTTCTAACATCTGACTCAACTCACCATTGTTATCCAAGTCTCTTGGATTTTGAATAATATTGATATTGTTAAAATCTGAATTTATTTTTCGGGTTACCATTTCCCATCCACCACAAAATTCAACAATTCTGTTCGCAATGAAACTATCGTGGCAGGCTATCATCACTTCAACTGCATCTTGGAGTGCCAAGCTATCTCTGTTTTGAAAGTGAGGAAATACTACTTTACTATCCTCTTCTGGATTGAAAATAACATTTTCAACAATGTCACTCCATTTATAGTGTCTTTCTTCAACTAATTTCGCGATACAAAAAGCAATTGCTACTTTAGAAGCAGAAGCAAGGGGTACTGATAAACTTTTATTTAAAGCCAAAACTATATCGTGTTTTAAAGTAGAATAAATAATAATTCCTACCTCACCTGATTCTATTTCCTTTAATTTCTCAAGAACTTTCTGCATGTTAAAACCTCACCTCACTATTTAATCTAACTAATAAGTTACCCCTTCTTCAAGCGGTTGCGAAACAAAATTTAACTACTGACCATACCAAATATAACTTTAAATTCGTTACGATTTTTCTTTTGGCTTTTAAATCCTTCTTTTAAATCCGCTATTACAACGGTTTTACCGATCCAAATTCTTATATATAAAGAGTAGAATTTTATCGGTCCCTTAATTCCTTTTTCTTCATATTCAGTGCCATCTTCTAACTCTGTTTCCGTCCTAATTATCCACGTGTTTCCTATTCCAAATTCAATAAATTTCAGAATAACCTCCTCCATAATGTAAACTAACTTACAAGTTCCCTAGGACTTTCACAATTCAAGAACCATTCGGATTTGTCAGCCATATAAAAATGCACTATATGCCGCATAGATAACAACTAACCAAATTTATGACCAATAAAAAATAGTCACCTTACTTTGGTAGGAATGGTGGCTATTTCTTTTATAAAGGAAGATAAACATTGTATATGTCAGTGCAAGTACCGCCAATAAACCTAGACTAAAATATGCTAATAAACTAAATGCTTCAAAACTACAATCTTTTAAATAAACTCAGATGTATCTCAAATGAGGAATATCTTTTTTGGTTTTAGGAGAAGGAAGAAACCATCCGTTCCCACAATGGCTTAATCTTTTCAGGTTGTGCTACTACGGAGAAAACCCATTTCGTTTGTCTTGATAACAATTCACATATGAACTTCACTGCCTGCTTGTGCTCTTGAGGTTTTATATACTCATAGATTTGCTTAAATTCAAGTACAATTTCTTCATGAAGAGAAGTTTCAATTGTTTTCAATCCCAATTGTGCCCTGTTCGGATTATACCTATGTAGTAAAACTCTCGATAGATGTGTCATGACTTGGTGAAGCATACTGACTGACCATATATCATTACCTCGTGAAGATGATTTTATATATTAAAAAAGGAACCAAGCGACATCATCGGCTGCATCCTGAAACTCTTGGTCAGATAATTCCAGATTCTGGGTCTGCTTGTATTTCTCCATTTTATAGTTTGGATCGTAAAGAACTTTCAAAAAATCTTTTTCGATATATGTATGTTCTGTCACCGTAAACAGATCCACATGTACTAAATTCTCATAGACCGCAAGAATCTGTGGGGCAACTATGAAGATACTATCATGAAATAATAATTTATTATAAGACTCTAAATGGTAGAGCCTACTTTGAAGGAATTCTTCTTCATCTTCTTCGTTCACTAAACAATACAGATCAATATCGGAATGCTCGTCTTGTTCGCCTCGCCCCATTGACCCTTTTAAAAAAATTGCCTGAGACCTTATGTCCTTCTTTAAACTACTTACAATTGCCTCTAATGCTTCCTCTAAAACCATTATGACTCACCTCTTTAAAAAGTAATTAATATCTGAAGTATACAGAATTATTTCGAAGTTGTGTCTTACAAAGGGACAATTTTATATCATTTTCACTGTAATTATGATCATTGATATATTCAACTATTGTAATCTAGGACCATTACGAGACATATTTTACTTTCAAGCTTGCATAAAATAGTAGATAGGTTCCAATTACGAAAGGAGATTTACTTTGGCAGATAAAATGAAACAACATTTTTATCAACGCTGGTGGTTTATTTTAATAGTTTTAATTTTAGGGATTGGAATTTTTGAAAATATAGTTAATCGTCTTGAGAAGGTAGAAACAGATAGAGTCGAAGTCACTGACTCATCATTTTACAAGAAAATGGAAAGAGAAGAACTGAAAGAAAAAATGTCACAAAAAAATAAGACGCCAGAAGTAGTTGCAGCAGAAATAATCATGAAGAATTTTGGAACGACATACGTAGAGAAAGAAAAGGCTGTCCTTTCGTCTAGATTTGAAAGTGGTGTAGTTGAAGCTATTGCATTGGAGGAAAAAGTTAAATCTGCAAAATCCTCGAAACGTTCTTTTCTGTACAATACAGTAGAATTTATGAAGGCAATGAAATCACAAGAAGAGGTTACTCAAGCTACATTAATCGTCCAAGCCCCACTTACAGATCGTTATGGGAACGTGGGAAATGAAGATGTTATGATAGTACTAATGAGTAGAGAAACTTTAAATAAAATAAACTTTAACAACTTTAAAGCAGAAAATCTCTCAGCTATTGCTGATAGTTACTGGGAGCATCCTGCTTTATCTGCTAAATAAAGAAAGGTTTCTTTTAGTAATAATGGTCCTTTTAATTGGGTCCAAGTGCGGAACTATTCTCAACACGATTATGAATTATTTTAAGCTGTGTCTTACACAGGATCATTATTTTTTAAATTCTTTTTCATTAATATAAAGACTAATGGATGTCCATAAAAATCGCCTTTATTCTCTTTTATTACCTTGAATCCTTCTCTTTCATAAAAAGCGATATTTGGATTTCCTTTATAAACTGTTAAAGATAAGCTAAGCGGTTCTTTGAAATTTGAAAGTCCAGTTAATAAGAGCTGTTTTCCAGCTCCTTTTCCTTGGTGATTTGGATGAACATATAAGGACTCTAAAAATACGTCTTTACTCGATAAATCGCCAGAGAAAAAAGCATATCCCATAATTTCTTTCTTACTTTCAGCAACCAACATAATAGAGGACTTAAATCTATTATCCATCGTTCCCATAGAATAAGCGTCTTTTAGAACTTTCTCTTGTATATCTTTCGGAATAAACTTACTATATGTATCCTTCCAAGTGTGTGCTGCAATAGCTCTGATGCTTTCTATGTCTGACAATTGCATTTCTCTTATTATCATGTCTTTATCCCCTTTATCGAACAGCTAGTCTTTTTATTTTATCACATCAATAAATATTATAGAATTCAGATTATTAGGACATAACACAAAATCCTATCTTTCTCCTTGGAGAGACATTCTTTTTGTAAAAATAAAGGCTTTATTAAAGGTAAAGGTTGATCTTGCGTAAAATGGTATTATGACAACTACCCTGCATATATACAAAAAAATGGATATTTATGTTAAAATATAAAGAGTTTGTGAAAGAATGTACTTAAACTAACGGCACAGTTTAGTTCAATAAGGACTGAGAAGAACTTAGCAGTAAAGGAGACCATAATGAGAAAAATAGACCGTGGTATTGTTATTGGAATATCAGGTGGTTCAGGTAGTGGAAAAACCACTTATTGCAGTAATTTGGCGAAGAATTTAGATGCATTAAAAGTTAAAACCTTATCTACTGATGATTACTTTAAAGAAGTAAAACCGAAAGTAAATGCTCCATACAATGGAAGACAATATGATGATTACGACCATCCTACTTCTGTGGATATTGACAAGCTACATAGAGATATAAATCATTTAATATCATCTAAAACGTTTGATGTTGTTATTGTTGAAGGCTTAATGGTCTTGTTTTTTGAAGAAATTCGAGAGAAACTTGATTTGAAGATATTTGTTGATTGCCCTTCAGATGAGAGATTAGTCAGGAGATTAAAACGAGATATTAACGAAGAAAGCTTTGATGAAATTTCTTCGGAATATCTCGATGTAGTAAGACATCGTTATAATGAGTTTGTTGAACCTACAAAATGGTACGCGGATATAATCATAAACGGTTCCAATACTAGTAAAAACTCAATAGATGTTGTACGGAAATGGTTAATAAATTAACATTTTCTTATTGAGCTACTATGAAAATTAATTTCTTCAAGAAAAGAAAAATGACAATACTTAAGAAGAACCCTGCTTAATCGTAAAAAAAGAGGAGAGCGGATATTAATAAGTCTATTGATTTCGGTGGACTACTAGTATTGACTCCTCTAACCATTTTCATTCTCTATGGTGAAGCGCTGGTTTTTGCGCTTCATGGATGGCTAACGGGTGCTCTAGTAAAAAAGCACATCAAAATAGAATGAGCTTGGAGATACATTTCCAAGCTCATTTTTTAAGTCCATTATTAAATCAACTTTTACCTTTAACATAGCCTAAATAAAAAAGAGCTACACTGTGAACTGACCTAGCGATATGAGACACATATAAAACACCTTTTTAGGCTGCCGCAATGCCAAATTCTTTTGGCGTAAGGTAGCCTAATTTTTCTTGGATACGTTCTTCATTGTAATGACGAATATACTCGTCAATTCTTTGCACAACACTGACATTACTTAATGAATTAAACTTGGCTAGGCTAAACTCTTCTGTTTTTAAACTAGAATGAAAGGACTCAATTACTGCATTATCCCAACAGTTTCCACGTCTGGACATACTGCTAACTAAATGGTTTTCCTTCAAGGCATTTTGATAAGCATACGATGTATAGACACTTCCTTGATCAGAATGAACAATAACTCCTTGGGGATTTCCGCGAGCTATTAACGCTTCACGCAACGTATCCATGACTAACGGAGTCTGTTGATGATTATAAAGCTTATAAGTGACAATTTCATTGTTATATAGATCCATGATCGTCGAAAGATATAATGTGACGCTACCATATTGAATATACGTAATATCCGTTACCCATTTTTCGTTCGGTTTACTAGCTATAAAGTTACGATTTAATACATTTGGAGCAATTACTACTGACTCACCTTGAGATTTCCATTTTCTTTTTTGTTTTACTTTGCATTGAAGATGAAACTTTTGCATGGTTTTCTGAACGGTATTGCGGTCTAATTTGATTCCATAATCTCTTTTTAATAACGCCTTTATTTTACGATGACCATTACGGTATTTCGTTGTCTTACATAGCTCGATGATTGCTTCTTCTGCTAAGGTTAAAAACTTCTCAACACCTTCAGCTAACCAACGATAAAAGCTGGAACGTGGTACTTCTAAGGCTGATAAAATGGCACTTACTGTATAGTTTTTCCGAAACTTTTCCACGATTTGAAGAACTATGTGTTTTTCAACTCCTTTATCATTTCCAAATACTTTTTTAGAATCTCATTCTCCATTTTTAAATGGTTCATCTGCGTATCTTTCTTCTCCTCTTCACTCTTAAAATCAGGTCCATGCCCGAACGTATATTGTTTCCCAATCGGTTGGTCAAAACGATGAATTTCATTCGCTCTATACCATCTCATCCATGTCTCAACTTGAGATTTATTCTTAATTCCGTATTTCTCCATAATTTCTTTCGTTGTTAGCTTACCACTCATTTTTTCTTTGACGACTGCCCATTTAATCTCACTTGTATACACGTTTTTGCCCATGCAAAAACACCTCCGATTTAAGTACTTGTTTTAAGTGTACCATTACCGAAGGTGTTTTATATTGTCTCACTATTTTAGGTTAGTCCACTGGGAGGGCACTGTGTGGACTACCCTTTTTGAGACAGGAATAAAAACCCCTATTATGCAGCCAATTGACGGTATTGAATCGACGATTGGCTGTTTAATTTCGTTTGAATACGGATATTGTTATAATAAGTAATGTATTCTTCGACGATTTGTATCACACATGCATTCGTTGTGCGATAGATATCGTCTAGATAGAACGTTTCAGACTTTAGCGTGGAATGCAACGTTTCGATTGGGGAATTATCAGCTGGCATGCCATTGCGGGACATGCTCATTGGTAATTCTTTTTTCTTTGACTGCTTTTTGATAAGCATAGGAAGTATAAACGGAACCTTGGTCACTATGCAGAATACATCCTTCTGGTAGATTAGGCAATTGATTGAGTGTGTCCAATACAAAATTGGTGTCTTGTTTGAAACCGATAGTTTGTGCCACAATCTCGCCATTGAAGACATTGAGAATACTAGAAAGATATATCATCGATTGGCCAAAAGGCAAGTACGTAATATCTGTAACTAATTTCTCTAAGGGACTAGAAGCTAAAAAATCCCGTTCCAATAAATTCGGTACGACATATGCCGGCTTTCCCGTACGCTTCCGTTTTTTCACCTTTACTCCACATTGCCAACCATATTTTTGCATAGCACGCTGCACAGTTTTCACACAAACTCCTCTGTATAGAGCAGAAATCTTTCGATAACCATATCGGAACTTATATTGTTTGCACATGTCGCCAATCTGTTGATCTCGAATCTCCTTTTGTGTGTTTTGATCGGCATTCTTTCTCCAACGATAGTAAGATGAGCGACCTACACCAAGGTGACGACAAATCTCTCCAACTGGCATAACGTTCTTTAATTCTTCAACTAATTGGATCACTACTTTTGGCACCACTTCCTTTCCAATTCCTCGTACTTTTTTAATACTTCATTCTGCTTTTTCAAATATCGATTCTCTGCCTGCATTTTGGCAGTCTCACTGCCATATTCCGGTCCTTTACCGAAGGTATATTGTTTACCGACTGGTTGATGGAGACGGTGGATTTCTCCATTTCAATAACAATGCATCCATCTCTTTAATTGCGTTTTGTTCCGAATACTCAATTTTTCCATTACTTCCTTTACTGGTACTTTAGCCAGTCGCATTTCTATTGCCTTCATTTTCACTTCGACTGGATAACTGACTCTTGTCCCCATAGAAAAAACACCTCCGTATTGAATTTAGGTGTTGTATACCCGTTTTTCAACGAAAGGTGCTTTTATTTGTCTCATTTATTTAGGTCAGTGCCGTTGAATGAATTAGCTCTCTTTTCCGTATATTGGTATATAAATTAATGATTCAGCTGTTGTTTTGGGATAGAGATTGATTAAAACACTGCTGCAAATGCTGATTCTAATAGAAAATCATAGCCCCTATTTTGAACAAAGATTGATCAAAAAGGGGCTATTTTCCATACCTGTATAGGGCTTTTTGTAATAAAGGTTGATTATTTCGGAAAGCGAATATTCAACTAAAGCACCCGTTAGCTTAATAGGTTCAACAAAATAGCGGTAATCCTTCTTGAAGTGACCTCAAAACTAGTTAATTTATATGGATGTACGTATCTATTTCCTGAACCTTTTTCCCGTCTAATTGGTACGCGAACCCGAATGTTTCGCCCTTTCCGTCGTGATTTATTACAATGTCGATATCGTGAAGTAGTTCGGTGAAATATTTAAAAGATTTTTTCATTTCTTCATAGTTTTCTGCCGTTCTAATCCCTTGCTGATCGTTTACTGATATAACATAATCTAGATGGCTTATCCAAGTTTGAAGCATCATCAAATTTGCAAAGTCTTTTTGAAGGTCTTCACCTTGAACCCGAAAATATTTCATTTCCGTAATGAAACGCCTTGCCCTCGGGTAATATTCTTTCACATCAGTTGTTTTGGTAATATCTTCAGCGTGATAGGCAATCCAAGCTTCCAACGTTGGTTCTATTCCATAACTGTTGAAGCCTTCAGGCGTTGAAACGTCCTTCCAGGTCTTCGGGTCGCTGAATTCGGATTCTGTTTCATTATGTTTTTCTGTCGAACCAAAGACTTCATCTACCTGCTTAGCGAAAACTTGGAATATATAGTGTACCTCTTGTTCTTCTGTAGCGATACCTGTCGCTACACCACCAGTTTTGGACCCTTGAATACGCATCAAAACATTATGATCATTGTCAACTGTTGAAAAATCACCCTTTTTCCAACGTTTTAATATATCTAAATATGTTTCATAATGTTCATATTTGTCTTTATTTTCTTCTACCATCTGTATCAAAATGTCGATTCTTTCTGGTGTTATTATAATTGAACCTTCTTTTTCACCAGCAATAATCTTTTGGTGCGCCATTTGTTGAATCACATCTTCCACTAGATTGTCAACAAATGGTTCATTTCTACTTTTCCATTCATCAATCATCTTGGAATGAAAAGTATTTTCCCAACCAAATCTCGTATCCACTGTCGATACAAACTCTTTTTTTTCATCTTCTTTTGAACTGCTATCTACTTCATTTTCAACAACTTTAGAAGATTCTTTTTCATGGTTCTTTTCCAAAACATAATAAGTACCGCCTATACTCAACAAAGCCATTAAGACAACTAGACCTAAAACACGAATCCACTACATTTCTATTACCACCTTTTTAATAAAAATAAACCATCGAAAAGAAAGTCGCCATATTTAACTAAATCACTCCGTTAGTTGAAGAAGAACTTGAAATACTAACCTACATTAGTTAGAGAATAGAAAGCAATAATACTCACTACTAGAAAGAGTTGAATTATAATCCCTACAACGCTACAAATTAAACCAGAGGTAGCCAATCCACTGCCACCTTCATTTGTTTTTACAATTTCTTTTGTCGCTTTTCTTGAAACTACAACTCCTATAACACCAAGTATCAACCCGATGTATGGTATTAGGATTGAAAGAATACCAAGTGTTAAGGAAATTACTGATTTACTGTTGTTTCTTTGAGTTTTTTCAACCATTTTTTATTTCCACCTCGATTCTTTACCTGCCCAATACTTGAATAATTTCCAATATAACAAGTACTTCTACTTCTTTTCAAAAAATCCCTGCTTATTGAACTAACCGTTAGTAATAGGTAAGCATTTGATGTTATCTCCAGCTTTTCCCCTACTCCGCACGGAACGTGCCAGTTTCCAAGCATTCCGCGTTCCATCTAGCGATGGTATTATTAATTATAAGTTTCAAGTTACTCATGTTGATTTGGGTTATTTGATTATTTCTAGCTCACATTTTTCTCGATATTTATTGATTTTTTCTAACATCGATTCAGTGATACCCAAAATTCTTATGAGAGTATTCGCCTTAATTTTGTCGGTTATATGGATTAATTCATGTACCTCTTTTTGGTGGATACGTAAATTATTGAATTTATCACTTCCACCAAGATGCTTAGGTATATAATGGTGACAGTATACGTTTTGTGCTGTTAAGAACATGCCTGTTATTTCACAGTTCCCTTTCTTCATACTGTATCTGCTAATCCGATTATCCATATATTCGACACTTCGTGTCGGTATTTTTGATTCCATTAACAATACTATTTCATGTCTTATGTCTTTACTCAACTGTTTGATTATTTGTACTCGACCTTCTTGGGTAAACGGGGTTATACTTTGAGAAAACCAATCACATTTTTAGTTTTAATGATCCCGAGAGGAAGGAGGTATACCCCGGCGATTTTATACGTTTTAGAGCCTGAGCCATAAAACTTTTTATAGACAGGTGGCGGATTGTTGGGATGTTTATATTTACCGACAGGTTTAAGACGATTGTACATAGATGCACCTATTTCGTAGGCAAGGCGTGAGAACGCTAAGTTGACGTGAGTAGCTCTGTTAAAATAATTGTGTAACCCTAAGACGAAACTATTAAAGCGCATAGCATTTTGAGTAGTTGGCGATGTTCGGAGTATTTCTAGTCGTTTCTTTGCATCCGCCTTAATTTTCTGCATCTTTTCGGCTTTGACAAACGTATGGGCGACTCGCTTTTTTCCTTTACGATTCGCACGTATTGTGAAGCCAAGGAAAGCAGACTCATTCTTGCGTAGATTAATAATCTTCGATTTTTCTGGTGAAATATCAAGTTTTAAACGGTCTTTTAGATAACGCTTTACAGCATGATACCACTTTTCAGCAGTTTTCCAATCTCGACAGATGATTTTGAGGTCATCAGCGTATCTAACTATGTAGCCTTCTTTTAAGTGAGTTCGCTTTTTGGCAAGAAGTTGACCTTCTCTAGTTTTTAAGTTTTTATGGAGGGGGAATAGTTCCCATTGATTCGCAATCCATTGGTCCAATTCATTTAGTACAATGTTAGACAATAACGGTGAAAGTAGGCCACCTTGCGGAGAACCTTTTGTTGGAATACCTTCTCCATCCACTTCTGCTTTTAGCATTTTAGATATACAGGCTAGAACCTGTCTATCCCGAATACCTAAATTCCATAACTGTTTAATAAGCAAGGTATGATTGATATTATCAAAGAACCCTTTTATATCAACATCTACAACGTAATGGAGTTTCGACTGATTAACTAGAAATTGAATTCTGGCCATCGCATGATGAGTAGACCGTAAAGGTCTAAATCCATAGCTATGATTATAAAAATGAGCCTCTGCCATTGGCTCTAACACTTGTTTAAAGCATTGTTGTATGATTCTATCAAGAATGCATGGAATACCCAATGGTCGTATCTTACCGTTATCTTTTTCTATTAGTTTGCGTCTAACTTTCATTGGGCGATAATTTTTAAGCTTACTTTGTATTTCTTCTACTAATTCGTTCTCCGAACGTTTTTCCATGTCTACAATAGTTTTACCATCTGTTCCAGGGGTCTTCGACTCTTTATTTGACTTAATTATTCGATACGCTAATAAAATATTGTTCCTCGACGTGATGATGTCGTATAGCAGATGGAATGATTCTTTATTTTTGGCTCGTTGATATAAGTCTGTAAAGGTGTCTGTCATCCCGTAATAATCCCAATATCGAAGAGCTTGCACTGTGGCATCATTCCTTTTGAAGTGATGTTCCCACGTTCTTACCCGACCGGTGCAATGCACAGTTGAATAATAATTATTACTTATCGCTAGACTTGGGGCTGTTCCTCCACCTCCATTACAGAGCTTTCACTGGTCGTACCCCTACCCTCATAAGGACAAATGCATTTCGCCATACCGCTTATAGCAACCGTTTCGGGCGACAGCCCTTGAGTCAACGTTCCTTACTTTCCAAGTCCCTTACAACCTAGCTATATTTTTTCTAAACTTAGGTGCTTCCTGTAAGCCTGTGAGCTGGATACCGCCATTGTTCGGTATAACGTGTTTCATAGAAGCAATTTTTACTCTACGTCACTCACTCCATCGTTGAATGGTACACAAGTTTCCTTATGCTCTAACTTTAGACCCGTACATCCGGAGGTTCGTCTGTTCTATTCCACTAGAAAATTCTCACCATATTTAGTTTTTCAGCCATCCGGCATATCCATTGGCATACCTTCTCCGTGAGGAATGGCTTCAGCCTTTATTCTGCCGACTTTACCTGAGCTTCAGACCCCATAATCTGTCCATTATGACGCATGCAGGAAACTTAATGGGATAGTTTCAAAATACATGGTTTTGTCATTCCTATCCTCGGTTATAAAGTTAGGATTTCCGAAGAAATCCCTTGTTTTTTCACACATTAGTGTTTATAACAAAACTTGTCGCGCTGCACCGTTAGTTTAAGTACAATATTTCACAATCTTATTTTTATGATTTCAGAAGATATAGAACTACATTAGGAACTGTGTAAACCAAGCAATATACTTTGCACCTGGAATGAATAAGACCTGTGCTAAAAGTGTTCCTAACAATCTTGATGTAACCATCATAATAGAGGCACTTTTTAATGTGACATAATTCCCTTTTTTGTTGATTACATCATCCGCTAGGATTGAAATTTTGGGGTCAATAAATACAATTAGTAATATTGTAGCTATACCATTTATTAAACCCGATGCCATAACAGCAGTTGTTGCTCGTTCAGGTGCAAACAAAGCTGCATATAGTGCAGATAAAACTCCAATTGTATAAATTGCTGTAATCAATATATTAATGCAAAATAATTTAATAGGTATATCTCGCCAACTCATATCTTTCAAATAAGTATATCTAGGTAGATGAATATGCTTTTTTGCACGTCTTAAATATGAAAATGTAAATCCTTTTTTTAATAACGCTGGAATCGAACCTCGCTCTCCTGCTAAATGAATGATTGCCCTCGAAAAAACAGCAATAAATGTCGGTAACAAAAGTAAACCTATTATTGTGCCTAATGCTGCAGAACCAATTAGAATTCGATACTGGCTCTCGACAAATTCTAAAGTATTTTCCTTTGGTGCATTATCAATCAAACTTCCCGTAAAAGGTTGTTGCATCATATTCGCTAGCCTTGAAACCATTACCATCACATTAAATAGGGAAAGTGCCGATGCTAATAGTTTCACTCTTGCCCCTGATAAACGTACTGAATAAGCTAAGGTTTCGATTGAATGAATTATTAAGATAAATAATGCAATCATTACTAATTGCGTTGTGAAAAATTCCAAAGACATTACCTACTCCACTTTTATTTGTTTGAAATAGTTTTCGATATCTGGTCTATATCTCACAGTTACCATATATAAACGAATAGAATTAGAAATTGTTTCCAAAGTGTTTTTATATATCCTTCTTCAACTAAACTGCCGCGTTAGTTTAAGATCATCTATCTATGCCACTTGTCATCATCCATAATTCTATCAGTAATATGATTTGCGTCCCAAACAGCTGTTATTTCTAATCCTTCACATTCCGATTTAGTTGCACTTCGGATTTCTCCTTTATGGTAAATGGAATATTCTCCTGAAATACTATCAATGATACAAGTAGGAGGAGGAAAAGCCTCTTCCTCTTTTTTAAAAGGACGATTTTCTATAAAAGTCCACTTACCTGAAGATAAAGCATGTTGGTACACTCCTACATTAAACTGGTAATCCTCACTTATTGGAGTGTCTGCCATACTTTCTCCTATATGCTCATACACTCCAAAACCTGCATCAGCAAAAACTCTTCCATAAGCATATTTTCCATTAGGTAAAGGTATTGCGTAAACATCACCAAATTTTATTCTACGGCGTTTTTTTGTATACTTAGTTGCCTTTAATTTTGGAATTAATAGTTCCTTTTTTAAATCAATTAGAACTTGTTTACGTTCTTCATAATCCTTTTCGTTAATTCCACCCCAAAGTTCAAGTTCTGCACCACATTCTATCATTTCGACAGCCATTTTTCGTACTTCTTCTTGGAGACAATTTTTCTCCAATTGTATTGATGAAAGACCGATATAAACTAAAGATATCTCTTGCAAGTCTTCTTCTTTCAAATATTCATCTAATATCATTTTTGTTGCTTCTTCAGCAGTTTTATCTTCTTCTAGTAAATTGATAAAGTTATCTCTGACATCACAAGATGTATCGTTATCAAAAATTCCTGTTCCCCAGGCACCCATTTTTAAACACTCCCCAAAATTTTACGTTAGTTTAATCAAACCAGAACCTTTTATAAATAAAGCTATTCTTATCAATGCAAACTGCCACTTTAGTTGAATAAGAAAAAGGCTCTACTCCTTCTTGAAGTAAAGCACTCCGTTAATTGAGTAAGTTGCTTTAAATATAATCCATAAAAGTACCTTCCTTTATATAGCCATAAGCCTTGATAGTATTACTTAAAACCTCACCTGGAGTGTGCATCTCTTTTAGGATTTTTACTAATTTGTTTTTTATTTCTTCACTGTCAAATTTAATTTCCAACCATTCAATTGTTTTATAGCTATCCCTATTTCCGTCTAGTTTGAAATGATAAAACCATTCTACATCCCAATCACTAATATAATTAGTCTCCATATCCTTTGTTCGCCAATAGATGAGTTCTGGTATATCAATCATTGCTAACCAAATTTCTTCCCATTTTGTATCATTCATTAGACTTTGGTATCCAGCAAACCTCATTTTTACCCTCCTATTGTATAAAATATAATTAAGACTATATTACTTCTTATTGAACTAACCTCCCTCTATAAACATTGAGATATCAACGGTTTTCATCACTTCGTGATTAAAGAAAAATATTTTTCTCTTCTCTGATAAACAGAGTCTTGAATTTATAGATTTTATTACCAAGTTGAGCGTACGCTTCGCTAAAACTAATGGAAATCATTAGCTTTTTTCTCCATTATTTCGATGCACAATGGATCTCTGCGATGCTTATGACGACGTACCCTCCCATGTCTCTTAGCGTCAACGCGCTTACATTCCTTCGTTCGGTCTATTCATAAGGCAGAGGCCTGCTAAGCTGCCCCGGGGACTCATAGTCTAAGTTTAGTAATATTGCCGGCTTCTCCGTATCATCCTTTTTGTTATAGCTCTTTGATTGAAATGCTTACGCTGCCTCTCCGAGACAGTAGAGATCTTTCATCATAAGTTGCTCGTTAAAATACACTTTCTTTTTACAAATCCCATGTAATATTTTTAGTAATTTACCACAGAGTACTACCATCGATTGCTTGCCCCGTAAGGGATTCTGATTCCTTGTGGTGTAGTATTCATGAAGTTGTTTGAATGCTAGGTTATGCCGAATCAAAGGAACAATCACTTTGAAAAGGATATGTCTAAGTCTCTTACGTCCACGTTTTGATATATGTTTTTGACCCTTATGTTGACCAGAAGAGTTTTCACGTAATGTTAGTCCCGCTAGTTTAATGAGTTGGCGTGGATTTTCGTAAAGTGAAAAGCTCCCTACTTCGGAAAGTAGATCAACAATCGTCGCATCACCTAAACCTGGTACTGACGCGAGTAGGTCATATTCCATCGTTGTCTTTGCCATTTCAGTTAATTGGTCATTCACTGCTTCGATTTCAGCTTCTAATAAGCGAAACTGACGTAGGAGTGTGGCGATTTCATGTTTGGCCATCTTTTGTCCTTCTGTCAGTCCAATAGAGTTTGAAGCCTTTTCAATGAGTAGCTTAGCTTTTGGTAGTTGTGGAGCTCTCATACCCCCTACCTGACGGTAGAGAAATACAAGTTCTTCCGCGGTTTTCCCTTGAATGTCCTGTGGCATTGGTGTTCTTTCTAATGCAGTAAGTGCCATTTTTCCGAAAGAAGGAAAGACTTGAGTGAATTCAGGAAAATATCGATCGAGCCAACGAATGATTCGATTTTTAATACTTGCTAGATCCTCCGTTAACTTTGATCTAAGAGTAGAACCAATCCGTAGTTCAGCTTCTACTTCTTTTAATATTCGCGGATAGCTAAAGCGTCCATCTTTCAATAATCGCGCGATGACTAATGCATCTTTTTTATCATTTTTAGTCGGCAAATTATCATCAAGTTCTTTCGAACGTTTGACGTGCATTGGATTTACCATGACAAGTGGAATGTCGTATTGATCTAAAAAATAGGCTAAGTTCATCCAGTAGTGACCTGTTGGTTCAATGCCGACGATGACTTCCGTTTTCTGTGTTTCCAGCAGCGTTTGTCTAATTTTTTCATACAAGCTTTCGAATCCTTCTTTTGATTGATATACAGAAAATGCTTTTTCTATCACACGTCCTCGTTCATCGACAAAGCAGGCGTAATGCACGTGCTTCGCTATGTCTATACCAACGACGAGTGTATTTTCAGTTACTTGATTAATTTTGTTATTCATTTTAGAATGCATTTAGGAGTCCTCCTTGTAGATGATGGGTCAATGGTCGTTGACACTCAGCATCATACTAGAGGGCTCTTTTTTCTGCAAGACCCCGAACATCTTTCAAACAGGAATGCTGCCCCGTTAGCACAATAAGAGAAAAGAGCCTCCAAAGCAGCTCAACGAACTTTTATTAAAGCACCCGTTAGCCATCCATGAAGCCAAAATCAGCGCTTCACCACAGAGAAAGAAAATGGTTAGAGGAGTCAATACTAGTAGTCCACCGAAATCAATAGACTTATTAATATCCGCTCTCCTCTTTTTTTACGATTAAGCAGGGGTTTTCTTAAGTATTGTCATTTTTCTTTTCTTGAAGAAACTAATTTTCATGGTAGTTGAATAAGAAATGGAGTAACTCAATTAAATTAAGTTCCCCGATACAATGAATATTTACAATTAAATCTATTTCGGCTTACACTCAAAAGAATAATTACTTGTAAGATTGTTATGGATTTCTAATATGGCTTCTCCACCATTTACATAGCAGCCAGTGATGAGTAAATTTATTGCTTTAGTATTGAAATAACTATCGGTATGTGTTAAAAAAGACACTCCAAAAAAAGCGATAATGAAAAGCCATAAAATGCCTTTTAAATTCTCTTTTTTAAAGATACTCATTTTCTTCCCCTCCTTTATTTCAATTGAACTAATCTATTCCTTTACTTTATTACGTTTAAAAGGAATAGAAGTTCCAATTTTTCCCTAAATAAAACTCACCTTATTGAACTAGTCGAGTAGAAGGGAACCTTTCTACCTTGCGGTAGATTGTTTTCCTCCCCCCTCACAGAACCGTGCTTGCGCTATTTACGCACACGGCTCCTCCAAGTCACCATTCACAAGATGTACCTAATCTCTTTCGATCAGATTTGCTTATTCTGCTATCCTTAATAGTTTAGTTTCCATTTATTATCTCTACCTCTGTGTGTAGTAAATGTGTCACTAGTAAGGGTGATAACCTGGTAGCAGCCTTTCCTCCATCGGCATTACCCAACTTCATAGGTACTACGCTGCTGTCCGACTCCCTACAACGGCATTTGGTTTCCTTGCTTATTATCGCTTGTACACCATACTCTTCTATAAGGAGAGACCAGTAGGGTCTCCCGAGTTGCCGTATCATATCAATGTGTGACGTGCCATGGTCTCTGACTCCAGAGAGGTTTTATCCTTCTTGCCTTTAACGATGGATAAAATGTAGCTTTCTGCTGTGCTTAAGGCATCAGCCCTCTCGATTTACTAACATTATGGAGCTCAATCCCTTCAACCATTTGGCTTTCGGCCCGCCACCTAACTGTCTACGCTTAAAGGCTACTGTTACCATTAGCCCTCCAAGACTCGCTACGAGTGAATGGCTAGTTCTTTCTCGACGGGAATCCCACCCGCTATATGATACGACCTATGCTCGGCCGCACACCTGCCCGTTAGTTTAAGTGTAACATTTCACAATGGAACGCCGAAATCTACTTGATGTTTTGGACGTAAAAATAGACCATCGAAAAAGATGGTCTTGTTTAACTAAAGCACCCGTTAGCCATCCATGAAGCGCAAAAACCAGCGCTTCACCACAGTGAATGAAAATCGTTAGAGGAGTCAATGCTAGTAGTCCACCGAAATCAATAGACTTATTAATATCCGCTCTCCTCTTTTTTTTACGATTAAGCAGGGTCTTCTTAAGTATTGTCATTTTTCTTTTCTTGAAGAAATTAATTTTCATGGTAGTTGAAGAAGAAAAGTGTCGCTTATTCAACAATCGCGCCCTTATCTTGAATATGCATACCCTTTTTCGGTGGATATACAAAAATACCCAAATTGACCCTTAGGGATAACACAAAACAGGCTGAAGTGATAGCCTGTTAATTTTATTAAACCATCAAGGGTATGGTTTTCATTTCATAGATTCTTTGGAGAGTATGGACATGCTTTGTCTTCTCGTCCTCAGCCTCTGTGTGGAGATACCCCTCGACAAGCCTGTACCCGAATACGAGAAGGATTATCTCGTAGACACAATGATCGGCGATTCGGGATACATCCGCATACTCCGAAAAGCCTTTGTAATACGCAGGGATGCATTGCTGGTAGTGTTTGACCATGTTATCGATATCCGGTTCATCCGCGATCAAGCTAGCGAGATCCTCGCCCAGGTAGCCCCATCCGCTGGTATCCCAATCGATAAGCGCAAAATTCCCGTCAGCATAGATAAGATTGGTTACCCAGAAGTCCCGGTGACATAGCACGAGGGGCATTTTTTCAATACGGGCGAATATCTCGTCTGCTTGCTCATCGATGTCGATGAGCATTTGCCGTACGTGCAGGGGCAATTCGCAGTCTTCCGATCGTATATAATCGTAGACGACCGGCCATGACTTGTAATGCAAGTACGTATTCTTCATGAGATCCGGATGGCTCAGGTTGGTCAGGCTCTGCAGCACGGCGGGTTGCTCCGCATACAGCTTTCCTTGAAAGCGCCCTAACTCTAGCGCGGCCTCTTCATACATGTCACCGGTCAGGTCTAAACCGGTTACGCCATCGATATATTCCAGCCACAGCTGGAATTCATTTTCTTCGGTATTGATCTCGGCGTGATAACATGTCGGCCAGCGGAGAGCATCTGAGAACGTTGCTCCTAAGTCGGACTCATAGAGATCATATTCCCGGCGCCATGATCCTGGATCGCCGTAACGCTCCCATTTCTTCTGGATTTTCAGCACGATACGGTACGGCAATTTTTCACCATCTGCGGTTTCCGCGATCCCCGTTACTTGGTACACACTTCCCACAGTTCCGCCCTGTAACGGCATGGTTTGACAGTCGGCAGAGATGATATCCTTCTTGAACCGTCGGCTTAAGGCATAGATTAGTGTTTCCAATTTAATAATCATTTCTTCCATCCTCCATTTTTCTTCGTTTGCTTGCTCCACATGGTGTTCATTTTGTTTCGAGCCCTCTTGTCGATGAGGTAGCTGGTTTTGTCCTGTACATACTTGTTCTCATGCTGCTGAGCAGCATATTGATCCCACCGTTCAAGCGGCAACGAACCATCGGCAAGCGCGACGAGAACTGCACAGCCCGGCTCGGCTTGATGGCGGCAATCCCTAAATCGGCATTTCTGGAACCATTCCTCCACATCGGTAAAGCTTGCGCGTATGCCTTCGTCGGCATCAAATAGCCCAAGCTCACGCATACCCGGCGTATCGATGACCATCGTACCGGAGGGGAGCATGAACAGCTGACGGTGCGTTGTCGTATGCCGCCCCCGGCTGTCGACTTCCCGGATCGCCTGAACCTTCATTACGTCCTGTTCCATCAACGCATTGAGCAGAGATGATTTACCGACGCCAGACATGCCGAGAAAGACAACTGTTTTACCAGGCATCAAGTAGTGGGCGAGTTCGTTCAACCCCAGGCCTGTTTGACTGCAGATCGCGTGAACCGCTACATTAGGGATGCTCTGTGTAACTTCTGCGAGTGGGAGGCTATAATCTTCAACGAGATCAGCCTTGGTCAGAATGACGACCGGCTGGGCACTGCTCTGCCTGGCTTGTGTCAGGTACCGCATGATGCGGGTAACGTTGAAATCCCAATTCAGAGAAGAAAGGATAAATACATAGTCAAAGTTGGTTGCAACGACCTGTTCCCGTACGGTTTTGGCATAGCCTGCGGCATGCCCTGAGTAATCTGCGCGTGAGAATTTAGAGCGGCGGGGCAGTACCTTAACGATGAGAGAATCTCCGCTCTCGTTGTAGTGCAGCAAAACAAAGTCACCGACACACGGAATATCTACATGCGTTTCCATGCTATAGTAGAACGCTCCTTTGAGTACAGCCGTTACTTCGCCGCGCTCGGTAACGACCGTGAAGCGCTCGCGCCGAAGCTCAGTCACCCTACCGGGCAATAATCCTTCGGGAATTTCTTCTACTTCTGTGTAGCCATAGGTTTTCAAATCCATCATGTTTTTTTGTTAGCTCCTTTAATGTTGTTTTTTGGACGCAAAAATGCCACGGACAAGCAGCCTCTAAAGAAGTTGCTGTCGCGCGGCATCAGGACGCAAAAAAGATACGACCTTCATCGTATCTTGCAAACAGCAATATTGTCGAAAGGTTAATTTGAATGGCATACCAAATAATACGGGCTTTTTCCCGCTTTTTTGCGTATGCCTACTATTCAGTTTTAAGACCAAATCACCATATAAGTAGAATTTGCCATTAAAACACATCTCCCTTCGTGTCAGGAACAAAATCCACTAAGGGAAATTGTACCATAAATTATCCTTATTTGAATCCATTATTTTGTAAATTCACTCTATTCAGCTATTGGAAGATATGGAAGTTAGTATAAAGTAGGGCTATTAGTTAAAGTATTCAAAAAAACGACGTAAATCCTTTAATGAATAAACGCCCCTGGTAGTGCAAATCCACACCACTTTTATTCTTCAAGCCTATATTAAATAAAAAACCCATTGAGTAAAATTACTCAATGGGTTTTCAGATTCAAGCAGCAAACCCTCATTCTTCACCGATTTCAACAATTTCTGTATGATACATCGGGTTAGTTACACTTTAAATAACTTCCATAAGTATAATAAAACGCCAAAAAGTATATTCCTTTATTTAATTTAAATTCTATACATATTTCAAAATTACTTCTTCAACTAAACGTTAGTAATAGGTAAACGTTTGAAGTTATCTCCGACTTTTCCCCTATTCCACACGGAACGTGCCAGTTTCCAAGCATTCCGCGTTCCATCTAACGATGGTATTATTAATTATAAGTTTCAAGTTACTCTTAATCGAAGAGCTTGCACTGTGGCATCATTCTTATATGAAATCATTTTCCCACGTTCTTACCAGACCGGTGCAATGCACAGTTGAAAAATAATTATTACCTATCGCTAGACTTGGGGCTGTTCCTCCACCTCCATTACAGAGGTTTCACTGGTCGTACCCCTACCCTCATAAGGACAAATGCATTTCGCCATATAGCTTATAGCAACCGTTTCGGGTGACAGCCCTTGATCCAACGTTCCTTATTTTCCAAGTACCTTATAACCTAGCTATCTTTTTCTAAACTTAGGTGCTTCCTGTAAGCCTATGAGCTGGATACCGCCATTGTTCGGTATAACGTGTTTCAGAGCAGCAATTTTTACTCCACGTCACACACCCCATCGTTGGATGGTACACAAGTTTCCTTATGTTCTAACTTTAGACCCGTACATTCGGAAGTTCGTCTGTTCTTTTCCGTAAGAAAATTCTCACCATATTTAGTTTTTCAGCCATCCGACATATCCATTGGCATACCTTTTCCGTGAGGAGTGGCTTCAGCCTTTGTTCTGCCGACTTTACCTGAGCTTCAGACCCCATAATCTGTCTATTATGACACATGCAAGAGTATCAATGGGATAGTTTCAAAATACGTGGTTTTATCATTCCTATCCTCGGTTATAAAGTTAGGATTTCCGAAGAAATCCCTTGTTTTTTCACACATTAGTGCATATAACAAAATTTGTCGCGCTACTGCGTTAGTTTAAGTGTAAATCTTCACAAACTCATAAAAATTTTGACATAAATATCCAATTAAGATGAAGGAAATTTAATCAGAAATAGGTAGGTGTTACCATATTATTTTACTACAAATCAACCTTTTCCTTTAACATAGCCAAAATAAAAAAAGACTGATATTTTAATCAATCAGTCTTTTTTTATTTTTAGTTTAGGAAACGCTTTAGTAAGATACCTTCTTATTTGGTTAGATAACAGCTACCTTTATAGGTTGTGGTGCGCATCATGTAATGTGTGACCATTTTTTCTATATAAAGATTTACTTGGCATGAGATGACACCAATTAATTGCGCAATTTTTGGAGAATCATAAGATCAAGGTCGCAAATCGCAAGTTCCGATGCCACGCACAATATTATCAAGCATATGTGCAACATTGTTTAAATTATGTCCCACAGAAAGTTTGGTAAGTATCGTTTGACTGCTCAGGCAGTGTGGAGTAAGCAGCCTGTTCTGGAGAATGTGCGAAGGGATTTGAAAGAACCTCGAGTAGCCGCTCCATCACACTAAAGTCTCCTTGCTCCGCAGCAGCTAGCGCTTCTTCCACTCGATGGTTACGAGGTATTATCGCTGGATTACTGTCCTGCATTAACTGATATGCATAGTCTTTCGATTCCTGTTGTCTACTTAATCTCGTTTGCCATTGTTCATGCCAATTAGAAAATTCTTTCTTGCCGGACAAAACTGTATCCTCTAGTTTATTAAAAGTTAATGAGCGGAATGTATTTGTGTAATCCGCACGATATTTTTGCATCAAACTAAGAAGTTCTTCAATAAGTGATTCATCCTGCATCTCTTCAGTAAATAAACCTAGTTTTGATTTCATTCCTGCTAGCCAATTGGAATGAAATAACTTCGGATATTCTTGAATTGCATCTTGAGCAAGTTTTAAAGCTTCTTCCTCGTTATCATGTAACAGGGGCAATAGGCTTTCAGCAAAACGCGCCAAATTCCATCCACCTATTTGCGGCTGATTGCCATATGCATAACGCCCTTGAACATCAATGGAACTGAATACGCTTGCCGGGTCATAGGCATCCATGAAGGCGCATGGTCCATAGTCAATAGTTTCTCCGCTAATGCTCATGTTGTCGGTGTTCATCACCCCGTGAATAAAGCCAACTAACTGCCATTTGGCAATTAACATCGCTTGACGCTTGATCACTTCCTTAAGCATAGATAGATAGTGATCCGCAGCAGAGGAAAACTCCGAAAAATGTCGTTGTAATGTATAATTAGCTAACACCCGAAGATCTTCTATCGTGCCCCATTGTGCAGCATATTGAAAGGTGCCGACGCGCAAATGACTAGCAGCTACACGAGTCAGAATTGCTCCTGGAAGGTCAGTTTCGCGGATGACAGGTTCACCCGTCGTAACTACTGCTAGGCTTCGGGTAGTAGGTATTCCAAATCCATGCATTGCTTCACTAATGATGTACTCTCGTAGCATCGGTCCTAGTGCAGCTCTGCCATCTCCTCCTCGTGAATATGGGGTTCTTCCTGCTCCCTTAAGCTGAATATCTACACGCGCATTAGTAGGCGTGATCTGCTCGCCAAGTAAAATGGCCCGACCGTCTCCTAACATATTGAAATGACCGAATTGATGTCCTGCATAAGCTTGAGCAAGCGGCGAGGCACCCTCAGGAATCCGGTTTCCTGCAAGAACTGCTACACCATCGTCACTTTGAAGTGCCTCGTTGTTCAACCCTATAGAACTTGCCAGTTTATCATTCAATATAACCAACTTTGATGCATGCACAGGGTTAAGGTTAAGGCTTGTAAAGAATGGATCTGGTAGACGGGCATAACTGTTATCGAAATTCCATCCTGTTTCTGTTTCTTTTTCATTTCTTTTTGTCATTGGATCACCTTTTCCTATTGCCTATATTTTCTCTATTATATTAAAACAAAGTTTCTACAAATTTATTATACCCTTTGATACCAATATACATCCTTTTTTTATCCGCTATTTCCCAACTGTAAATCTAAGTATTACCAAGTAATCCGTGGCGTGCACTACTATAGATGAATACTCACTTTCCGCATACTCAATAAATCCCACTTGTTTTTTATTTCCAACTAATTGTACATATCTAAAGCCTACTTCAAGTCTATCATTCAGCCATTTGCTTTTATTCATATATCCATCCGATTTCTTTTTACTTCTAAGGCAATAACTGCCAATACCTTCTAATAGATTAGTGTTTAAATCGATCAATAGAATATCAGATAACAAAAGTACCTCACTTTTTCTCTTGGTTTTCTATATAGCATAAAGCTCCAGAACAATACTGAATTATTTCTGATTTAATTTTTCTATGTTGTTGTTTATTTTCATAAGCAGGTTAATGACGATCGTCAATAAAATAATGAAAATAATTGCAATTAAAATACCTGCTCCTTCATAGCCAACAAACGCAATTATTCCTCCAAAAACTAAAAATCCAATAAAGCCGAATGCAATTGCAGTAGTTAAATTTAAAATAAATTTCAAGTAATCACCCCTTTTTTTCAACTTCTCTTAAAATATATGGAACAGAATTTCTGTCCATTAGTAATCCTTCAAATCCACTTGAGATATGTATATTTTTTTCTGATTGTTTTAGATCTATCCAAGTTACTTCCTCAATTACTTCTGGCAAAGATATTTCTATTTTTCCACCGATTATCTTTCCGACAAAAGTAAAGAAGATAGCGGGATGTCCCGTTTCCTCTTTCACTTCACACATGGCACCTTCTATAAGCGTTTCTCCCTTTTCCACAGCCCGACCTGGAGGCGTATAGTAAGAGGACCCTGTACATTTGTTTTTTACCATTAATACATTCTGTTCAAGTTCATCAATCAGAAGAACATATCCAACATCTACTCTTTTCCTTTATGCTAATCCTCCTTTCATACAATAAAAAAAGAGCCGACTTAACAGCTCAAGATTTTCAATTGAACCCTTAATCGCTTTGTCCCCTACAAAATCTTAATATCGATTCTGCTTGATCTTTGTCTTGAAGTCGTCTTAATTTCTGTTTTCTGTTATTTCTTCTGAAGAATAAAGAATGGGCTATTTCAAAGTCGGTATCTTGAGAATGTGTGAAGAACAATACTATAATTAACAACTTCGACTTCCTCTTCAAAATACCTGCTTTCCAAATATTAAAGGAGACGCATAAGAATCGCTAATTAAATGGTGTTTAGACAAATGATAGAAACTTTGTTTCAAGATCTACACTATCAAAACATGACACTGACAGATAACATAATCGATAACACCAAAAAGAATGTAAGAACGGCACCAAGCAATTTTTGATTGTGATAATTTTTATTTTCCTTCATTTTTTCTAATAACCTAACAAAATTCAGAAACCATAAAACTGCAAGGATGGGTCCTATAAATAGTATATACAACGAGAGCAACTCCTTTCTAATTTTAACTACCCTTCGTTCATGAGAATAGATTTTAAAATAACATAGTTTTCATTAAAAAATTGCTGGTACTTTTTTTTTTCACGTTTTTTACACCAACCAAATGAATTAAATGCATCGGTAAAACGATAAAATGGTAATACCACTTCTAAATCTATTAGTGGACGATTTTTTTTGTAACCCATTTGATATGTTTCTAGTGTCCTTGAATTTTTCATAAAAATATCACGATTAATTTTTGTAAAATCCATTTCCGTCGAACCAACGCGGGCACTTTCAAAATCAACGATACCTGACACTTGATTATTTTGGAAAATTATATTTGCTGAACGAAAATCCATTTGTATAAATCTCGGTCCATCTGGATGAGGAAGGGATACTTCAGGAATATGTTGGAGTTGTTGAACTTGATGGTAATCTCCAAGTATAAGTTTAGCGAATGTAGAACAGAGAATAAATCAATTTATCTCTTAACTCCGAATCAATTGATCCTATATTGTTTAATATTTTTTCTAATATTTCGTTAAAATCCAAATGAAAGGTTTCATTTAAATTGAGTTCACTTATCTCTTTAAGTCCTATTTTTAAATCCATTTTATATCCTTTGATATTATTTTTCTTCAGTCCATTGCCTTCCTTGAAAGGTGGGGTTTAATTTGATGACAATATACGACTAAAATCCCTCCATTGATAGACTAAAAGATTAATGTCAGTTCCTGCGATTCTAACCTTGTCAGATTGAAGCAATTCAGCTCCAACAGCTTCGTAAAAATTTTTAGACTTATTGTTCTCTAAAACCTCAACAAAAATTGTACTAAATTGCAGTTTTTCACAAGCTGCAAACAATTTTTGAAGCAGTTTCTTTCCAATACCTATTCCTTGATATGTTTCAAGAATATAAATAGTAGTCAAATTCCCTGAGTTTTCAACGTTATTATTTTCTCTTATTCCACCATCCGTAAATCCTACAATTTGTCCTTCATCGTCTTCTGCAACAAATACATTATTTCCTTCTCTTGAAATATTCTTTATCCATAATTCCGTTCTTTGCTCGTAAGATAGTATTTCTAAATAATCATTCGGCATAATATTTTGATAGGAAGTTCTCCAACAGTCTACATGAACTTTTGCAATACCAGCTGCATCGTCCAACTTTGCCTCTCGTATCTTCAAAACAATCTCCCCCTGGAAATTTATCTATCACTTGGTTCTTTAACAATAGTAGAAACACTAGTAATTCGAAATTTTTAACTCACCGGACCATATATAGCTATTAATTTTCCAGTGTATGCATCCAGTGCAAGAGTGGGTTCTAAATCTTGATATTTTATCGTTAATTCACATTGTTGTTTATTTACTAATTTGTTCAAGAATCCTGCTTGTGGTGTTAGCTGAACTTGGATATTTTCTAGCGGGATGTCCTTTAACTCCACATATGGAAATTTCCATTCTTCAGGTGGTTTTTGTAGAATTTCAATTGCTTTTATTGTCACTTCATTGGCAGTCATAATTGGCATTTGATAATAATAGGAAAATAGTATACCAACGCTAACAACTAATCCCCAAAAAATCTTTTTCACTAGGACACCCCTATCAATTCTTCTTTCTTGTCGCTTTTATCGTATATCATTTAACACGAACTTCGTTTGTCATAAAACCACTCGATACTAAATCTTTACGTCGATACACACATAGCACGACACCAATTAAGAATGCGTTAAACAAAGTAGGCATTAATCCGTAACTCATAAATGGCAAAGACATTGCAATTAAAGGGAAAAACCCTAGTGTCATAGCGATATTAGTAAATAGCTGTACAGTATAAAGCGCAACCGCGCCGATAAGAAGAAGCTTCCCGTATGAATAATGTATTTTACGAGTGATTACAACAATTCTTGCGATAAATAATGAAAGGATTACTACGAGTGCAATCCCAAACAGCCAACCAAAATAGGAAGTAAGATTTGCAAAAACAAAGTTAGTATGAGCAGCCGGAATAAAGTCATTTGTCATAGAGTTTCCAAACCAGCCTGCTTTAGATAGTAGCTCTTTTAGGAGCAATATCATATAGCCCTCACTATCTGGATATCGTTCAGGATTTAAAAATGCCAACAAGCTGGATTTCTGGTAAGGAGCAGAAACTTGCCATAACATGATACTCAAAATTAAAAACAAACTAATGATTACTCCTAATGTCGATAAAATTGTTTTTGAACTAAATTGACCCCAACAAAACATGACAATTACCATTACACCATATATGTAAACTGTAGAAACACTAGGTATAGTAAAGATAAAATAACTAGAGATAAAAAACAAAATGCTCAAATGCCACATCTTCAACTTTTTATCGTTGAAAAAAGATGCCCAAGCAAGAAAAAAGAATGGGATAGCCATCAAACTGTCAATTGTTAAAGGCCCAATTTGTAAAAGGGGAAGCCCATTTATAAAATGCGTTGGAAAAAATCTTAATACTAAGAGAATAAGCATTCCCATTACGTAAAACAGCCAGCCGCGCTTTTCTAACTTTCGAAAATCAATCAACATCATTCCAAATGCTACAATCACACCAAGAATAACAAATATAGCTTTATGGGTTGAATCATATCTCATATTCATCGAATCATTATTAAAATTATTTCCAAGGGATAGTATCGGTAAAAAACTTAAGCCCAAAGTGATTACCAATAAAATAACCATCAACCAGTCTACTTTCGTTCTATGAAGCTTGTTAAGTCTTTGACCAAGTGTTACTGGACTTCCCATTTGCTCCACTGACTTTACTTCTGCATCTGCTTCCTTTAATCCTTTTTTGATCCATTCATTTTTTACTTCCTTTATATGATGACTAAGTTCAGCCAAAACAAATTCCTTTGCTTCTTTTGAAAGGATTTGATTTTGTACTTCTCTTAAATAAGATTGACTACTATTTTTCACTTAAATTTTACTCCTCTACTAATTTTTTGAAAGAAAAGGTTTTAGTTGTAGATTGTTTTTCAGATTTTCTTAATAGTTTTGTTCCTTTATTGTTTAATCGATAATATTTCACATTTGAGTCGTTCCAGCTAGATTGTAAGTAACCATCTTGCTCTAACTGATGCAACAATGTGTAGACAATCCCTTCATTTTCTTCAAATTTACGCATTCCTCTTCCTCGTAAAAGCTTTACTAATTCGTAACCTGTTTTCTCTTGAACAAGAAGCTGCAAGGCTGCTAAAAAAATTGCCTCTTCATTTTCTGCATTAAACATTCTTTCTTGAATTGCTTTGCGATGTCTTTCCGTAAAATTCAACTTAGAAAATGATGTTTTATCCATTGATTTTTTTAAACATTTTAAACGCTCATCCATTACTGATCCTCCAATCTTTCTTCCAAAATTTCTTTGGCACGTCTGAGCCTCGTTTTAACTGTGTTCATACTAACTTCAGTTAGTACTGCTATTTCTTTGATGAGTAATTCCTCGTAGTAAAAGAGATAGATTACTTCACGGTATTTAATAGGTAATGTCATTAACGCAGAAACTAATTGATCATCCGCTTCTTTTTGAATAATTACATCTGCAACCATTTCTTTCATTGTTTTTATGTCTGTATTATCTTCGGCAATGATCACATGCTTGTTATACCAGCTCTTCAGGAAATCCTTGGAATGATTTATAGCAATTCGCCACAACCATGTTTTTAACTTGGATTTCCCTTTGAATGTATGAAGTGACTTATAAAACTTCACAAATATATCCTGCGTCAAGTCTTCCGCTACTTCTTTGTTATTTACGTACGAATAGACAAGCCTTAATATATCCTGACCATATTTGTTCATCATCTCATTCATTAGCGCTTCCTGATCTTCTACTTCAAATGCTTCCTCTAACATTTTTTCCACATTATCCCTCCTCCCTTTTTATTAGACGATGTACCCTATTAGAAGGTTTTTTATTTGCATTAGTTTTCTTAAAGTATTCCCATAAAAATATCCTCTTCATGTAGTTGTGGATCACACCATAAAAACATGGTTGTTTACACTTCTCTACCTAAAGAGGATAAAAATAAATATGATTGTAGATTGGACATTAATGAGAATTAAATATTCACAGATTACTTGGTATTTCAAAACTGCGAAGAAATTCTTCGAAATATAATCTTGGTAGTGACTGATTATCTTTTTGCAATTGACTTTTTGCAACTGCCACTATATTCAATTTGGGAACAACGAAAATATATTGACCATAAATGCCATTAGCATAAAAATAATCAATCGGATTTTGAGTATTACTGCTATTACATGTCCAAAATTGATAGCCATACCCGAATGTACCATATTCTCCATTACCAACTTCTTGTTGCGGAGACTGGGATTTTGTAATCCAATTTGATGAAATTACTTGTTTAGAAGCATATCTTCCATACTTTAAAAGTAACAATCCAATTTTCATCATGTCCTCCATATTCATGGAAATGCTGAAACCACCACCGTTAATACCTTGTGGATCCTTAACCCATGTATACTTTTTTATTCCCAATGGAGCGAACAGATTTTCCTCAGCAAAGACAGCTGTAGGAATTCCCGTAATTTTTATTAATAATAGCACTTAGCAAATGTGAGTCCCCAGAATTGTACTGAAATATTTCTCCTGGATTATGTATAATCGGCTGTTCTAATATAAAATTCACCCAGTTTTTCGATCCTTGAAATTTTTTCACCTGAAACCCCGAGGTCATTGTTAGGAGATGAAAAATTGTAATTTCTTTTTTCCTTTTTTCACTGGATTTTATTAATTCCGGAAAATAGTTATAAATAGGAGAATGGATATCTTGAATCAAGCCTTTGTCAATCATTATACCAATCAAAATAGAGACAATACTTTTCGTAATAGAATAGACTTTAGACGGCTTTTCTTTCACTTTCTTATTCTTTAGGTATTCAAAAACATTTTTTTCCCCTTGATTAATAATAAAACCTTCAATTTTTACACTTTTAAGCTTCTTTTCTAATATATGCATTACATTTTTATCCATATCCTTTGACTCCCCAATCAATAGTAAAGATGGCTAGACTTTTTATACTAGCAAATATTTTCTAGTATTAGAATCTAGATTTTATTTTTAATATCGTTGAAAACTCATACATAATAATAAAGCCTAGTAAACTGTTATATACTCTTTCGCATCCGTAAAGCATAGAGAAAAGTCCGAATCAAAATGAAGATTGGAGAAATCAACGAAATAATTAATAGTCCATTAATAATTATTGGTATAAGGTTTATGTCAAATGCTTGATTGTTCGAAAATTGAATCCATATGGCAAAAAGCCATATAGCAAGTAAATAACTAATCAATATTGAACTCGCGATGATTACTTTTCTCACTTGTGCCTTCATTTCTGTCGAATTATACGTAAAACGTGGTTTCATCTCCCTTGATGTATACTCTTTTTCCCAAATTGAGTAATTGATTAACCAAGAAGGCGATGTGAATCTTAGCGTCCAGCCTGCATTTTTATGGAAGTCGAAATACTCTGGGTCCCTCTTCCATTGAAAGTCTTGCACATAGGAGACAAGTTTTGGTGTATCTTTTTCGAAAATGAATGCTGACCAATTTTTATTTACACGAACAAGATGATTCCCCTCTTCAGCCATCTTACTTAACCAGTTTTCTAGTAGATCTGGTGCATACACCCAACCAAATCGCCATTTTGAAAACGTTCCCTCATTAGATTCACCCTTTACAACTACACTACTAAAAAATTTACGCTGGAATGCTCGCAATTTTCGTGTCATGTAAAAGGTGAAAATAATAACTCCAATAACTTGTATAAAGTATAGAATTGTAAGAGACCACAACGGACTTGCTACTAAATTTCCTTTGCCTGGTGCAAAAAAAGCTGTAAGCATACCAATAATAAATGAAAACAGTTGAATTACATATAGATATGAAAGCACTGTCATTAGAAGTAAATGAACTCTATTTCTCTTCATTATTCCTTCTCGTGAAGGATAAGCTCGAATAGTCTCTCTACCATTTCGAACAAATTTCCAATTTCCTTTTACTAAAGAATCTTCCCACCCAGAATCAACTAAGCCACTTGGTAAGCTATTTTTAGATTTATCAAATATGATTTGATACTCCAATTGCTTAGTATCTGTTTCTTCAAATACAAACACTCTGGAAAACAGCTTTACATCAACTAATCTTTTTCCATTTGATTCATTTGAGGATAACCAACATTCTGTCTTCTCCACATCAAAACTCCAAAATGGCCTCCACCTTTTGATCATTCGAATTCCTCCTCATACTTTAAAGCATTTGTATGTAGTTCCTTCAATCTGCTTATTTCATGGCGTATTAATGTCTTCCCTATTTCTGAAATCTCATAAATTATTTTTCGACGTTCATCTGCATACACTTTTACAATGTAATCCCGTTGCATTTTTTTCAAAGTACCATAAATCGTACCAGATCCAAGAACTAGCCTACCTTGTGTAATTTCTCCCACATGTTTTATTATTCCATAACCATGCCTTGGTTCAGATAGAGATAATAATATATAAAAGGCAGTTTCCGTCATAGGAATATAGGATGCGATAGTCTTTTCAACTGTCAACCAGATCACTTCCTTTCTATGAATTCGGTATGTCACAACTCTATTATATCACGTCGTGACATACACAGTCATTTAATTCAGAAAAATGAAAAATATACTAACATCCTTTAAGTGCATACTATCTTTACTATTTCCTAAGTGCTTTGGACGAAACATTGGCTACACTATTACCATTAAAGTAATCGATCGTGAAGTGGCTGCGCTACTTCACGATCGATTTTTTTGGGTAATCTTGTGGAGGTTGTTTGTTTATCTAACTTGAGAAATAAAAACAATACTACTGGAGGCTATCATATATGAGAAAAATTATGTCTCTTGTTTTATCATTGGCTTTCATGTCTGCCATTCTTTTACATGCGTTCTCTTATATAAAACTGGTATTGCCGCTGCTATTAGGATCATACCCATAAAAGCGGGTGCACCATGACCAAATGATACATAGATTTGCCCTCCAATGATTGGCCCAATTATTCTTGCTAAAGCCTGAATAGATTGGCTAGCTCCTTGAACTCTTCCTTGTTCACTAGAGTCAACAGACTTGGAGAGCATCCCATTGAATGAAGGCCCAAAGATCGAATCACCAAAACCAAATATAAACATTCCTGCGATAAAAAGAGGATAGAATGAGAACAAAGCAGATAGCGCAATAAGACTGTATCCTATAATCTCCGATATCATTCCAAGAATTGCTATTTGTTTTTCACTAAGTTTTTTCAAAAGCTTTGGCATTATGAAACCTTGTGAAATGATGTCTTGGAAGCCCATAATTGAAAACATAAGTCCGATTAGTGTAGGCTTCCAACTGAAAGCATCCATTGTAAATTGTGAAAAAACTGCCTGTAAAGATCCGTTGGGTATCCAAAGCAAGAATGCTGAGACAAGTAGTCTTTTTAAGTTTTTCATGGAAAGTACGTTTGAAAGCTGTGTAAATGCATTCAGCCTTGCAAAGGTAATCTCTTTCAGTCTATTATTCTTGTCAAGGCTTTCAGGCATATATACGATTCCATAAACAACATTCAATAGAGTTATTATTGCTCCAACATACATGGGTGCAGAATAACCAAACTTGGCAAGTAATCCTCCTAGAGTTGGGCCAATGACAGTGCCTACACCTATAACCGCACTCACCCATCCAAAGTATTTGGTTCTCTGTTCTGGAGGAATGATGTCTGCAAAATATGCGAAGATAGTTCCTATGCTCCCGCCTGCTATACCTTCTATTATGCGCCCAGCAAATAATACCCATAGAGCTCCTCCTATGCCAAAAACTAAGTACCCGATTGCGGAACCTAAAAGGCAGACTAAGAGCAATGGACGACGACCATATTTGTCGCTCAAAGCTCCAAGAGCGGGGGCCGCAAAAAACACGCAAATTGCATAAATAGAGGTCAACAGCGTAACAACTATAGCCTGTTCTCCCGGATTACTTGTATAAGGCTGCACTAAGAATGGGACGACAGGTAATATGATACTGAAGCTTATTCCGCAAAGAAACACAGAGATAAGACCGAATATTAAAGCATGTTTATCTATGGTTTGTTCTGTGTTTTGTTCATTGTGTAATCTGAATATGGACATTTAAATTCTCTCCTCGATTTTTTGTTTCCTAGTCAATAAAATAATAACCCCTATTTGTTTCCTAGTCAACAAATTTACAACAAAAAAAATGCAGCCTATTCTCAATAGAGTTGGGCTGCCTGTGGTTTCTTTATTCAAATTTATCACGACTTAATATCTATACCCTGTTTCTTTATTTCTGCATCCAAATGCTTGCTATACTTTTTCACAAAGCTAAGCACGCTGTCAAATTGTTCCTCGGTTACCTGCTCAAATATAGCTTTATCCCGCTCTTGAAACTCTTTATGCAGGTCCTCATGGATTTTATCAATTGCCTTCCCTTGCTCAGTAAGCCTAAAATAGACTTCTTTCTTATTATCCGACTTCTGGTAGCTTTCGATAAGACCTTTTTTTATGAGCTTCTTAGTCATTTTACTTATGGCACCGCGAGTCATATAAAAGGACTCCGCAAGTTTTGTCACGTTGGAATCTACATTTCTTTCAATGTATTCGATGCAATGTACTTCAGAAGACTTAAAACCCTTAAGACTGTCTTCCATCTTATCTTTATTAAGCCAAACCATCTTGTTATATAAGTCCCTGAAACCCATTATGACCTGTTCTTCTTTGTTCATGGCCTGTCCTCCCACCCTCGTGTATTAACAATATTATATTAATTTTTTGTTTCTTTTTTAACAATATTAAAATAGTTATTTTAGAAATTTAGCTATTAGTGAAAAAAAGAGTTGAAAGCTTCTAAGTGCTGAGTAAATAAACGCTGTTATCATTTGATATTAATTAATTAAATAAACCATTCCACTAAACGTCTTGTTCAAGTGTCAAGACACTTGAACAAGACTGTAGACTTAAGTCCGACTAAGACTTTTTCTACAGTCTGATACACGCTATTCTAAGCATGTCTTTCTCGTTTCATATTAAAATAGTTCCGTCGCTAGTAGTCGGTACACATTTAATCTTTTTTCCTGCGAATGCGGAATGCTACAAATCATAACTTCATCATATCCATAATGTGCTTGTTCTTCTTGTAAAATCGTAGCCACTTCTTTTGCTGAACCGACTAAATGAATTTTACGATTTTCTTGAATCATCATACGATCCATTTCTGTTAATGGATAATTTTGTGCTTCTTCTGGCGTTAATATTTTGTGAATTTGACCTTTCATTAGCGATAAACGTGCAATGTCTTGTGGTAATGCTTCGAACTCTGCCTCTTCTTTTGTTCCAGCAGCTGTCACTAAATATGTTACGTTAATTTCTGGTTTCTCCATAAACGCAGAAGGCTTGAAATTCCTACGATACGTATCTAGAATCGCTGGTGTCATTCCACCTTGGAAAAATTGAGCAAATGAATATCCTAGACCTAATCTACCTGCTTGAATTGCACTATTTCCAGTTGAACCAAGTAACCATGCCTCTGGTAATACGATATTTGCTGGAGTCGCGACTGTTTTACTGTACAGACTTTCTTCTGGTACTTCATCATCTAATAACTTCAAAGCAATCGCTAATTTTTCATACATATTATTGACCATTGGAGGACGACCTTCTGAGAGCGCGTACATTGCATAATTATCCCCACCAGGGGCACGACCAACTCCAAAATCGATTCTTCCTGGAGAAAAGGCACTAAGTGTCTTAAATACTTCGGCTAGCTTCAGTGGCGAATAATGCATCATCATAACACCACCAGTTCCAATGCGAAGTTTGTTCGTTTTTGCCGCTAGATGCGCTGCAGTTACTTCTGGAGCAGAACTAGCAAAAGCACCAGTTCCATGATGCTCTGCCATCCACATACGATGATAGCCTAATTCATCTGCTAAAATAGCGAGCTCCTCTGCATTTTTTAATGCACCTGCCGCGGTATTTCCTGCAGTAATTGGCGCTTGATCTAGAACACTTAATCTCATTTTTGTAACATCCTTTCTCATTTATGTATAGTTCCGCTACCATTTTTTTGAACCTTGGCTTAATTAACTAACTCCATTGCATAATTAAAATGTAGCGGTTTAAAAATAGAAAGTAAATGAAAATGACTCCAAACCGCAATTGAAAGGAATAACTGAAAGATACTTCGCAACTAATGATTGACTAAATGAGAAACATACATGAATAAAAGTAATGACCGTCACTCTTTTTAAAGGATGACGGTCATTATAGATATTTAAGCTATTTATTTAAAAGCTGGAATTGCTATATCAGCGAAGTTCTCTTCTAAAAACGAACGAACTTCTGGTCCAGATAAATGTTTCGCTAATTTTTGAATTGCTTCAGAATCTGCATTGTCTTTACGAGCAACAAGTGAGATAGGAAAGTCCGATTCACCCTCATCGATTAATGAATCCTTCACTGGCGTTAGTCCAAGTGGTTTTGCATATGCTGGGAGCATCGTCACTAAATCAACATCATCGATTGAGCGAGCTAGCATTAATAAATCAACTTCTATAATTTTGAGGTTCTTCGGATTTTCGATAATATCTTTTTGTGTTGCCTTAAGACCGACACCTTTTTTTAACTTAATAAGGCCGCCTTTTTCAAGTAAATGCAATGAGCGAGCAATGTTTGCAGAGTCGTTTGGAATAGCGACTTGTGCATCTTCCGGTAATTCTTCAACACTACTATATTTTTTAGAATATGCACCCAAAATCGCATGGTACACTGGTTGGACAGCAACTAAATCTGAACCATTCGCTTGGTTAAATTGCTCCATGTACGAAGGGTGTTGAAAAAAGTTAGCATCCACTTCTTTAGCGGCTAATGCACTATTTGGTTGAACGTTATCCGAAAGAATAACAATCTCCATGTCAATGCCCTCTTCTTTTAGTAATGGTTTTACAATTTCTAGCATATCCGTCATAGGTGGAATTAAAGATGCCACTTTAATTTTTGTTTCTTCTTGTTTGCTCGAATTATCTGTTGTACTTGGTGTAACATTCGTATCTTTTCCACAAGCAGAAAGTACAAAAGCCAAAACAGAAACAAGAAAAAATGTTTGTAGTTTTTTCATTGTGTTTGCCCCTTTTTTAAAATCTTTTATCTAGTTTCTTTGAAATTTTTGTTCCAGTAAGTTGTATTACTTGAACGATTATTATCATCATAATTATCGTGAAGGTCATAAGCCCTGTTTCGAATTGTTGATAGCCATAGCGAATCGCAAAATCCCCAACACCTCCACCACCTACTATCCCCATAACAGTTGAGTAGGAAATGAAACTAATTGTCGCGGTCGTTAATCCGAAAATAAGCCCAGAACGTGCCTCTCTGTAAAGAAATTTGAAAATGATTTGTGATTTCGTTGCACCCATTGAAATGGCAGCTTCGATAATTCCTCTAGGGACATCCAACAACGATTGTTCAACCAACCTTGCATAATAAGCAATCGAAATAATCGTTAAAGGTACAGTGGCAGCAATTGTACCAATCGCTGTTCCGACGACAAAACGAGTAAATGGAATTAAAAAAACAACCAGAAGGAGAAATGGAAATGAGCGAATAATATTTACAAGTGCATCTAAGAGGAAAAATAGCCATTTATTTTCATACAAATTTCCGCCTCTACTTAAGTAAAGAAAAGTGCCTAGAGGTAATCCAACAATGACAGCGGCTAGTATAGAAAAACCAACCATTGTAAATGTCTGACCGATTGCAATCCAAATGTCTGATTGATAAGCGATAATTTTTTCCATCAATTAGTCACCACTGCAAATTTTCTTAAGTCTTCTATGTACTGTTCTTCATTTACTAGTAAGCCTTGAGGTTCAATTTTAAAGCTATCAATGAGTTTGCCGTCTTTCATAATCGAAACGTGTTCACAGATGCTTTTCACAACATCCATTTCGTGTGTAACGATAACAATTGTTACACCTAACGTTTCTTTAATATGACGGAGCACTTGCAACACTTCTATTGTCGTTTTTGGATCAAGAGAAGATGTTGGTTCATCACATAATAGAACGGACGGATTATTTGCTATAGCACGTGCTATTGCAACCCGTTGCTTTTGACCGCCACTCAATTGAGAAGGGTAAGCAGTTTTTTTATCAGAAAGCCCAACAAATTGTAGACACACATCGACTCGTTTTTTTCGTTCTTTTTTCGAAAGACCAACTATTTCAAGCGGCATCTCAACATTTTCAGCGACAGTTCGATTAAGAACTAACTGAAACTGTTGGAAAATCATTCCTATATTTTGCCGTGCTTTACGTAGCTCTTGTTCGGATAGATTAGTAAGAATTTTTTCTCCTACTCTTACTGTACCTTTATCAGGTCTTTCTAAAAGATTCATTAAACGAATTAAAGTCGATTTTCCGGCGCCACTCGTTCCAACAATGCCATGAATCTGTCCTTTAGTAATCGTTAATGATAAAGGATGAACTGCTTTTACATCTTGGAAAGTTTTTTCAACTTGAATGAGTTCTATCAATCTAAAACCCCCTTTTCTCCAACGATTAATATACCACTAAAAACAAAGTAGGAAAATTTATTATTCTCTTTTGAAAAATAAGATAAATCTTTTTTAGTAACAGTTACAGTTACAGTTACAGTTACAGTTACCTAATAATAGTAATATTAATTTTGGAACTTGTAACCAACGTATTTTTGAATAGTTTGGGTTCTTGACACCAAGCACTAAGTAAAAATGACCCAAAACCGTTTCTAAAACGATTTTGAGTCATTTGTTATTAGTATACTGATGTATTTTCTTTAGTAATATTCTCTAAAATCTCTTTTACGCGAGCTAGGAATCTTCCGCAAACTAAACCATCTAGGACGCGGTGATCTAATGAAAGACATAAGTTTACCATGTCACGAGCAGCGATCATTCCACCATCCATGATTACTGGACGTTTCACGATCGACTCTACTTGTAGAATTGCTGCTTGTGGGTAATTAATAATCCCCATAGACTGTACAGAACCGAAGGATCCTGTATTGTTTACTGTGAATGTACCACCTTGCATTTCGTCTGATTTTAATTTTCCAGAACGAACTTTTGCAGCAAGTTCATTTACTTCGCGAGCAATGCCTTTAATCGTTTTTTCGTCCGCATTTTTGATGACAGGAACGAAAAGTGCATCTTCTGTAGCAACTGCGATCGAAATATTAATGTCTTTTTTCTGAACAATCTTATCGCCAGCCCACATTGAGTTCATCATTGGGAATTCTTTTAGAGCTTGAGAAACAGCTTTTACGAAGAACGCAAAATACGTTACATTAAAGCCTTCTTTTTGCTTGAACTCATTTTTAATGGAGTCTCGGTATTGTACTAAACTCGTTACATCCACTTCTATCATAGTCCAAGCATGTGGTGCTTCATGTTTGCTTCGTAACATATTCGCAGCGATTGCTTTTCGAATACCTGTTACTGGGATTTCGATATCCCCAACTGCAACTGGAACGTTTACAGGAGGTGCAGCTTTTGGTGCAGGTGCAGCAGCTGAAGTTTGTGATGCTACAGGAGCTTTTGCAGCGATTGTTTCTGCTGGAGCAGCTACTGGAATTTCACCACTTTCAATGATCTTCAACAAATCTTTACGCGTAATGCGTCCTTCATTTCCAGTACCATTTACTAAAGTAAGGTCAATTCCATGTTCTTGTGAAAGCTTTAGCACAGCTGGTGAATAACGTGCTTTTGCGCCTTTTTCGCGCTGAATTGGAGCTGCATGTTTTTGTATTTCAGTAGGTTTTACTGTTTCCGCTGATGGTTGCTCAGGTGCAGCTGCCACTACTACCTCGGTAGCTCCACCTTCTGTTTCAATCGTACAAACGATTTCACCAACTGCAAGTGTATCTCCTTCGTTTGCAAGTAGTTCTTTAATTACCCCAGTAAAGGAAGAAGGTACTTCAGCAGTTACTTTGTCTGTGTTTACTTCAGCTAGTGCGTCGTATTTATTTACATGATCGCCTGGTTTTACTAACCATTTTTCAATCGTACCTTCCGTTACACTTTCCCCAAGTTGAGGCATTTTGATTTGTTCAAGAGCCATTTATAATCCTCCTTCCTAATATGCGGCAAGCTCGCGCATTGCTTTTTCTACTTTATCTGGATTAATCATAAAGAATTTTTCCATCGTTGGTGCATACGGCATAGCAGGAATGTCTGGACCAGCTAGACGCATAATTGGTGCATCTAGATCAAATAAGCAGTTTTCTGCAATAATAGCAGCAACTTCACCAATAATACTACCTTCTTTATTGTCTTCCGTAACAAGAAGCACTTTACCAGTTTTTGAAGCAGCTTCAATTATTCCATCTTTATCTAACGGATATATTGTACGCAAATCAAGAATATGTACAGAGATACCGTCTTTTTCCAGACGTTCTGCAGCTTGAAGTGCAAAGTGAACAGCAAGACCGTACGTAATTACCGTAATATCTTCCCCTTCACGTTTTACATCTGCTTTTCCGATTTCGATTGTGTAATCTTCTTCTGGAACTTCTCCTTTGATTAGACGATAAGCACGTTTGTGCTCAAAGAACATAACAGGATCTTCATCGCGAATTGCCGCTTTTAATAATCCTTTTGCATCATAAGGAGTAGATGGAATAACAATTTTTAATCCAGGTTGGTTTGCAAAAACTGCTTCTACCGATTGTGAGTGATATAAAGCGCCGTGAATTCCGCCACCAAAAGGAGCACGAATAACAATTGGACATGTCCAGTCGTTATTTGAACGGTAACGAATACGTGACGCTTCCGAAATGATTTGATTGACCGCTGGCATAATGAAATCGGCAAATTGCATTTCTGCGATTGGACGAAGCCCGTACATTGCAGCACCAATTCCTACTCCTGCAATAGCGGATTCAGCAAGTGGTGTGTCTAGCACGCGGTATTCTCCAAACTCTTCATAAAGGCCATTCGTTGCTTTAAATACGCCACCTTTACGACCAACATCTTCCCCTAGGATAAAAACGCGTTCATCACGAGTCATTTCTTCTTTCATTGCAAGTGTAATTGCATCGATATAAGACATTACTGCCATTATGCGTTCCCCCCATCTTTTTCTGCGTAAACATACTTCAATGCATCTTCTGGAGCAGCATAAGGTGCATCTTCTGCATAATCAGTCGCTTCATTTACTTCTTTCATGATGCGATCATTAATTTCTTTTTCTAATTCTTCCGTTAAAACACCTGTTTCTTTTAAATAAACAGCAAAGGTAATAATAGGATCTAGTGCTTTTCCTTCTGCAATATCTTCTGCAGTACGATATTGGCGATCATCATCATCCGAAGAGTGAGCAGTTAAACGGTAAGTCACTGCTTCGATTAAACTTGGACCTCCGCCATTTCGAGCACGATCTGCCGCTTCTTTTACTACTTTATAAACAGCAATTGGATCTTTCCCATCTACTTCTACACCAGGCATTCCATAGCTTATCGCACGGTCCGCTATATTTTTACTTGCAACTTGGCGGTCAAAAGGAACTGAGATTGCGTATTTATTGTTTTCAACCATTGTAATACAAGGTAACTTATGAACCCCAGCAAAGTTAAGTCCTTCGTGGAAATCACCTTGGTTAGAAGACCCTTCTCCTAAAGTTACAAACGTAATAAAATCTTTTTTCTCAATTTTCGCAGCAAGTGCTACACCAACTGCGTGTGGTAATTGAGTTGTAACTGGAGAAGAACCAGTAAGAATTCTATTTTTCTTCTGTCCAAAATGTCCGGGCATTTGTCTTCCACCAGAGTTTGGATCTTCTGCCTTCGCAAATGCAGATAACATTAAATCTTTAGCTGTCATACCAAAGTGTAAAACAACACCCATATCACGGTAGTACGGTGCGATATAATCTTTTGTATTATCAAGTGCAAATGCCGCCCCAACTTGTGCCGCTTCTTGACCTTGACATGATATAACGAAAGGAATTTTTCCAGCGCGGTTTAATAACCACATACGCTCATCAATGCGACGTGCCATTAGCATCGTCTCAAACATTTTTAACACATCTTCATTTGTTAAACCTAATTCTTCATGACGATTTGTTGTCATTTATATTGCCTCCTCTTACATGTGAATTGCGTTACCATCAACAGCTAATGCCGCCTCACCCATTACTTCACTAAGCGTAGGGTGTGGGTGGATCGTGTGGGCGATTTCCCACGGTGTTGCATCAAGTACCATTGCAAGACCAGCTTCAGAAATCATATCTGTCACATGTGGTCCGATCATATGAACCCCTAAAATATCATTCGTCGCTTTATCTGCAATTATTTTGACGAAACCATCTGATTCTCCGTAAACAAGTGCTTTACCAATCGCTTTAAATGAGAACTTTCCAACCTTTACATCAAACCCTTGCTCTTTTGCTTGTTGTTCTGTAATACCAACACTAGAAGCTTCTGGATTGGAATAAATGCAACGGGATACTAATTTATAGTCAATGGCTGAGACCTCATTGCCAGCTATATGTTCTACTGCATTAATACCTTCATGACTTGCAACATGTGCTAGTTGAAGCCCTCCAATAACATCACCAATTGCATATATATGTGATTCCTTCGTTTGGAATGTATCAGATACTTGGATAAATCCTTTTTCTACAACGATATCGGTATTTTCTACACCAATCCCTTCAACGTTTGCTTGACGCCCAACTGAGACAAGCATTTTTTCTGCAGTGAAGGATTTTGTTTCCCCGTTTAACTCAGCAGAAATAGTCACTAAGTTGCTTTCCGTTTGAAGTGTTTCTGGTAGAACTTTTGCACTTGTTGCAAATGTAATGCCTTTCTTAGTTAAAAGCTTTTGCATTTCTTTTGAAATATCTTTATCCTCTGTAGGGATAATTCGATCCGCATATTCAATTACGGTCACTTCCACTCCAAAATCATTTAACATAGAAGCCCACTCAATTCCAATTACGCCTCCACCGACGATTAAAATCGATTTCGGTAATTCTGTCATTGCTAATGCTTCATCTGAACTCATGACGAAATCTCCATCGATTTTAAGCCCTGGAAGAGTACGAGGTCTAGAGCCAGTCGCAATAACTACATTTTTCGGAATGAGCATTTCATTTTCATCGCCATTATTCATTTCAACTGAAATGGTTCCACCTGGCGAAGGAGAAAAAATAGATGGTCCTAGCATTCTTCCAGTACCTTCATACACGTCTATTTTCCCTTTTTTCATCAATCCTTGAACCCCTTGATGTAATTGATTCACAATCGATTCTTTTCTAGCTTGCACTCGGCTAAAATCAAGTGATACTTCTGAAGTATTTACGCCAAATTCAGCTGCATGATTTTTAGTCATAGAATATACTTCAGCACTACGAAGCAATGCTTTACTTGGAATACACCCTTTATGCAAACAAGTGCCGCCAAGATTACCTTTTTCCACGATTGCTGTTTTTAAGCCCAATTGAGCCGAACGGATAGCTGCGACATATCCGCCAGTACCGCCACCAATTATGACTACATCATATTCTTTTGCCAAAGCTTTATCCCCCTTATCTTCCATCTAAGAAGGCCGTTCGATAAACTAAACGGCCTTACATTGATTAGATGAAATTAGTTGTTTCGCGTATTAACGTCCTGTAATAATATGTTTTCCATTTTGTAAAAATTGGCTACGTGATTTACTTACTCGAGCGATGCGCTCTTCTGCTAAACGGTCAGCCGCTACATAAGTTGGAATACCATCACGTTTCGAAATTTCAAAAATACGTTCGATTTTGTCATAAATAGTTGCAACACGGTTCATTGCACGATCATGGTTATAACCATATAATTCATCCGCTACATTAATTACACCACCTGAGTTAATTACATAGTCAGGAGCATATGCAATGCCCATTTCGTGGATTAAATCACCATGTTTTGTATCTCTTAATTGGTTATTTGCAGATCCTGCAATTACTTTTGCTTTTAGTTGTGGAATTGTATTGTCATTAATAATTGCACCAAGTGCACATGGTGCGAAGATGTCTGCATCTTGTGAATAAATTTCATCTACGCTTACTTGTACTGCACCGAATGCATTTACAGCACGGTCAACTGATGCTTGGTTAATATCAGCCACAATTAGTTTAGCGCCTTCTTTATGTAGATATTCACATAATGTATAAGCTACGTTTCCTACACCTTGAACTGCAACTGTCTTCCCTTCAAGTGAATCCGTTCCAAATGCTTCTTTCGCTGCAGCTTTCATACCAACATATACACCATAAGCTGTTACTGGAGAAGGATTACCTGAAGAACCGAATGCTTCTGAAATACCAGTTACATAATTTGTTTCTTCATGAATTAAATCCATATCTGCTACAGTTGTACCTACATCTTCAGCAGTAATATAACGGCCATTTAAGCCTTGGATGAAACGACCGAAAGCACGGAACATCTCTTCGTTTTTATCTTTTAGTGGATCCCCAATAATAACTGTTTTACCGCCACCTAGGTTAAGACCTGCAGCAGCATTTTTATATGTCATACCTTTTGCTAAACGAAGTGCATCTTCAATTGCTTCTTCTTCTGTTGCATAGTTCCACATACGCGTTCCACCAAGTGCTGGACCTAGTGTTGTATCATGAATTGCGATAATCGCTTTTAATCCTGATGTTTTATCTTGGCAAAATACCAATTGTTCGTAGTCATAAGTCTCCATATATTTAAAAATTTCCATCTGTAGTTCCTCCTAGTAGTTAAGTAATTATTTATTTTTTCGAAAATAATTATTTTCGTAAAATACATCCCCATGTAAATCGACATTTCTTTTATGTTTGAAACCTCTTTGTATAACACTTTTAACACTTCAAGTAATTTTAGCATCCCCATGCAAATATTACATTAATCTAAATTATATTTCTCTAGTTTGTAGTATAAAGTACGAAGTGAGATGTTTAGTTTTTTAGCTGTTTGTGATTTATTTCCACCACAAACTTGGAGCGCATTTAGTAAAACCTTTTTCTCCATCTCGTCCATCTGTTCAGCAAGCGTTCCTAATTGCTCCTCATCTAACCCATTATGTGAAAAAGACAAAATTGATTTGGGCAAATGATGTTCTTCAATAATTCGATCTTGCGCTTCTAAAAAGATCATTGCTCTGCTAATAATGTTCTCCAGCTCCCGTATGTTCCCCGGAAAATCATAGAGCAGCAAGCTCTCCAAAGCTGATTTTGTGAATCCCTCAATATTACGCCCAAATTCTTTATTTAATTTTACTAATAAATGCTCCGCTATGGAAGAAATGTCTTGCTTCCTTTCTCTTAGAGAAGGAACATGTATTGGCATACGATTTAACTGAAAGTAGAAATCCTCTCGGAATATCCCTTCACGCATTAATTTTTCTAAATTGAAATAACTTGCAGCTATTATTCGCACATCCACTGGAATTGATGTGGTTCCGCCTATTCGTATAAAAGCATTTTCTCGAAGTGCCCTTAAAAGTTTAGCCTGTGTTTTATTTGTTAATTCTCCAACTTCATCTAAGAAAAGGGTTCCGCAATGCGCTTCATCAAACAAACCCGAATAACTTATCCCTTTTTCTTCATACCCAAATAATTCACGTTCTAGAAGATGCTCTTCTTGAGAACTACAATTTACTCGGAAGAACCTATTATGTTTTCTGTTACTTGCGCTATGGATGGCGTGTGCAAATAATTCTTTTCCTGATCCGACCTCTCCCCTTAAAAGTACGGTAACAGGTACACTTGCAGCAAGCTTAGCTTGATTGACGGCAAATTGAATTTGTTCTGACTCCCCTAATATATCTTCGAAGGAATAGCTTAACTCTAGGTTTCGGATTAGTGTTCTGGCTTGATCAAGTTCTTTCATTAACGAGCGGATTTCTGTCATATCATGAATAACTCCAACACTACCTTTAAGTAGATTGTTAACGATAATTGGAGCGACATTCACAATCACGTCTTTTTTCTGTTTACCTACCCTTATGTTTACACCCCGAATAGGTTTTCGAGTTTGAAGAACTTTAAAGTGAATACTTTCACCTTCCGAAATATCTGCCGTTGCTGGTTTTCCTATGACCTCTTCCTCGCTTAATCCGGTAATGCGAGAATATGCTGGATTAATAAGAATTCCTTTGCCTTCTTCATCCACTACCGATATCGCATCTTCGCTAGATTGGATGATTGCTTCAAGCATTGTTTGTATTTCCGTGAGGTCCGTAATTTCTTCTGCAAGCCTAACTACTTCTGAAATGTCTTTAAAAACCGCAAAGGCTCCGATCTTTTTACCTTGCTCATTAATCATCGGATATCTTGAAGTCACTATTTTGGTACCGCTTTCAAGAATCAGTTCTTTATTTAGCTCAATCTGACCAGTTTCAAAAGTTCTCGGCAGCTCACTATGTGATATTACATCAAATATGTGTTTCCCTATAGCATCTTCTATCGAAACTTTCGTCATGTTAGATGCGCTTTTATTAAAGAAATTTACGATGCCATTCTCATCAATACTAATCATACCTTCTTCTATTGAGTTAAAAATTAATTCTTGATTCATTTTTTTATTATCTAATATTTGTATAAATTTATTTTTTTCTTCTAATAATGTAACAATTAAATTTGCTATTTCTCCTGGGATTAAAACTGTATTTACAGGACGTTCTGCAAGAAGTTCTAAAAATACATCTTTGTTCCCTGTAACATCAATAATAATTTGAAAATCTTCGTTTAAAAGGGGTTTCCAATCGGTATAAGTATGAATATAATGCTTTTTTGCATATTGCATTCCTGGAGCATTCTCATCAATATCAACGATTCCTTTTACTTGAAGGTAATCAGCCTGTTCAAACAGCCTCAAAAGTGCATATCCACCTTTACCCGCACCAATGATTAATATGTTTTGCAAAAATATTCACACCCCCACTTTATCTCTGCAACTTATTGCACTTCTCATATATCATACCTCATGTTCCATGAGTTGACAATAATATTCTCACATGTAAAATTAAATTTAATAGAAAGTGCTAAAGGTTCGTAGTCAATGAGAAAAATCTCGACCAAACAGCTTTGCTGTATGTAATCTAGTATTTCCCTTGATCTAGTTGATGCCTAAAGCATAAACAAAAAACTGGAGTGATTATTATGGCACGTTTGGCTGCCTTAATCGTACTATTGATTCCTGGTATTCTCGCAGCATTTGGCATTAAGTTAATGAGGGATACTTTTTTCGGAATACATATTTTACCTATTGGAGCATTGTGGTTTCAATTTATATGTGGAATTCTTTTCACAGTTTTAGGGTTGGGATTTTTTGCAGGTTTTCTTTTAAACCGAGATCGAAAAAATGGAAAAGTTGCCCCTCGTTTTCAAAAGAAAAAGTAATTAAGATAAGCGAAAGCGTCCTTTAATTGCATCTTGTCTTTACTATTTCTAGAATGCTTTGGAGGATCATTGGCTATACTATTACCGATAGAAATTAAAAGGATCGTGAAGTGACTGCGTCACTTCACGATCCTTTTAAAATAAAACAACCATAAGATTGATATGTTCATTGTTTCTTTTGTAATTTCAATACTTTTTCCGGAAAGTCTGTAATCCAGCCCATTACAGACTCATGTGGATTTGCGATATACTTCTCATTACCTTTTATATTATAAAATCGTATAGGGAATCCTGCATTCCAAATGGAATACATTAAATCTGTGTGGTAAAATTTTTTATTTAAATGGATGGCGTTTATTTCTCTAATGGAAAACACATAATCCCAGTCCGTATTCTTTTTACCAATAAATGCTGTTTGTACATTAGCGTTCATTGCATGAATTGTTTGAAGGACACTAAATTCAAACGAAGAGAAATGAATATCCTTTACAGCTTTACTTTTTTCCACTACTTCACGGATTCTTTCATTTTTGCCAAGAAAAGACTCCTTTAACTCCACATTAAGTTTGACACCCGTTGGTATAGCGAATTGTAAAAATTCATCAAACGTTAGTACTCTGCTTCCAAAAAATTTCCGAAAATAAACTTTACCTAATTTCAGTTGCAAAACTTCTTCTGCTAACATATCTGTTATTCTTCGTTTGTTTCCAGCCAACCGAAAAAAGTCGATATCATGCGTTACGAATGCAACACCATCAGCTGATAATTGCAGATCTAACTCTATACCATCCGCATGTAACTTTACGGCTTTTTTAAACGCTTCCATCGAATTTTCTATCGATCTAGCAGCACCTCTATGTGCGTACACAGGAATATTAGACATTTAACTCTCCATTTTCAATCTTAAATTTACCTTTTGTTGCTTTAGATAACGTTGATGACTTGTTACCAATCTGAACAACAGTTCCGGCATTCGCTTCTTGTGTAATATTAATGAAATAATCTGTAGAAGTACGAAGAAGTTTTAGGATTCTTTTTATTTCTACATCTAATTCTTTCATTTCACTTTCCAACATATGATATTTTTGTTTTGTTTGTTCATAAGTAGCAATTTGCTGTTTTGACATACTAATTTTGAATTGATTTAGTTGACTAATCTGAAAATTCAACTTTGTCATTTCTTCTTGAAGCTTCATCATTTCTTCTGCTTTTGTTTTTGCATTTTCAGTTAATATTTTTCTATCTATTCCTTGTACAATTAGTTCCGTCTTTCTATCTAAACTATTCCCAGAATATGCGGTAGTTATAGAGTTGATGGCTATTACTTTACCACCAATGACTTTCCCTTTACGCTCGTCCAGAAATATTTCATTTCCAAAAATAGTTGATCCCATTGAATAAAATCCAATGAACACATTTTCCTGTGCTTCTAAGGTACAACCATTTGCGTGTTTTATATATATATTCTTATACGCTTCTATTTTTGTAATATCTTTTCCGAAAATTCCGCCTTTTATAAAAACATCGCCTTCTGTCGATTTTATTAAATCAGCAGAATTAACACCTTCGTTTGATTCTACAGAAATATCTCCAGATGCAATTATGGAATATCCAGGCATTACCGTTCCTTTAATTTGGATGGATCCATCAAATTTTAAATTTCCTGTTTCTAAACCGACATCACCATTAATGACAAGATGCTTTTGGACAGAAAGAACTCCATTTATTTCACCGATAATTCCATTCGTTTTAGATCGAAGAACTGTTTTTCCTTCTTCCTCTACTTCATAAGCCGATTCCGAGTCATATTTTAATGGAACATCGTCACCTTTTTCACTGCACACGATTTCTCCAAGAATATTTCTTCCCTCTACTCCTTCTTGAGCTGGTATTTTTTCTCCAAGCCACGTACCTTCTTTTATTTCAACAATAAAATTCATATCAAAGTAATCTGCTTTTCCATCCGCATTTATTTCAGGCTTTTTCTCTGCTTGCTGTAAGTATGTTACTATTGCATCTCTTCCTTTTTGAGGAGGCAATCCGTTTGCAACTATGTATGCTTTTCCAGTTATGATTTTTTGGAAATCCATTGGAACTTGTCCATAAGTAATTTGATTCTCTTTTAACAGCTGATCAATAGCTAATTGTAGTTCTTGCGTATGTTCTTGTATATAGCTTTGTGATTCATAAATTGTTACAACTGCTTGCATCTTGTCAGCACTAAGTTCTAATTCAACACTATCTATCCAACTTCCAACTTCAATTGGTTCATGTGACTTATTTTCTACAGCTTTTTTTAATGCCATAAAATTTGTGACTTTTAAACGTGCATATTTACGAGTCACTTCATCGAATTTTTTCAGATTATACCCATCAACTTTTATAGTAATAAAAGCCCTTCCTCTTTCTTCGGAAAGTACTACTTCTTCATTTTCTTCCATTATCATGACTTATACACTTCCTTCTTAATTATATTATACTCACTTTTCCAACTATGGGTGAAAACAATAGAAAAAGCATATGAAAATAGTAACTTCGTATGCCTTTATCTTTATAGGAAAGGGTTATATCTCTAATTCCAAATACTTATATACCACTCTTTCACCTTTTATTCAATTAAAAGTAAAAATTTAGTATAATCATTTTAATTACATGTCTGTCTCCAACAAAAAAACATCATCCCTTACTGATAAGCTTTCATACCAATAAAAAATAATGCTTATTTATATGTGCTTACTCTAGAAACCTACTTTTCAAGTTCAGTGCAAATAATGTCTAATTCCTCTTTCAGCTAGCCATATTCTCCATACGAATTTTGTCCGCAATCATCGCGATGAACTCACTATTTGTCGGTTTCGACTTTAAATGATGAACTGTATATCCGAACATCTTAGAAATAGTTTCGTAGTTTCCTCTGTTCCATGCTACTTCGATTGCATGACGTATTGCTCTTTCGACTCGAGAGGGAGTAGTTTGAAATTTCTTTGCTATCTCTGGATATAAAACTTTTGTAATGGAACCAAGTAATTCAATGTCGGAATAAACCATTTGGATAGCTTCTCTTAAATAAGAGTATCCTTTAATATGAGCGGGTACTCCGATTTCTTTTATTACATTAGTAATGATGTTGTCAATAAAGCGCTTATTTTGCAATGCTTCTTTTTCAGGATTCGATTTTAAAGGTGATTCTTGCACGCTTTCTTTTCTACCTGCCACTTGCTTAATTTGTGTAACCAGTCGTTCAAATTCAAAAGGCTTGAGCATAAAATAAGATGCTCCTAATTCAGCAGCTTGTTTCATCACATCTTCTTGTCCAAAAGCGGTTAACATAATGACTTGAAGTTTATTTAATTGATCATTTTTCTGTATACTATCTAAAACTGCAATTCCGTCTAAATGAGGCATAATGATATCTAATAATAGGACGTCTGGTTTAACCGTTTCAAGGAGATCTATGCAAAGCTTGCCGTTTACTGCTGTTCCAATAACTTCTATTTCTGGATGTTTATCAAAGTAAGCATCCATAGTTCGAATTAAATCTTTGTTATCATCTACAATTACAATTTTTATTTTTTCCATTAACCTCATCCACCCTTTTGTATTTTTTCACTTAGATAGTATTCGCCATTTTTGGAAGACATCCTTTATTTTTATAAAAAATAAGTCTTTTAGAATACAGTTCTTTTATATTCCGACAAAAGGTTAATCATTTCATCAAGATTGTCGAATTTTCTTTATTTTATTGTATAGGTACTTGCAGAAAAAGGCTACACTTAATATAAAGTGTAGCCTTTCAGGTTTTGCTGATATTTTTTAAATTATCATGGATTTTTCTTCATCATTTCCGTGATGGATAGTGCCGCTCCATTTTTAGGTTTATCAACGTACATATGCGTAACTACTCCTATAAGCTTATTTTGCTGCATAATTGGACTTCCGCTCATTCCTTGAAGAATGCCGCCGGTTTTTTCAATTAGAAATTCATCTGTTACTGTAAACTGAAATAGATGGTCTTCGACCGTTGTAATTTCGATTGTAAAGTCTTGAACTTTTTCGCCATCGATCGAAGTACGCATAATTGCTTCACCAGTCATTATTGATTCTTTGTCAGCAATTTCTACTTCTTGCAACGGGATGTTGTCAATTGCATTTTGTTCCAACTTCCCGAAAATTCCATATACATTATTTTCATTCACACCACCAATTGGTGAGATGTTCTGTTGATGAGAAGTAATTTTGTATCCAGGTTTTCCTGGAATACTTTTCTTTATTTGCTGAATGGAGGATAAATAAATCGATCCTTCCGAAAAATCGGGTGTTAAGCCTGAAGTATGATCAACTATCTGATGACCTAATGCACCAAATTCGTTCGTTTCTGGATCTAAATACGTTAAAGTACCAATTCCTTCTGTCGCATCTTTTAAAAATGGAAGAAGTTTCAGTATTTGGTCCGAAGTGAGTTCTGTTGTATACATCTTTTTATTTCGCTCATAATGTATAATGAGCTTTTTATCTTTCACATGGGTTTTAATGTCTTCTAATGAAGTAACTTTTTGTGAATTGATTTGTTGGATAGAATCGCCAGTACGCAACCAATAATCGTCGGAAAGTAATACATCATGACTAAGAAACACAGCTCCGTATTGAAGGTCAATTTGTATGGATTGTCCTAAGGGTACTACTGAGGAAGCTTGTTTTTGTGCAAAAGCGGGACTGACTGCAAAGAAAAAAGTAAAGAAAAGTATTGAAATTAGCGACCATATACGATAGCTTTGCTTCATATTTCACCTCCTATACAATTACTATATCCTGCAAAAGAAACTCTATGTGAGGTAAATAATTGATATAAAAAAAAGACCTTACACAGCAAGGTCTTTAAGCATTTCGTAATATTTTTTTTCGTTCTTCCGCTAATTTTAGCAGTTCTTTTGAATGTTCCAATGTAGTACTCGTAATTTCAGCACCTGACATCATACGGCTTAACTCTTCGGCTCGTCGATCATCGATCACTTCTTCTAAAATGGTGTATGTTCTATTTCCCGATACTTCTTTTTTAATCATTAAATGTTGGTCTGCCATTGCAGCTACCTGCGGAAGATGTGATATACATAAAACTTGTGAATTAGTTGCAATTCCGGATATTTTTTCGGCTATCGCTTGAGCTACTCGTCCACTAACACCAGTATCAACTTCATCAAATATGATCGATGTTATCCCTTGATGCTTTGAGAAAATACTTTTTAAAGCAAGCATCATGCGAGATAACTCACCACCTGATGCAATTTTTGTCAAGGCTTTTGGTGGTTCCCCCACATTCGTCGAAATATAAAATGATATTTCGTCAATCCCATACTCGTTATAAATTATTTTAGAATGCTCATGGAACATAACAGAAAAAGTTGCTTTTTCCATGTAAAGCTCTTGTAATTGCTCCATAATTGCTTTGCTTAATTGTTTGGCAGCGTTTTTTCGTTTATCCGTTAAATCATTTGCTTCAAGTTCTAAATCTTTCTCTATTTGCTTAATCTTATCTGCTGTTTTTTGAATTTGTTCATCTCGATTAACTAGTTGCTCAAGACTTTTGAAAATTCGCTCTTTGTATTCCAAAATAGCTTCGATAGACTGTCCATATTTTCTCTTTAGTGTCTGAATGCATGCAAGACGGTCTTCGACATATTGAAGCTGATTACTATCGAATTCCATTTCATCTAATTCATTTTTCAACTGATATGCAGCATCTTGCAAAATATAAAACGCGGACGAAACATTTTCACTTAACTCCAACATATTCTTATCTACGTCAGAGATATCTTGCAAATCTGCCATTGCAGTTCCAATGTAGTCTAAGCCTTTCGATTCAGATAAGATCGCCTCATATGCACTGCTCATTTTATCAAAAACTTTATGGAAATTTTGAAGCTTCTTTTTTTCTTCTTGAAGTTGTTCTTCTTCCCCGATAACTAAATTTGCATCATTAATTTCTTCCACTTGAAAAGTATACAAATCTATTTTATGCGCTATTTGTTGCTCATTTTCCGTTAAAGTAGCTAAATCTTTTTTCCACTTTTTATATTTGGCGAAGAGCTCTTTATAAGACTCTTTGACGCTTCTTATCTTTTCGTCTGCAAACTGATCAAGCAAATGAATATGTGCCTTTTCATCCATTAGTTCTTGGCTCTCGTGCTGCCCATGGATATCAATAATGGAGGCTCCAATTTCTCGTAATATACCAAGCGTAACTAGTTTTCCGTTTACGCGACATACACTCTTCCCTGAATCATTAATATCTCTTCTTAAAATTATAGATTCTTCGTCTATTTCAACACCAACATCTATCATTTTATGAAAAACACCATGCTTTGGGTTCGTAATGATGAATAATCCTTCTAATTCTGCTTTTTTCGCACCATGTCGAATAAACTCTTGAGAGCCTCTTCCTCCACACAACAAATGAACAGCATCAATTATGATTGATTTACCTGCACCTGTCTCTCCGGTTAATACAGTAAGTCCTTCCTCAAAGCTTACTGTTAATTCATCAATAATGGCAAAGTTTTTAATTGATAATTCTTTTAACAACGGCTTCACCTCTTTATCAAATTCACATTGGGTATTTACCTAGGCGGCATCGCATATAGATGCTGGTAATTTTGGTTAAAGCATTTCGAGTAAACGTTTTTTTACAACATCGCAATCTGATACTTCTCTACACAAAATTAAACAAGTATCGTCTCCACAAATTGTTCCTAATATTTCTGTCCAATCTAAATAATCGATTAATGACCCAATGGAATGGGCATTACCTGGTAACGTTTTCATGACTAAAAAATGACTTGCTCCATCAATACTTACAAATGCATCGGTCAATGCTCTTCTCAGCTTTTGTGCTGGGTTAAAGCGTTGATCTGCAGGTAAGCTATATTTATAGTGACCATTAGGAAGTGGAACTTTCACTAAGTGCAATTCTTTTATATCTCTTGAAACTGTAGCCTGAGTAACGTTATATCCAGCACTTTTTAAAAAATCAACTAAGTCATCTTGCGTCTCTATTTCATTATTAGAAATAATATCACGTATTCTAATATGCCTTTGACCTTTGTTCATACACGTCACCCCATTGTATATTTATACTAATTACTTTATACATTATCATTTCAGTTAAAAAGTAACAAGAAAAAAACGCGCCCCGTATAGGAGCCGCGTTATTTTAATGTAGCATGAGCTTCATTAACTAGAGCCACAAAATCGATCTGATGAGGTATCACTACTTCATTTTCAGCACTGATTAAATGAAATAAAAATTCTATATTGCCCTCTCCACCTGTAATTGGCGAATAAGAAGCATTTTTTAAATGAAAGTTTTGACTTTCTGCAAAACTCGCAATTTCATTCAGCACATCCAAATGAACCGCTTTATCACGTACTACCCCTTTTTTACCAACTCGATCTTTCCCTGCCTCGAATTGTGGTTTAACGAGTGCGATTACATCACCGTTTGGAACTAGAATTGTTTTTAAAGTCGGTAAAATGAGTTTCAAAGATATAAAGGAAACGTCGATTGAGGAAAAAGTAGGCAACCCTCCTCCAAAATCAGCAGGTGAAGCATATCTAAAATTCGTTTTTTCCATCACCGTAACACGAGGATCTTGACGAATTTTCCAAGCAAGTTGGTTACTTCCAACATCCAGGGCATATGCATGCTTGACGCCGTTCTGCAAACCACAGTCTGTAAAGCCGCCTGTGGATGATCCAATATCCAACATGATTTTGTCTTGAATTGTAAGATCAAATTGTTCTAATGCCTTTTCAAGCTTTAGTCCTCCTCTACTCACATATTTCAACACTTGCCCTTTCACTGTCAAAATAGAATCTATTTCTATCTTTTCTCCTGGTTTGTCTATTCGCTCTTCTTTTTTGTAAATAAGTCCAGCCATAATTGCACGTTTCGCTTTTTCTCTTGTTTCAAATAGACCCTGTTCAACTAACAGGACATCTACTCGTTCTTTCGGAGTCTTGGTCATGATGATATATACCTGTTAGAAGGTACAATAGAATGTTCTACTACCTTCACAATTTCTTCGCTCGTAATATTTATTTCATCTAACAACTGATTAACATCCCCATGTTCAATAAACATATCCGGTATGCCAATTCGTTTCACATTAGCTTTCAATTCATGCTCATTGAAAAATTCTAAAACAGCGCTACCAAATCCACCTTGAAGAATACTTTCTTCCACCGTAATTATAGGTATATGGCGTTGTTGTAGTGATCGTAACATTTCTCCATCTAATGGTTTTATAAAACGAGCATTGATTACTTCAACAGAAATATTAGCCTGTGCTAATTGTGCGGCTGCTTCTAGCGCCATTGGAATAGTAGTACCGAAAGTTAGAATGACAGCTTGTGTACCCTCTTTCAATACTTCCCATGAACCAATAGGGATCAATTTCAATTCTTGATCCATTGGGACTCCTAAACCATTTCCACGAGGATAACGAAGAGCAATTGGACCATCCGAATAATCAAACGCTGTTTTTACCATATGCTGTCCTTCATTCTCATCTTTCGGCATCATAATCACCATATTTGGCAAGTGACGCAAAAATGAAATATCAAATACGCCTTGGTGCGTTTCTCCATCTGCTCCTACTAGTCCTGCACGATCAATCCCAATAACAACATTTAAGTTCTGTCGACAAATATCATGAAGAACCTGATCGTAAGCACGCTGTAGAAAAGTAGAATAAATGACCAAAAATGGTTTCATACCATCTGCTGCAAGGCCAGCTGCCATTGTAGTCGCATGTTGTTCTGCAATACCAACATCAATCATTCTATCTGGAAATTCAGAAGCAAACCCCTCGAGTTTTGAACCTACTGGCATGGCTGGTGTAATTGCAACGATACGTTTATCATTTCTCGCAAGTTTTCTTGCAGTTTCTGCAACAAGCCCACTCCATGATGGTGCAACAGAAGTTGACTTAACAAAATCTCCTGTTTCCATTTTGTAAGGGCCAGTTCCATGCCAAGTACCGATTTTATCTTGTTCAGCAGGTGTGAATCCTTTTCCTTTTTTCGTAATAACATGAAGAAGGACTGGTCCTTTCATCTTTTTCGCATTCTTAAGATTTTCTTCTAAAGCTTCAAAGCTATGTCCATCAATTGGTCCTAAATACGTAAAACCAAGTTCTTCAAAAAAGACTCCAGATACAAGTAAATATTTCAAGCTATCCTTTACACGTTCAGCTGTGCTTGCTAATTTCCCGCCGACTGCCGGAATTTTCTTCAATAAGATTTCTAACTCATCCTTGGCTTTATTGTATGTTCCGTGTGTACGTAGTTTTCCTAAAACATTATGAAGAGCCCCTACATTAGGAGCTATTGACATTTCATTATCATTTAATATAACAATCATGTCTGTTTTTTCATGTCCTATATGATTTAATGCTTCTAAAGCCATTCCACCAGTTAGTGCGCCATCTCCAATTATTGGTATGACGTAATTCGATTTTTTTTGTAAATTCCGCGCTGTCGCCATTCCCATTGCAGCAGACAAAGAGGTGGAGCTATGACCTGCTTCCCACACATCATGTTCACTTTCTATTCGTTTAGGGAATCCGCATAATCCTTTAAACTGACGTAAAGTATCAAATTGATCCGCTCTACCAGTTAATATTTTATGGACATACGCTTGATGTCCAACATCCCATAGTAATTTATCAGTAGGACTATTAAAGGCACGATGAAGTGCAATTGTTAGTTCTACCACCCCTAAATTTGGTCCGATATGTCCACCCGTTACAGATAATTTTTCTATTAAAAACGATCGAATATCTTCACTTAATTCCTTTAATTGTTCATTATCTAAACTTTTTAAAAAGGATGGGCTAGAAATTGATGTTAAATCCATTGCCATCACACACCTTCTATTAGATTTCCTTCAAAACACTTTACTTATTATAATAACAATAATCTTCCTTAAAACAAAATTATTCGCTATCAATTAGATCTTTTCGTAATATAATTTGCAAATTCTACAAGAAGACCTTCATGTAAACCTACTGTTCGAAGTGCTTCTATCGCTAAACTATATTGGTTTTGCAACTGCACTTTCGCCCCATCAAGGGTTAAAATGGATGGGTATGTATTCTTTTCACTTAATGCATCTTTACCTGCAGTTTTTCCCAGTTGCTCTGAGGTTCCTTCAATATCTAAAATGTCATCTTGTATTTGAAATGCTAGTCCAATATGGAAGGCATAATTTTTTAAAGCTTGCATCATTTCGCTTGGAGCATTCGCGATAATTCCTCCAGCCAAAATACTAAATGATAGTAGTGCCCCTGTTTTATTGACGTGAACTGCTTCTAATTCAGATAAGGTCAAATGTTTCCCTTCCCCTAGCATATCTAGTACTTGTCCTCCGACCATTCCCTCAGCTCCTGCTGCATAGCTTAGTTGGTCAATCAGCTGTACTTTTTGTTCCGCAGTAAGTCTATTTAATCGGGCTATAATTCCAAAAGCAAGCGTTACCAGAGCATCACCTGCTAATACTGCAAGTGCTTCCCCAAAAACAACATGATTTGTTGGTTTACCACGTCGAAGATCGTCATCATCCATACAAGGCAGGTCATCATGGATAAGTGAATACGTATGAATCATCTCAATCGTACTTGCAAGTACGATTGCATCTTCACTTTGTACGTTAAGTTCCTCGAGTACTGCAAGAGTATATAGTGGTCTTATTCTTTTTCCGCCTGCTTGAATAGAGTATGCCATCGCTTCTTTCAACTCGGAAGGCACTTTTAATTCTTTGATTAATAAATCCATTTTTTGTTCAATAAGTGGTTGATTGGTTTCTATAAAAGATTGCAATAAATTACTCATTTACACTACCAGCTTCTTCCGTATTATCACCGATGAAAGAGACAAGTTGTTTTTCTGCACTTTGTAATTTTTCACTACAAAGTTTCGAGAACTCCATCCCTTTTTGATATAGTTCAATTGCATTTTCGAGTGGTACATCGCCTTGCTCCAGTTGTCGTACAATATTTTCTAATTGTTGCATCGCTTCATCAAACGGAATATCTTTTTTTGTCATAACAGTTAGTCCCCTCTCTCTTTCATTTCTGCATGTTGCACAATTGCTTCAATACGACCATCAGGGAGTGTAACATAAATGGATTCGCCTTTTCCTACGTCTTTCACCGATTTTACCACTTTTCCATCTAAATATGTAATACTATACCCTCGATCCATAATTTTTAAAGGATTCAGCGCTTCTAGTGTACGTATCGAGCCGATAAATTGTTGCAGTTGCTTTTCGTAGGTGGATAGTGTTTCTTTGGCTAATTGACTTGTTAAGTTTTTTACTAATTTCCATTGTTGTTCAATCATCTTTTGTGGGGACAGCTGAAGTCTTCTATCTTCTAGTTGTACTAAATTTCGTTCTTTTTCCCGAACTAAGCGATTGATTTCTCTTTGTAATTGTTCCTCTGTACGCACATATCTCTCTATAAAGGGTCGATATAGCTTTTCAGGAGTGGCAAGTACTGGAGATTGCATTGCACGTTGGTATCTATTTTTCTCATCTTTTAGCCTTTTCGATACACTATTTAAGCAAGCAGATTGATAAGCTAGAATGTTCTTCATTAAATTTTCTTTACTTGGAACAGCCATTTCTGCAGCAGCAGTTGGTGTTGGTGCACGTAAATCGGCTACGAAGTCCGCAATTGTAGTATCCGTCTCATGTCCAACAGCGCTGATGATAGGGATATGACTATTAGCAATTGCTCGAGCTACTATTTCTTCATTGAATGCCCATAAGTCTTCAATTGAACCTCCACCACGACCTACAATGAGTACATCAATCGTACCTAATCGATTAGCTTGCTCAATCGATTTCACAATGGAAGGAGCGGCTTGTGGACCTTGGACAATACTTGGAAATACAACCACTTCACTAATCGGATATCGACGTTCTATCGTCGTTAAAATATCTCGAATAGCTGCACCTGTTTCAGACGTGACGACTCCTATTTTTTTAGGAAAAGAAGGAAGTGCTTTTTTTCGAATAGGGTCAAATAAACCTTCTTGTTCGAGCTTCTTTTTTAACTGTTCAAAGGCAAGGAAAAGTTCCCCAATACCATCTGGTTGAATAGTGGAAGCATATAGTTGATATTGCCCCGCCGCTTCAAAAACGTTAATATCGCCACGTACAAGCACGTTCATCCCACTTTCAGGGGTAAACTTTAACGATTTTGCATGCATTGCAAACATGACGGAAGTAAGACGAGCAGAATCATCCTTCAGCGTAAAATAAATATGTCCACTCGAATGGACTTTCACGTTAGATAGCTCACCCTTTACATACACATCGCGTAAATGAGGATCCGCATCGAATTTTTTTCTTATGTATTTGGTTAGAGCTTTTACCGTTAAGTAAGTATGTGTAGACATTAAGGTCACTCCAATACTGTAACAAGCTAAAAGCTGTTCTTCTGTAGAAAAACAGCTTTTACCTTATTAATTTTTACATGTATTTTCTGCAGCTAAACAAGTATTTTCCATTAGCATCGCTATTGTCATAGGTCCCACTCCGCCCGGGACTGGTGTAATTTTCGATGCAACTTCTTTTGCAGAAGTAAAATCTACATCTCCGCATAATTTGTTGTATTCATCACGGTTCATCCCTACATCAATGACAACTGCACCCGCTTTAATATAACTAGCATCAATGGCTTTTGCACGACCTATAGCAACAACCAAAATATCGGCTTGTTTTGTATATACGTGCAAATCTTTTGTTTTAGAATGACAGTATGTTACGGTGGCATCTTTTTTTAATAACAGCTGTCCCATCGGCTTTCCTACAATATTACTCCTACCAATGATTACCGCATGTTTCCCTGCAATATCTACACTACTATATTCTAATAACTTTAGAATTCCAAATGGTGTACATGGAAGGAATGTCGGTTGTCCAATCATCATTTTTCCAACGTTTTCAGGATGAAAACCATCCACATCTTTTAAAGGAGAAATTGCAGCAATTACACGATCCTCATCAATTTGATTTGGTAATGGTAACTGAACTAAAATACCATGAATTTTCTCATCATCATTTAAAAGTTCCACTTGTTTTAATAATTCTTCTTCTGAAACTTGCTCATCTAATTCGATAAGAACCGAATACATCCCTAATTTTTCGCATGTTTTCGTTTTATTGTTCACATATGTTTGAGAAGCCGCATTATTGCCAACTAGAACAACTGCTAGCCCTGGTGTAATTCCTAATGTTTTCAAATCTTCTACTCTTTTTTTAACTTTTTCCGTAACTTTCCTTGCTATTTGTTTGCCGTCAATAATATTATTAGTCACTATTAACTCTCCTTCAAATACGGATCATGATTGAGTTGTATATTTGGATAATACACCATTTACAAAACGGCTAGATTTTTCATCTCCGAAGATTTTGCAAATTTCTATAGATTCATTAATAACTACTTTTGCCGGTGTTTCTTCTGTAAATAATAATTCATAAATTGCGATGCGAAGTACTGTACGTTCTATTTTTGGTAGTCGAGAAAGCGACCAGTTTTCTAGCTTCTCTATTAATGAAGCATCAATATGTTCTTTATGTTCAACCACTCCACTAACTAGTTGTGTTAAAAATGCATCATGATCATCTGTAACATGACCAATTGCTTCCTCTATCGAAATTTCGTGATTGTCTAACTGAAATAGTGCTTGTAGTGCTAATTCTCTTGCTAATCTTCGTTTCATTATTTAGTTCTCCTTTAAATGTAACTATCTAATCAATAGTATACAGGAATTTCGAGTGTTTTCATATTATTTCAGAAACCCTCTATACTATAGTTATTTACGTCAATATGTAATCTTCTAACTCTTACTTTTTCATTCCATCGGTTATTAAATGTAATTTTTATGTGAGTTATCGTTATTTCTCTACTCGTTTTTTAAGTTGAAATCAACTTTAAAGACCTTCTTATTATAGAGAGCTAGCATGACTATTACAAGGTTATTGCAAAAACTAGTAATAATAATCTATAAAATGAAAGATGAAGGACATATTTTGAGTATTTCTTGTTAAAGGTTACATGATAAAAACGCTAGCGTCCTTTAAGTGCTCTTGTCTTCTCTATTCCCAGAGTGCTTTGGATGAATCATCGCTACACTATTACCGGTGTTTCTTTTGTGGATCGTGAAGTGACTGCGTCACTTCACGATCCATTTTTTCAGTAATCTTGTGGCGGATGTTTGTCCGTCGCCCTCTTGGAATAGGTAGAGACAAGGTGCGTAAGGTTTATTTAAGGAGAGATTAGATACTTTCCTATTCTTTTAAAAGCGGACGAAGATGCAATTTCGTCCGCTCAGCGCTTCTTTATACATGGATGCTATCTATTTTTCTCTAGTACCACCTACTCTAATCATACACGCACTGATTCATGTAAACTGTGGACGTTAAAACTAAAAAAAACCAAGATCAAACCCTTGAAATTCTACTATGAATTCTTACTATTACTGGATTACTAGCGATAGCTGGGCATAATCTTCTTGTTAGGTACTACTCGCTTAATGGATTGAAGTGAAAGGTGGCGACTCCAGACGGAGGCCAACAGGATGTTGGTCACGAAGGCGTTGCCACACGATGTGGCGCTCTTAGCCTTCGTTCCTCGGAGACAGATGTGCCATCGCAAACGACGCGAATGCGGCGGTGATGGCTCATCGCTCACCCCGCGGAACGCGTCCACCTGAAACGAAAATCCGCGGTATTATATAATTCTTTAAAGTACTATGAACACTGGTTTCGTAGTACGATAATCCATATACTTTCTTATCTTTTGAGAAAAACGCTAGCAGTCTTTAAGTGCATTTTGTCGTTACTATTTCCAAAATGATTTGGACGAAACATTTTCTCCTGCGGTTACTCGTCGCAGAAAAAATTTCGGCTACACTATTACTGAAGAATATTAAAGAGGTTCTGTGGCGGTTGTTTATCCGTAGCCCTGTTAGAATATTAAGAGACCAGCTGAGATAGGAGCTGGAGGCTAGATAAAGAGAAAGAGCCATCGCAGGGATGGCTCTTTCTCTTATTCTGTGGTTGTTTCAAATTGCACACCAGTTATATGGACATTTACCTCTTTTGGTACCAAACTTGTCATATTTTCAATTGCTTGACGAATTTGAGTTTGAACCTCTATTGCAACAGTAGGAACAGATGCACCATACTTTACAAGGCAGTAAACATCAATAAATAATCCATCATTTGATATTTCCGTTTTAATACCTTTACCATGAACTTTTTTGCCTAGTCGTTCTACAACCCCCGCTGCAAAATTTCCGCGAGTGCCGGCAATACCTTCTACTTCGTTTGTTGCAATACCTGCAATAACCGTAATTACTTCTGGAGCAATTTCAATTGTGCCTAAGTATTCTTTTCCTTCAGGAGTCATTTGAACAAATTTTTGTTCATTTGTCTCTGCCATATTTTTCACTCCTATTATGAATTCATTACATCGTATCTTTCAAGGAACTTTGTATCAAAGTCACCAGATTTAAATACTTCATGATCCATTAATTTTTCATGGAATAAAATTGTTGTTTCTACACCGTCTATAATAAACTCGCCTAAAGCACGTTTCATCTTCGCGATCGCTTCTTCACGTGTATCTCCATAAGTAATCAGTTTCGCAACCATCGAATCGTAAAATGGCGGTATACTATACCCTGGATACATCGCAGAATCTACACGTACACCATTTCCACCTGGTGCAAGATACATGTCAATCTTACCTGGGGAAGGCATAAAGTTTTTCGCAGGGTTTTCAGCATTAATACGACATTCAATTGCCCAACCTTTTATCTTAATATCTTTTTGTTTAAAGGCAAGTTTTTCTCCTGCTGCAATTTTTAATTGTTGTTGAATCAAATCAATACCAGTAACCATTTCTGTTACAGGATGCTCTACTTGAATTCGTGTGTTCATTTCCATGAAATAAAATGTTTGGTTTATATGGTCAAAAATAAATTCTACTGTTCCTGCGCTCTTATAATTAACAGCAAGTGCGGCTTTTACAGCAGCATCACCCATTGCTGCTCGCAACTCCTCTGATAATGCTGGAGAAGGGGCTTCCTCAACCAATTTTTGCATTCTACGTTGGATGGAACAATCACGTTCACCTAAATGTACAGCATTTCCATGTCCATCGGCTAATACTTGAATTTCCACATGTCTAAACTCTTCGATAAATTTTTCTAAGTAAACACCAGGATTTCCAAATGCAGCAGCAGCTTCTTTTTGCGTAATTTGAATTCCTTTTACTAGTTCTTCTTCATCCCTAGCAACACGAATCCCTTTCCCTCCACCACCAGCAGTGGCTTTTATAATAACAGGGAAACCAATTTCACGAGCGATTTTTAGTCCTTCTTCTTCATCTGGAATAATTCCCACTGAACCAGGTACAATAGGAACACCAGCTTTTCGCATTGTTTCTCTCGCAACATCTTTTGTACCCATGCTAGAAATGGCAGATGACGAAGGTCCAATAAATTCAATCGCACATTCTTCGCACAATTCCGCAAAACTTGCATTTTCTGCTAAAAAGCCATATCCAGGGTGTATACCATCACAACCTGTTAATTTTGCGACACTTATTATATTAGAAAAATTTAAATAAGAGTCTTTTGATAATCTTGGTCCTATACAGTATGCCTCATCAGCTATTTGAACATGTAAAGCATCTCGATCTGCTTCGGAATAAACTGCAACCGTTTCAATGTCCATTTCTTTACATGCTCGAATAATACGAACTGCAATTTCACCACGATTGGCAATTAATACTTTTTTCATCGTCCTTGCCCCTTTCTTAGTTTCCTTTTACGAGGAACAGAGGTTGTCCGTATTCCACTAATTGTCCATCTTTAACTAGAATCTCTACAATTTCCCCATTCACTTCTGCTTCTATTTCGTTGAATAATTTCATTGCTTCTACGATACAAACAATGGATTCCGCTGACACCTTCGTACCTACTTGAACGTAAACAGGTGCTTCTGGTGATGAAGATTGATAAAAGGTGCCGACCATTGGGGAAGTAATTTTTTGTAACGATTTATCTTCCTCTACTTTTTCAACTTTCTCTTCCATTACTTCTTTCGATACGCTTACTTGCACTGACTTAGTATCTAATACAACAGGTTGTTCTACTAAGGTAGTACTTTCAAATGCCGTTGCACTTGTTGCAACAGAACTTTTATCGTTCTTTTTTAATTTTATTTTAGTGCCTTCTGATTCATATAAAAATTCATCTAGTGTGGATTGATCGACTAATTTTATAATTTCTCTAATTTCTTGGATTTTCATGTGATCTAGCTCCCTTTGTATACATAATTAATACTTACCTTTCCCATTTTAGACGTTTTTACGATAATTTGAAATAGATAGGTGTGAAATCTTCCGAAATAATAAAAAAAAAGCGCCTAAATGGCACTCTTTTTATTATTGACCGTCAAAATTCACTTCTACTTTATAAGCTTTTGGCCACTCGCGTTTTACAGCATAGATAATATCCGACGCTTTTTTGGAAGATTGTTCACTCGAGACAACGTCTATTAGCACCGAGTTATCTTCGATTCTAACAAGTGCATCATCATATCCTAGAGATTTTATGATAAGCTCTAGCATTCCTTCAGCACCATCTATTTTCACTAATTCTTCAATTTGATTGTATGCAGCGTCTTTTTCCTCCGCAGTAAAATCATTACTACCTACTTTTGTTGTTAGTTGGTCATTAAGTTTACTACGTTTATCTTGAACTTCCATTCTCATTTCTTCAAATGCATTGCTTTTTGAAGCAAAAGATTGTTCATTTGTAGAAGAAGTTTCGACTAATTCTACGTCATCTAAAGTTTGATTTGAAAATAACTGCAACCCATCAAATGGTGATGTTCGATCTGTAACATAGAAAACAGTGATTACAGCTACTAAACTAATTAATGTTAAAAACCAAATGGATCTCTTTTTTACATTCATATTATTATTCCTCCAATTCCATTTCTTCAATCACAATTCGATGTGGAGATATTTGTAAAACAGATGAAATTGTTGTCAACAGTTTGTTTTGTATATGCTTATCGCTCGCTCCCTCCGCAACTACTAATATCCCAATTAGCTCCTCCTTGTTCCTTTTGCTGTCACTTGTCCATTGGAAAAATGATACATCACTCTCCGTTTTTTCTTCAGGGCCATCCGAATAATGAAAGTATATTGCGACACGACCTACCCCTCTTATCTTTTCAAGGACCGACGATAGGTCCCCAGTGGTTTGAAGTGTTTTTGGGGTAGACTCCGTTTTATTTCCATTATTCATATTGAAAAATCCTGAAAAAAGTAGACTTATGAATAGTACTGTTCCTCCTATAACAACAAAACGAAAAGTGGGTTTTTGTTTTAGTGAAATAGAACTCACCCTTCTTTTCATTATGGATATAATACTTTATGCTGTTAAAACTATTTATATGAAGAGATTAGACATAATCCAAAATATTATCGATATTTTTACGATGAATCCTGTTTTCTCTTTATCTACTTGTTCTAATAGAATGGAGAAAAGCTCTCCTATGATGACAATAAATAAAATTCCATATAAAATTCTTTGGATGATAACAATTATCCTTTCACACTCACTAAGAGTTTCGCAAAAAGCATCGCCAATATTATAGTGAAAAAGAACGCAAATGCGATTAATACCGAAATGATAGATAAGACAAAAAGAGTCTTCCCTATATCATCCAATAACCCACTAATATCAGAGTCTAAAAAAGGTTCTAATAGTGCACCAAGTAATCGATATAAAAAGGCGATTAATATGGTTTGGATAGTCGGAATCGATACTAATATTAATACAGAAAAAAGAAGTGCATTCCCTGTGATGATCGAAGCGGAAGAAGAATAACTCTTCATTGTACTTATACTTTCTGTTAATAATGACCCGACAAATGGTATATTATTCTGAATCAAACGCTTAACTGTCTCACTAACCGCCCCCCCGACCGTCCATGTAATTACACCATTCACTGTTATAAAAAAACTGTACAACACTAAGACGATTGAAGTAGTACCCACTAATGTCATTCGTATTAAATCCGATAACTTAGAAAATGAAGTAGTTGGATGAATCCTGCTAATTAAATCAAAAATAAAAGCAGCTATAATGGATGGTATGAGAACTTTCTCCGCTAAAAAAGCAGTGAACGAAGCAAATAACAGAACAGCAGGATTCCATAGTGTTACTAATAATGCTCCTCCTGAAATAGCAATTCCGGCTGTTAACAAAGGATACATCCCTAAAAACAATGTAACTAATTGGCTTGCAAGTATTTGAATAAGTTCTAATGTTCGATATGCTGGCTCTAAGCAAAAAAAGCAAATGAGATAGATAAATAGAAACTTCAACAGCCTCTTGCTCTTTGGAATGAACCACTCTAAACAAAGAAACACAAATGCAAAAAAAAGGATAAAAGTAAACGTTTGAATGACTTCTTTTACTGGTTGGAGTATAGTGCTAATCATTTCGTTCATATGATTCATTCCTTCAAGAAAGTAATCCCATTATGGAAAAGAATTTAGCATAAAATTGTTGCATATGTCTGAGCCAAACTATTATTAATATTGCTTTTGTTGTAAATGTAAGAATAGTAGCAAGGCTTGTATATTCATACTCAATCAGTAGTTCCTCTACTATTTGAGAAACGAATAGTAAAATGACAGAAAATAGAAGCAGCTTAAACACAGGTAGAAGGGCTGTTGGGATGACAGAAATGAATTGAGTAGTATAAGGAATGATAAAATTCATCAAAATATAAGATAAGAACAAAAAAATGTAAATTGTATAAACAACAGAGTGTAGTCGCGGATAAATTGCTTTCACTAATTGCAATAAACAAAATGCGATGATAATCGTAATATATACAATCATTTGTCAGCTCGTCATAAGAAGCCATTCTAAAAATGTAGAAATTTCATAAAAGAAAACCTTCAATAATCGTAAAAGCTCAATTGTCATATAGATATAACCGACAAAAAATAAAAAAAAGGCGAATTCCTTTTTCCCTGTTGACTCAAAAAACAAATGAAGCATAGCAATTAATAATCCTATACCAGCCACTCGAAGTACATCGTGAAGTTCCACAATGCCTCCCCCTTCCATACAAACAACATATGAAAGTCCGTCCACAAATATGAAAAAAAGCCACGCAAATATGGTAGCTCTTTGTAACGGACATTTTTTTATTTACTATGTCCACTTTGCAGGTACATCTTAAAATGCATTACTTGATAATCCAGTGCTACTAATAATACAATGAACACAGAATTTCCCGTAATCCAATTTAATGGACGCTTAGTATTAAGAAAAACGCTAGTGTTCTTTAAGTGCATTTTGTCTTCTCTATTTCTAGAGTGCTTTGGACGAAACATCGGCTACACCATTACCATGGGAATTTTTGTGGATGGAGAAGTGACTGTGTCACTTCTCCATTCACTTTTTTCGGTAATCTTGTGGTGGTTGTTTGTCCGTCGCCTTCTTGAAATATGTAAAGACATAATGCATTTGTTTTTGTTAATAAGAGAATAAATACTTACCTATTCTTTTAAAATCGGACGAAGATGCAATTTCGTCTGCTCAGCGCTTCTTTATTAAAGGAAGCTATCTATTTTTTTCAAATAAACACCTACCGAATGGATGTCCCCCTAAACTGGCGCTATCCGCACCTAATGCGATTACATATTCACTTAATGCCTATAACTATAATCGGATAAAAACAAAAGGATCAGAAAGTGACTTAGTCACTTTCTGATCCTTTATTGGTAATACTGTTACGAATGTTCGTCCGTTGAGCACTTCTTTATATAGCTATTTGCAGATTGATTAGCCTCTTGAAACGTATGAACCTTCATCTGTATTAATGATTAGTTTGTCTCCAACATTGATGAAAAGTGGAACGGTTACAACAAGACCAGTTTCAACTGTTGCTGTTTTAGAACCACCACCTGAAGTATCACCTTTGATACCTGGTTCTGTCTCTGTAACTTCCAAAGTAACTGTTTTAGGTAACTCTATGCCAAGTATTTCACCTTGATATTGAATAATATGAATTTCCATGTTTTCACGTAAGAATTTTAATTCATGCTCGATTTGTTTCTCACCTAATTCAATTTGCTCGTAAGATTCTGTATCCATAAATACATGTTGATCTCCGCTTGCATATAGATATTGCATTTTTTTATTATCAATTTGTGCTTTTTCTACTTTTTCTCCAGCACGGAATGTTTTTTCGTTTACGGATCCATTGCGCAAGTTTCTTAGTTTTGATCGCACAAAAGCTGCACCTTTACCTGGTTTTACATGTTGAAAATCTAGCACGCGATAAAGTACACCATCTACTACTATAGTTAAACCTGTTTTAAAATCATTTACAGAAATCATTGTTATTCCTCCAAAATTTAAGATAAAATTAGTAATTCTTTTGTCGAATGCGTCAGCTTTTCAAGACCATTTTCTGTTACAATCGCATCGTCTTCTATACGAACTCCACCGATATTCGGCAAGTATATTCCTGGCTCAATTGTAATAATCATCCCTGGTTCTAGTGTAATATCAGAACGGAAAGATAATCCTGGACCTTCATGTACTTCAAGACCAATACCATGACCTAAAGAATGACCAAATGCTTCCCCATATCCTTTCGAAGCAATATAGTCACGAGCAATTGCATCTGCTTCTTTACCCGTCATTCCAGGCTTTATCTTCTCTAAAGCAAGTAATTGAGAATCTAAAACTACTTGATATATTTCTTTCAACTTATCACTCGGTTCACCTACTGCTATTGTTCGAGTTGTATCCGAAATATATCCATTATAAAGTGCACCAAAGTCAAGTGTCACAAAGTCACCATCTTCAATAACTTTGCTTGTTGCAACCCCATGTGGAAGTGCTGATCTTACACCAGAAGCAACGATTGTATCAAAAGAGGAAGAAGAAGCACCAAGTTTACGCATGAAAAACTCAAGCTCATTTGACACATCTAACTCTGTCATTCCCGGTTTTATGTATGTAACTATATGTTCAAAAGCCTGATCTGCAATGCGACAAGCTGCCTTTATAATACTAATCTCTTCCTCCGTCTTAATCAAGCGAATTTTTTCTACTAAACCTGAAAGAGGAACTAAATCTGCTTGAATTGCTTGTTTATACACTTCATAGCCACTAAAAGTAACATCATCTTTTTCGAATCCAAGTGATTTAATGCCCATTTCTGTTACTTGATTGGCAACTTCTTCTATTAATGTTTTCGTGTGTTGTACAATACGATAGTCTTTTACTTGACTAGCAGCTTGTTCTGTATAACGAAAATCTGTAATAAATACCGCATCATTTTTTGAAACAATTGCTACACCTGCTGTACCAGTAAAGTCCGTCATATATCGTCTGCTATATCCATTCGTTATAAGTAAAGCATCTACCCCATGTTCTTCTAAAGCTGCACGTAATTTTTCAAGTTTCATTGTTATACCCCATCTCGTTTTCTTATTCAAATCTATTATTTATTTTATCATAGGAAACGGTTGGGGTAAATTTTCATTTACTCAGCGGATTATCCTGCATATGAAAAATGGCGGATTCCATTAAAAATCGTAATAGCATAACGACGATACATATAAATGGAATCGATAAATGTTTGATTGTTTTGGAAACAGAAATTTTGTCCAAGAAAAGCCATTCTAAAGCTACTGCCAAAATAATCCCCAGCGCTAAACTACTAATCGATACAGGAATTTTTATGAAGATTAAACTAATATAATAAAGAATAATACAAAAACACCAGAGTCCTATAAATAAAATAATCCATTTCCAATAATCTTTACTCTTACTAAATACTTCTAATTTGTCTGCATAACCAATAGGGTTCCATTTGATAAAATGAAAAAATTCCATCATTTTCAAAAAAAATATACAAAGCAATGCTGCTACAAAACTAGTACTGACAGATAAACCATTTAATTTCATCTTCACTTCTCCTTTTTCTAACAGTTTGATACTAAAGGAAGATAATTAAACAAAATAAATAAAAGTTATCTACATACAAAAAAACACACATTGAATAATCAACAGTCAATGTGTGTTTAATAGATTATATTATAATCCGCATTTTAATTGCGCGTTACAATTTGTACATGTGTTACATCCGCCCATTTCTTCCACTGTACCTTTGCGACATACCGGACAAGTATTTCCCACTTCTGATCCAATAGTTACGTTTGTTGAACGTAAATCTTGAATTGTATCAATTAAAACTATCGGTCGCTTTTCGAATATCTTTTCTTCGTGTCTTTCATCATCTTGTGTATTTTCTTCCGCTTTTAATGTTAGGACTTGGGAATCGCGGCTTCCATCAACATACACTGTACCGCCTTTTGCTCCACCACGATACAATCGTTCATATACTCCTTCTACCTGTTCTACTGTATAGCCACGAGGCGCGTTTACAGTTTTCGATATAGAACTATCAATCCAACGTTGAATAATACACTGAACATCTGCATGCGCTTCTGGAGAAAGCTCCATTGCAGTAACAAACCAGTTTGGAAGATCTTCTTCATCAGCAACCGCATTTGCTTTTAGATATTCTTGTACGATATCTGCTTTTACTTCGATGAATTTCCCTAAACGTCCACTTCTGTAATACGTAAATGAATAGTATGGCTCAAGACCAGTAGAAACACCTACCATTGTTCCAGTAGAACCTGTAGGAGCAACCGTCAATAAATGAGAGTTTCGAATTCCATTTTCTAATATAGAATTTCTTATTTCTTCCGGCATAGATTGCATAAATCCTGTTTCTGTAAATGCTTTTCGCAAACGATCCGTTTCTTCCACTGTATCAGCTGTTAAGAAAGGGAAGCTTCCTCGTTCTTTGGCAAGTTCTGCTGATGTTTCATATGCAGCTAATGCGATAGTTTTAAAGACTTCGTCCACTAAAACATTACCTTCTTCAGATCCATATTCTTTTTCACAATAAATTAGAAGATCTGCAAGACCCATCACACCAAGACCTACACGTCTTTCACCTAGTGCTTGTACTTTGTTTTCTTCTAAGAAATAAGGGGTAGCATCAATTACGTTGTCTTGCATTCGCACTCCAACACTTACCGTTTCTTTTAAAGCTTCAAAGTTAACAGTTCTTGTTTCTTTATTTGCAAATTGAGCTAGGTTTACAGCTGCTAAGTTACAAACTGAATAAGGTGCAAGCGGCTGTTCCCCACAAGGATTCGTAGCGACTACTTTTTGGCCATATGCTTTAGCATTTGTTTTTTCATTTGCATTATCGATGAAGAAAATTCCAGGTTCCGCTGAATAAGTAGCACAAACATTTATCAAGTTCCAAAGCTCTTTCGCTTTTACCGTTCTGTACGTTCGAACTGCGTAACCCATTTGCTCCCATTCACGAACATCTCCTACTTCATGCCAATGCTTATTATAATTAGCCATTTGGTCTGGAGTATATGATTCAATCGCAGGGAAACGAAGTTCAAAGTCCGTATCTTCCTCTACCGCCTTCATGAAATCATCTGTAAGTGTGACAGAGATGTTTGCTCCTGATAAAAACTCAGAGTTGTGTACTGTATACGTACCACCATCACGTAATTTCGTTTCCGCATCACGAATAATTCCTTCGTTGAAACCACCTAATCCTGGAATCGCTTTGTAGTTCACAATTCCTTGATACATCGCTTCTTCCTGAAAGGTTAAAGGATTAAATTTAAGCTTGTCCTTCGCTAATTGTTTAATCGTTTCATCATTTGTATTTTCGATTAAGAAGCGTAGTATACGCGGATTTTGCATTTTTGAAATGATAAATTCCGCAATATCTGGATGCCAGTCAGCTAGCATGATCATCTGTGCTCCACGTCTTGATCCACCCTGTTCTACAAGATGAGTCAGTTTAGCTATATCGTCTAGCCATGAAACAGATCCAGAAGATTTTCCATTTACTCCACGCGCTAGTGTGTTGCGAGGACGAAGTGTAGAACCATTTGTCCCAACTCCACCACCGCGGCTCATAATTTCCATCACTTGTTTACGATGATCACTAATTCCTTCACGAGAATCAGCTACAAATGGCATTACGTAACAGTTGAAATAGGTTACATCTGTCCCAGTACCCGCTCCGTATAAAACTCGTCCAGCAGGAATAAATTTCAACGAAACAAGTTGTTCATAGAATTTTTGGAACCACTCAGCACGTTTTTCTTCCGTTTTTTCTACAGAAGCAAGACCAGTTGCATTACGTTTTGCTATTTGTTCATAAAATACTTCTAACGGTTTCTCAATAACATTGATTGAACGTCTAACAATTCCAGTTGTAAGCCCATCACTATCATCAATTGCACTTCGATAGTCCTCTTCAATTAATACCTCTGCTGTGTTTGTTTCTTCATCAATTGAAACGAGAAAACCTAAACCACGTGCAGGAAACTTTGGATCAGCTTTTACAGTTAGAACGACAAAATCCCCTACTTTTAGCGTTTTCTTTTCCGTGTCCTTGAATGAATAACGGTCAATCATTACTAATCGGGAAACACCTTTGTGTGTCAATCTCATGTCGTTTGTAATCGGATGTACTTGTGGAAATAGTTCAATGTCTTCGTTTAACTGCTCAATGTTAATGGTTGCATTTTTATTTTGAGATGCTAATACCATCATATTGCCTCCCTTTTAATTAAAAAAATAAAATACACCATACTGTATATGGTGTATCATTACTAATGAGATTACTATATGTTGTGTTATTTTGCAAATTAGCATATTAGCTACGAACGCAAGCGTATCAACAGTCAATGTACTAAAGGACTAAAAAAAATATAATTATTTTTTAAAATTCCATACATCATTTGCATATCGCTTCTCTTCCAGCTCTTTCACGTACTGTTCTTGCGCTTCACTTAGTGTAATTTCTACTAAATCTATGTGTAAAGCATCTTCGAATCCATGTTTAAAAGCTATTTTACACTCGTCGATTGATACAGGACTTTGACTTATTTTGTTTATAGCAACTGCTTTCTTCGACAAACTTGCTTTTACCCTATCTCTTACCTCATTCGAAGCAAACTTAAACGTCTGAATCAGTTTATCTTCATCTAAATCCAATAAAATTGCTCCGTGCTGAAGTATAACACCTTTTTGCCTCGTTTGTGCACTACCAGCAACTTTTTTTCCTTCCACAACAAGTTCATACCAACTTGGAGTATCAAAACAAACAGCTGACTTCGGTTTCTTTAAATCTATTTTTTTCTCTTCTGTGTCAGGAACAGAAAAATAAGCATCTAGACCTAGATTTTGAAAACCAAGTAATAATCCTTCACTAATTACACGATAAGCTTCCGTAACGGTAGCAGGCATGTCAGGATATTTCTCAGATACTATAACGCTATACGTAAGCTCATGTTCATGTAGAACTCCTCTTCCACCGGTTGGTCTACGAACAAAACCAAGACCTAAACGCTCCACTGCTTCTAAATCTATTTCTTTTTCAACAGATTGAAAATAACCAATGGACAATGTAGCCGGATTCCATTCATAGAATCGAATGACTGGTGGTATAAGTCCCTCACTATGCCAATCAAGTAGTGCTTCATCCAACGCCATATTATAAGATGGACTACAAGGTCCAGAATTAATAAAGTACCATTTTGTCTTTTCCATAACAAATTCCCCCTAACAACGTTATTCATTTTATCAAATAGATTGAATTGTATCTAGTTAATCTTTTATAATGAGTATGGAAACATAGAAAGGGGAAAGACCGTGTCTACTATTTTATACATTATGATCGCTGTACTTGTCATATTGCTAGCTTATGCTGGTGTACAAGCGTTCCGTCTGAAGAAAGCCGTTACAAATCTTACGCAAGAACAGTTTATTGAGGGTTACCGTAAGGCTCAATTAATTGATGTAAGAGAACCAAAAGAATTTGATGCAGGACATGTTCTTGGGGCAAGAAATATTCCTTCGTCACAACTTCGACAACGTTTTAATGAAATTCGTCCAGACAAACCTGTTTATCTATATTGTCAAAGTGGTGCAAGAAGTGCTCGTGCAGCCATGTTTTTAAAGAAAAAAGGATGTACAGATTTGAATCAGCTTCAAGGTGGATTCAAAACTTGGACTGGCAAAATAAAATCTAAATAATATGTAAAGGTTCTTCCCTAAAAGGAAGAGCCTTTTTCTATTTTCTCATTAATCATACCAAACCTAAAGTAACTATGATGGTGCGATAATTTATTAAATTCACACTTTAGATATAATGCGTCTTAGTGACCGCCAGGATTTCCGCTCTAGGTGGACGCTTTCCGAGGGGGGAGCGATGAGCCAGCACCGTCGCTTGTGCGCCTTTTGTGCTGTCTCATCTGTCTCCCTGATCCCTTCGGAGTCGCCACCTACCGCTGCAATCCAGCATATTTGCTAACTATTCAGTGTTACTGTTCACTTATTAATCTTAACTATATTATCTAAAGCAAAATCCAATAAATGATTGGACGAGTCAAATCACGGGGAGATTGCCACTACTTTCTCTTATTAAAGCCTTAACTTTGCATTAAATTATATGTCTCCATTGAAAATATTCCGTATGTTGTGCATTATTTATTGGGTGATAATGTCCGGATTAGTAGAGTGGATAACTTTGCGCAATACTATTGAATAGTTAATATGTTTCTTCTGGGGTGGAGCGAAAGGGCGGCGACTCCTACCGGAGGCCTACAGGATGTTGGTCACGACTGTGTTGCCACACGATGTGGCGCTTCTAGCCTTCGACCCTCTGTGGGCAAATGAGCCTTCACAACGAACGCGTAGCGGCGGTGAAGGCTCATCGCTCACCCGGTGGAAAGCGTCCGACCTGCAGCGGAAATCCCAGCGGCAACTTTCTTACGACGTAATATATCTAGACTATTCATTAAGCGCTATATTATTTTTGGGACAAAGCTAAATTACTTTTTCTTACGAATTGATAGTAAAAAAGTGCGATCCATTTTAGGACCGCACCGTATTTCTATGCTTTTTTATAACGTAATACCGGCTGACGAGCAGCTTTTGTTTCGTCTAAACGATTGATGACCGTTGTATGTGGTGCATTTTGAACGATTTCTGGATTTTCTTCTACTTCTTTTGCAATTTGGATCATTGCATCGCAGAAAGCATCTAATGTTTCTTTAGACTCTGTTTCTGTTGGTTCAATCATCATACCTTCCTCTACATTTAGAGGGAAGTAGATTGTTGGTGGATGATAGCCAAAATCAAGCAGGCGTTTCGCCATGTCAAGTGTGCGTACACCCAATTTCTTCTGACGACGACCACTTAATACAAATTCATGCTTACAATGGCGGTTATAAGGTAGATCAAAGTATTCTTCCAAACGTCTCATCATATAATTTGCATTCAATACTGCATATTCTGTTACTGCTTTTAGACCATCTGGACCCATTGAACGAATATATGTATAAGCACGTACATTGATTCCAAAGTTTCCGTAGAATGGTTTTACACGACCAATCGTTTGTGGACGATTGTAATCGAAAGTATATTTTTCATCCTCTTTTACAAGAACTGGGCTTGGTAAGAATGGGATTAGGTCAGCCTTCACTCCTACCGGACCAGAACCTGGACCACCACCACCATGTGGACCTGTAAATGTTTTATGCAAATTCAAGTGAACACAGTCAAACCCCATGTCCCCTGGACGAGCTTTTGACATAACAGCGTTTAAGTTTGCTCCGTCATAGTATAATTTACCACCAACACCGTGGATGATTTCAGCTAATTCTAAAATGCTTTCTTCAAAAAGACCTAAGGTATTTGGATTTGTAAGCATTAAGGCTGCTGTATCTGGACCAGCTACGCGGCGTAAATCTTCTAAATCTACTAAACCATTATTATCCGATTTCACCGTAATAGTTTCAAAACCTGCGACTGTTGCAGATGCCGGATTCGTTCCATGTGCTGAATCAGGAACGATTACTTTGGTGCGGTGAGTATCCCCATTTGCTTCATGGAATGCACGAATCATCATAAGAGCTGTCCATTCACCATGCGCACCAGCGGCCGGTTGTAGTGTCACTTCGTCCATACCAGTAATTTCGATTAAATGCTCTTGAAGATCATACATTAACTCCATTGCACCTTGTACAGATGATTCGTCTTGTAATGGGTGAATATTAGCGAATCCCGGGAAGCGCGCAACTGATTCATTTATTTTTGGATTGTATTTCATCGTACAAGAACCTAGTGGATAAAACCCAGTATCCACACCGTGATTACGATTAGAAAGTGCTGTATAGTGACGCATAATATCTAACTCAGATACCTCTGGTAATTCAGCCTCTACCTCGCGAAGTACACCTTGTGGTAAAAGTGAAGCTAAATCAACTTCTGGCACATCTAATTCGGGTAGGTTATACCCTACACGGCCTTCTTTCGTAATTTCAAAAATTAGTGGTTGATTATCTTTATGCATAAAGAGCCCCCATTTCTTGCACGAGTGCATCTATCTCTTCTTTTGTTCGTTGTTCTGTAACAGCGATTAACACATGGTTTTTAAGGTCTGAGTTTACACGACCTAAGTCGAATCCACCGATTATTCCTTTTTCAAGTAGTGCTTTATTTGCATTTGCAACTGAACCATTCACTTTTACAACGATTTCATTGAAATGAGCGCCTTTGAATGGAATAACAAAGCCAGCTTTTTCAAATGCTTGTTTTGCATAGTGTGTCTTTGTAATATTTTGAATAGCCATTTCTTTCACGCCTTTTTTACCTAGTGCAGTCATTGCTACAGAAGCAGCAAGCGCATTTAATGCTTGGTTAGAACAGATGTTAGAAGTTGCTTTATCGCGACGAATATGTTGTTCACGTGCTTGTAGCGTTAATACAAATCCGCGACGACCTTCTTCATCTGTTGTTTCACCAATTAGTCGCCCAGGTACTTTACGCATTAATTTAGATGTTACTCCAAAGAAACCACAGTGAGGTCCACCGAATGCTTCAGAAATTCCAAAAGGTTGAGCGTCTCCAACTGTAATATCTGCTCCAAACTTACCAGGTGGAGTTAACGCTCCTAGAGCAAGTGGGTTTGTAGAAACAACGAATAACGCTTTTTGTTCATGTGTTAGTTGCTCGACTTTAGCTAAATCTTCAATTTGACCAAAGAAGTTTGGATATTGGACTATTACTGCAGCAGTCTCTTCATCTACTAATTCTTCTAGTTTTAATAAGTCCGTCACACCATCTTTTGAAGGGATCGTAACAACGTTTACATTTTGACCTTTTGCATACATTTTCACAACATCAATATATTCCGGATGAACCGCTTCAGAAACTAAAAGTTTTTTTCTTTTTGTATGTCCTGCTGCTAAATTTCCTGCTTCTGCTAAAGCAGTTCCACCGTCATACATAGACGAGTTCGCAAGATCCATTCCAGTTAATTCACAAATCATCGTTTGAAATTCAAAAATAGCTTGAAGCTCTCCTTGCGAGATTTCTGGTTGATATGGCGTATATGCTGTATAAAATTCAGATCTAGATATAACATGATCTACAATGATTGGCTTAAAATGATCATACACACCAGCACCTAAAAATGATGCGTATTTTTTGCTATCCGCATTTTTATCCGCTAGCACAGATAATTCTTTCAATAAAGCCGACTCCGCTTTCGCAGGTTTAATATTATATTCTCCTTTAAATCGTACTTTCTCAGGGATATCTGCAAACAATTCATCAACGGAAGAAATGCCGATTACATCTAACATTTCCTTTTGATCTTGTTCAGTCATTGGTAGATAACGATGCTTCATCAATGGACAACCTCTTTCTGCAATTATTTTTGTCTTTTATAAAATGGCGTGGCTACAGTAACAGCTTTCAGACGTTTATTTCTAATTTCAACTTCTAACTCTTGACCGAGTTCTGCAAATGTTGCGTCAATTAATGCCAGACCAATATTTTTTTTCAGTGTAGGTGACTGAGTACCTGTCGTAACAAAGCCTATTTGCTTTTCACCAACGAACACTGGATATCCAGTACGTGGAATACCTTTGTCAATCATTTCAATTCCAACACTTTTTCGAGGAGAACCATTTTCTTTTTGATTAGCCAATACAGATTTACCATTAAATTCTTGTTCTTTTTTAAGTTTTACTACGAATCCTAAACCAGCTTCGAGTGGAGAAATGTCTTTGGATAACTCCTGGCCGTATAAAGGAAGGCAAGCTTCAAAACGTAATGTATCACGTGCTCCAAGTCCACAAGGAAGAAGTCCATCTTCTTTTCCAGCTTTAAGGATACTGCTCCATAAGTCAGAAACATCAGTGTTTGCTGCATAAATTTCGAATCCATCTTCTCCAGTGTAGCCAGTACGAGAGATAAGAACTGTTTTCTCAGCTACTTCGATATTATCCGCAAAACGGAAGAATCGGATTTCATCAAGATTTTTAGAAGTTAGCTTTTGTAGAATGTTTTGTGCTAATGGACCCTGCAATGCAAGTAGACCATATTCATCCGATTTATTGTTTAGTTCAACATCATCAATTGTATTTTGTTTCATCCATTCAAAATCTTTTTCAATATTGGACGCATTCACTACTAATAAGTAGTTGTTGTTTTCTTTTTTATAAACTAATAAATCATCCACAATACCACCATCTTCATAACACATTGCAGTATACTGTGCTTGACCACTTACTAACTTGGAAACATCATTTGTCATCAGCTTTTGTAGAAAATTTTCAGCTTTTGAACCTGTAACTGTTATTTCACCCATATGAGAAACATCAAACAATCCAGCTTTTGTTCTCACTGCTTCATGTTCTTCTTTAATACTAGAAAATTGCACAGGTAATTCCCAGCCACCAAAATCAATTGTTTTTCCTCCATAAGTTGCATAGTCATCGAATAGTGGTGTACGCTTCAACTGTTCCGACAAAAAAATCTCCCCCTTTTGAATTTTCACACAAAAATGGACAGAAAAACCCCTTTTAAAAAACAGGGGTTCTCTGTCCTGGCACCTGAAAGTTTACCAAAATGGCTTTCCTCTTTGGTGGCTTTGCGTAATATAAACGAAAGCACTCTCCAGAGTTGCGTCCTATACGAGTTCTTTTGCCTGAGAGATTCATAAAATTCATTATTTGCTCCTTCGGCGACGCATCGAATGCGTTCTCTCCCCGTATGCTCATCCGCTATATCTGTATTATTCACTCGCTTTGTCTATATCCTAACATTGAAAGATAAAGGAAGCAATCTTTTTAATAAATTACCTCAAACGCGAACGTTATCCATGAAACAAAATTAATTATTCGCCTTTCAACCTATTCACTTGATATCCAGCATATTCTGTCACTTGTCTTAAGGGGCGATTCTCTGTAAAAATTGTAATATGCGCTGATTTCTTATAAAATTTTCTCCGCTTATTATATAACTGCTCCAATTCTTCTCTCGTACTACTTTGTACAATCGGTCTATTTTTATCATTTTTTATTCTGATCCAAATATCTTGGAAGGTTGCATCTAAAAACAAAACTAAACCAGTTTTACGCATTATCCTTATATTTTCATCATTCATAGCAACTCCACCACCCGTTGAAATGATACACGATTCCTTTCGAAAGTTTTGAAGGAATTCTGTTTCTAATTTTCGAAAGTACGCCTCTCCATTTAGCTCAAATATTTCTGGAATTTTCTTCTTTTCATTTTTCACAATCTCTTTATCCATATCATAATATGGCATTTTTAATAAATAGCTCAACCTTCTACCGACTGCACTTTTTCCGCTTCCCATAAAACCGACTAAATATACTTTGTACATGATTCACCACTCACTACATACCAGGATTATTATTCGTGTTCGTTAAAATTTTCTATTCTTTTGATAGTAGCATTAATATTGCTCAATTCCAACGAATCATACGTTCGATATTTTGATTGGTATGCAGCAGTTATCGTAAATAATGAAAAACAAACGATTAATAGCAATAAAATGGCGGCAGGAAGTAATACCCCTTTCTCATTCTGAATGAAATGTAACATATAATATGTGCTCCTTTTTTATCCCATTCATAAACTCTACAGCAAACTTCAATGAATTTCCTTCAAGGTTGACTGAAATAGATTTTACATGGAGCAACATCTGTTCATGACCTAATCTATTTTTCTGTTTTCTAATTAAATTTTCATATAGCTCTATATCAAACTCTTCTCCATTTTTTCGAAAACGTATACCCATATCTTCTCTTTGCACTATTAATATTTCTACATTATCTAAATAGGTTTCTACGTCCTGTATAAAAAGTGCCCAATCTATCTCAGTTGGATTTGTCACATTATCTTCCGTCTTATGTAGCAATCCGACCGTTATTGCAAATATTTGAGAAAATACCATTAATACCGATAGTTGGATAATTCCTTCTATTAATGTATACCCAGCTTCTTTGTTTCCTTTCAAAAGGAAATTGATAAGCAATTATATTTCTCCTCTCGCATCCCTTCATAGTTCACACAGATTTGTTCCTCATCGATTTCAAATGTGTATAGTAGGTTATCCATATGCATTTTCCCACCTAAGATATTTTCTGCAATATGCATTTTTATGCCCTCATGCATGACAATAGAAGAATGATATTTTCGTCTTTTCTCTTCAAGCTGCGTTGCCATATTACTCAATAATGGAAGCAGAGTTGTTGCAATTAGAAAAATAACACTTAAAGAAACAATTGTTTCAGGCAAAGAGAACCCTCTGCTGTTATTCATAATTCATCCTGCCTTTTCCAATATAAAGCGTAACTTTTTTTAGTCCATTCTTTGTTTCAAATAATAATGTGCCAAATTCTTTTACCGATCCATTTGGGTGAAAGGCAATATCTTTTAAGGGGCTATCTTTTGATAACCGAATACCAATTGGCATCCCGAATTCAAATAATTCTACATTTGAGGATTTGGCAGTATATTTTGAACCATTTTCCTTAAAATTGATATACGTATATTTTTGCTCCCCAATCGATATACTCTGAAGTCTTTGAACATCCAATTGAAATTGCTTAAAAAAGCGTTTTTCCTCTACCTCCTCAAGCTTAGAAGTAGCAACAAAAATAATAGAAGATGTCATAACCATGACTATAGACAAAACGAGCAGCAATTCGATTAACGTAAATCCTCTTTCATTTGATTTAACCACCACTTGCTTCAGAACCCGATGCTACTTCACCTTCGATAGAGACGCTTCCATTATCAGGATTAATAATAACTACCGTTCCATTTGGACATGTTTTATCCCCTTTCAAATAACCTTCCTTGGATAATTCGTCTAAAGTTGGAACCTTTTTCTTCTCAATTTTATATGCTTCAATTTGACCCTCGAGCATACGTGCAAAAGCTTTACAACCTTTATCATCAATAGACGCGGAATGTTTTGTTACATTTGGAATAGTAATAAGTATTAAAATAGAAATTATTAGCAACACGATCATCATTTCCACAAGCGTGAAACCTTTGCTATTTCTTACAAATTTCATCCTATTTTCTCTCCTCTTATACAATATTTATCATTTCATAGATTGGTAGAAGAATAGCTAAGTAAGCACCTATTATAAAAATAGCCAGTATCAAAAAAAGGGTAGGTTGTAAAACACTTAAATACTTGGATATTTTCGTTTCAATTCTTTCTGTTAAAAATTCACTGTACAATGTCAGCTCTCTTCCAAGGTAACCACTATTTTCTCCATGTGTGACAAAAAGTTGGAAATCCTTTGTAAAATAATTTGATAACAGGACGGCTTCAGAAAATGATTCACCGTGTACAATTTTTTCTCTCATTTGTTTCGAGATAAATTGAAGCGTAATATGTTCTTCTTGAGATACGAGTGCGTCAAAAGCTTGCTGTATGGATATGCCACTTTCTATTAGTCCCCCCATTTCTCTTGAAAAGACTCTAGTCAAGAATAAATGGTACCAACTATTTACTAGAGGTAATTTCCCATAAAATGCAAGTTGTTTTTTTGCATTTTTTTTACGCACTACAAAAATTACGACCGATATAGTTACAATGGCAATTGCCATACCAATTAAAAAATAATTGGGTAAATGCAGTAAAACATTTGTCCAGATAATAGAGCTTTCTGATTCTAATGTGGTCCTTGTCCCAAGTAGAGACTCCATATTAGGTAGAAAATAAATTCGAAATATGGTAAACAACAAAAAAATAACAACAAAAAGAAACAAAGGGTACATTAATAAGTTATTTAATCTTTTTCTAGCACTTTCAAAAATAGCTGATTGAACTCCCAAAACCGACACAGTTTCTTGAAGCTGTCCATGTATCGTAGCAAGATTAATAGGAAGCAGTAATCGATTAGGGAATCCTAGCAGCTTAAATACTTCCGTAACACTTGATCCATTTTTATGCACTTCCGTCATTTTTTGAATCACGAGATCCGACTTTTTAACATGAAAAGGTAACAACATAGAAATTGCTTCATGAAATGTATAACCTTCTTTTAATAAATCACTCAATCTTTTTAAAAAAGAGGATTGAACACTTAACGGAATGGTTTCTTCTTCCCTAGCAAAATAATTATTAATTTTTTGGAATAACACCTTCCCTTACTCCTCTCTCTATTTGATAAGAAAGCGTTAAAGAATAAGGAATTTGAAAATCATTCCCAGTCATAAGTGAGTTCAATGCTTCCACTAAAAATTCATCCGAAATAATTTCAAAAATAGCTGATAACTCCGGCTCCTTGGTAAGAGATACCGTTACAAGCCTTTGCGCAACTATTCCAATAATCGTTTGCTTTAACTCTTCGGAAGAAATTCCAAGATCTATCAAACGATAAAATGAACCCACTGCATCTTTTGCATGGATAGTAGAGACGACAAGATGGCCCGTGAGAGCTGCTTGAATGGCTGCTTTTGCTGTTGCTTCGTCTCGGATTTCTCCAATCATAATAACGTCTGGTGAGTGTCGTAATATAGCTTTCAACCCTGAAGCATAAGTTACACCGGAGCGTTCGTTCACTTGGATTTGCAATAGATGAGATTGACTATTTTCAACTGGGTCTTCCAGTGAAATGACATGCCTATTTAAATTTTCCGAACAATATTTTGTAAGTGAATACATCGTAGTTGACTTTCCTGACCCTGTGGGACCAACAAAAAGAATCAATCCTTGCCGATTATTTGCAAGTTCCACAATTTTGTCGGAAGCATCATGAAATAATGATAAGGAATGTAAGAGCTTTGCATTATCATGTTGTTGAAGACGTATAACTAATGATTCTTTGCCAAAAACAGAAGGCAAAGTAGAAACACGAAAAGAAAATTTTTGAGAGTTGAAAATCTGTTTAAAAGAACCGCTTTGTGGTTTTCTTTTTTCGCTGATATCAAGAGAGGATAAAAACTTGAAGTATGAAATAATACGTTCACCCATGTTTAGGGGAAGCTTCCCTGCTTCAAACATTTGAGAGTTTTTCTTAAAGTAATAAAAATAGTTCTCTTCGTTTGGAATCATGTGCAAATCAGAAGCACCAAATCTATGTGCTTTTTTAAGTAATTGAAAACATTTTTGTTCTACAATATTTTCTATTTGTTGCATGCATTTTTCCTTTCTCCAGTTACAAGTTGCGACCGCTACAACTTGTACAATCCTAGTATAATCTAAAATTAAATAGAATGAAAGTAATTTTATTTAATTTTCAATTAATTCATATAATTTGGTGTATCTTCTTATGTATTTTATCTTCTTTTCAAAGCAATCTAAAAGCAACTATATACCGAGTGCCTTGTTTATAAATGACTTTATTCAATCTGATTATAAGTATGTGCATTTTAAAAATTGCATATATCAAATAGAAGTTCTATAATGGTTGTAAATTCGTTTGTTGAAAATAGCGACTAATATTTTATAGTTGGAACAGGCTAACATTAAATGCTGATCAACAAACTAATAAAATACACATTTTTGTGACAATGTGTGGTGTAATATAGTTAGAAAGATAATATTCGGTTTACATGTATGAACTATTTCATTTATAATGAATAGGAGAATATTTGTGTCGTTGCAAAAGGAGGGACTACAAATGGGCAATATGTATAAAGTGATGGCTTTCTGGACAGGGATTTTTGCAGTTATGTTTTATTTAGGTGATATGACAGAAGCTTCTTTACTATTTTTAGCTAATACAGGAATTTTCCTTCTTTTAGGCTTCTTAAACCTTTCCGAACGTATGTATATGTACATCTTCGGAGCTTACTTAATGTTCTTCTTCGCCGGTTTTACATACTACACTACGTTTATTCACGTACCAGGCGCTGGGCATTAATTATACATCTCAAAAAAGCAGCTCAATAATTTGAGCTGCTTTTTATTATTTTTTTAAGAAAAACGCAAATCATCCTTTAAGTGCACCTTGTCTTCACTTATTCCCGAGTGCTTTGGACGAAATATCGGCTACACTATTAACGTTAGAGTAATGGATCGTGAAGTGACTGCGTTACTTCACGATCCATTTTTTTCGGTAATCTTGTGGCGAATGTTTGTCCGTCTCCATCTTGAAATACATAAAGACATAATGCATTTGGTTTGGATAATTAGTGATACAATGCTTTCCTACTCTTTAAAAAACAAACAATGTGTCAATTTCGTCCGCTTAGCACTTCATTATCAATAGAAACTTCCTATTTTTTCTCTGTTTCCACTTGCTATATTATTAAACAAAGGAAAACATCAGAAGCATATCATCTTTCTATTGTTGCACAGATAATTGGGATGGAAGGCGGCGAAACGCATACATTTGAGACCCTCTGTGCTAAGCTAGGAGTCTCACGGACGACATGTAACGGAACTCATCCTGTTCATGGCATCAAAGTTATATACTTTCATATTCTTTTATAAACATTTAAAAACCATTTAAAAATGGATTCGTTTCCATTTCTTCTCCTGGAGTAGTAGCTGCACCATGTCCGGGATATAAAATAGTTGTCGCTGGCAAAGTTAATAGCTTCGAATGAATGGATTTCATTAATTCTGCGTTATTTCCACCTGGCAAATCAGTTCTTCCTACACTATTTTGAAAAAGCGTATCCCCTACTATAGCAAAATCATCCTCCTTGAAATAGTACGTTATACTACCTGGCGAATGACCTGGTGTATATAGTAATTCAAAAGAAAAGTCTCCTAATTCTAATTGCGCTTCATTTGTTAAAACGTTCTCCGCTTCCCTACAGATAATAGAGGGAATTTCAGCATATTTCCCTGACCCATTTTTTTCGGGATCAAGTAACCATTTTTTTTCAGCGGAATGAATGTATACAGGAATGTTAAATACATCCCTTACTTGATCCATCCCTCCAATATGATCAAAGTGAGCATGCGTTAGCAAAATTGCGATTGGCTTCAAATTTAAACGCTGGAGTTCACGTATTAATTTTTCTCCATCTCCACCTGGATCAAAAATTAAACATTGTTTGGACGTGTTAGATACAACATAACAATTAGTTTGTATAAAACCTAGTGGATAAGTTCTAACATTTAGCATAATAATCACCTCTCTATCATTTTAAACGATTTACTAGTCTTTGTTCAATTAATCGCCACTTATTTCACTCGACAAAAATGATGAATACAATTACAATAGAAGAGGAATATGCAAAGCGGCATTCATTTTCTGATGTCGAAAGGAGTATCTTTCATGAACTTATTAATGGTAATTTTTGGACTCGTTGCAATTTTAGCTGCAATTGGAACTTTTCAAGCTTTTAAAGAAAAGAATGCACTAGGAGTCTTATTTAACTTTGGTTCTTTTGCTGTTTTTGGCTTCTTTACAGTCATGACAATTGTGAATCAAGGTTTTCCACCAAGCTTACACTAAAATGTAATAGAAAGAGCTGTTGTACAAATTGTACAACAGCTCTTTTCTATTCATCTAAGTGAATCCAGACTTTTTCTTTTAAAGGGTTTAACTGAATCCAATTTTCCTTCTCATATCCACCTAGGCATGTTTCTCCGTTTGGTGAGCATGCAATGGGTTGAGTTAAAACTTCTCCCAATTCCCGCTCCCCATCCAATGAAATAGATGAAAGAATACCTCTATCACTAGATTCATCGACATTCCCACTTTTTAGTCCCTTAATTAGGAAAAATTGATTTGAATGCACATTGGAAATAGTTGGTATGACCCATTCTGAGTAATTACTGATTGCCGGTGATGTCCATTCAAAAGAACTTTGCTTTTCATTGTCAATGAAACGATATTCATATAACTTTTTTTCTTCGTTTATCTGAATATACAGCATGCTTTTCCCTAAATTCTGAACATCAATTAAATGCATAATACCTGTTTCCTTTAATGACTTTTCAGAAATAGAATAAAGTATCAACTCATTCCCATCTAAACTGCTATCAGATCCTCTTAACAACATTAAGTGATCCTCATCGTACCACTTCACAAAAGGGTTCTCTACCTCTATAGATTGCAGGTTTTGAGTAGAACTATTGTAAACAAACGTATTATATGTCCAATCCTCATAAAATGTTGTAAAAACAATTAAATCTGGATTCGTTGGATGCCAATCCATATATAGCTCATCTGATTCAAAAGATAAGCTTTGCACTAAGTATCCATTCTTATGTATAATCTGAACTTCTGCTGATGAAGAATTACTTGATGTATGTAATAAGATGAGCTCTTTATTTGGATGAATAAAACCTTCAATTATCGGTACAGTTGAAGTGTAAATTATATTCCATAAATGATTCGAAACGGAATAGGATTGAACAGTCCATTTTCCTTTGTCGAAGATAATAAAAAGTATTTCATCGTTTGATAACCATCCAATCACACTCTGAAAAGAGGAGGAAGTTAATGAAATCGATGGAAATTCTTTGGACGCTTTTTTAGTTGTACTTGTTATAGCGGATGCATTATCTACTATGGCTGTCTTTTCATTTTCCTTTTTTGTCATTTTACTTTCTGAACAACCTTGCAGTAGCATGACAAAAATAATTAGTATTCCAATTTTCTTCAATAGACTCCCCCCTTCATATTATAGTAGTAGACGTGTAAAAAAGAAATTTGTTTCATAGAAAAAGCACAGACATATTACTGTCTGTGCTTTATTATTATTTATTTTCTTTTTCAGCTTGTTCAATAAGGAGATTTCCTGTTTTCAAATCATAGAAACGTAGCAAATCCCCGTTAATTATCTGATCAGAATATCCAAGTTCTTGGGTAGTTCGATCAATATACGGTTGGCAATTTTCAATTCCAATTTCCGAACCATTGGAATTGTCGTAACAAGCATTACCAGCATACACCAATTTATCAGTTACAAAACCACCATTACGGAAAATGGCAAAGTCCTCATGATCCTTAGAAAATAGATCTGCACCTAACTGCATGTCTTTCGTTGTATCTACGCCTAGTAAATGTAATATAGTAGGTCTAATATCAATTTGCCCTGCAACTTCTGTTTCTACTTTCCCTACTCCACTATGTGGAATATGAATAAAGAATGGAACGCGCTGAAGTTTAGCTGATTCATATGGTGTAATTTCTTTCCCTAAATATTGTGCCATTGCAGCATTATGGTTTTCAGAAATTCCGTAATGATCTCCATACATAACAATAATTGAATTATCATACAAACCTTTAGCTTTTAAATCGTCAAAGAATGATTTTAAAGATTCATCCATATATCGTACAGTCTGAAAATATTTATTTAAAGTTTTAGAATTAGAATCATACGGAGGGATAAATTGATCCTCTTCATCTAAATCAAATGGATAATGATTCGTTAAAGTAAGCATACGAGAATAAAATGGTTGAGGCAAATCTGCCATTAGATCAACCGATTGATTTAAGAAAGGAGTATCTTTCAATCCCCATCCAACAGAGTTATCATCTGTAACATCATAACTATTCACATCATAAAATTTCTGAACAGAAAGTGCCTGATACATCATATCTCTGTTCCAAAAACTTTTGTTATTTGGATGCATTACATTCGTGAAATAACCTTTATCATTTAAGCTTTCTGCCATTGAGTGAAACTTGTTACCACTATGCGTAAAGAAAACGGCTCCACCACCTAAAGGATATAGAGAATTTTCAACTAAAAACTCCGCATCTGACGTTTTTCCTAAACCTGTTTCATGGTAAAAGTTAGAAAAGTAAAAAGTATCTTTGTCTTTCGTTAACGAATTCAAAAACGGTGTAATTTCGTGTCCGTTCATATCGTTATTAATAACAAAGTTTTGCAAAGATTCCATAGAAATAACGATTAAGTTTCGACCATCAGCAAGACCAAACATTTTGGCATTAGGTTCCGCCTGATTTGATCGAACATAGTTATTTACCTCCACAAGTTCACTACCATCTGCAAGCGCTCTTTGTGCATGCGATTTCGATTGAATATATAGATCATATAAATGGTAGTTGTATGGTCCTAAATTTTTCACTAACATTTCTCTATCAAAACTTCTCGTAAGAAGTTGTGGTCTTTCGATTTCAGACAAACCTAAATTTAAAAACAACACTGCTGCAGCTAGGACAAAATATGCTCTTCTAACAGCTGGTTTAACAAGTGAAATTTTCTGACCAATTTTTAACCATTTTAAAGCAATGATAAGAATTGCAACATCTGTAAAATAGAAAATATCTGTAAAATTAATACTAGATTTAGCAGAGTTTCCTAAATCGCTAAAGTTATTTGTCTGAAACAATACCGGAATTGTAATAAAATCCGTAAAAAATCGATAAAAAACTACATTGACATATAACACTATTGATAGAATGATGCTTGTTATAACAATATATCTATTTCTAGCTTTTGCACCCTTGAAAAATAGTGATAGCCCAAAAATAAACAAAAGAAAACTAAGCGGATTTATAAATAATATAAATTGTTGCATTATATTCTCTATTTTCAAGTCAAAGCTTGTATGATAAACCACATAGGTTTTAATCCAAGTAGCCACAATAGCAATTACAAGAATTGAATGTGTCGGCCAGTTTTTCTTCATCATGCCTACATCCTCCCCTCTTTACACTTTTTATAATATGAGAAAAAGTAACAGAGTATATCTTAATCCTTTCTTTACAATAAATCAACAGAGATAAAATGGTTAAACTATATAATTTTTCACATGTATTATTTTCATACCCATTATTAGACGGCTGTAAACAAAGGAAGTTTCATTTTATAAAAAAAAGAAAAGCAACAGATAAGAATGAATCCGTCGCTCGTTATCTTTTATATTTATTTTGCTCTTGCCTTACTATCAATATCGCAATCTGAAAGTCCTTTGCTTCGATCATTTGCATCTTATATAATTCTTTTATTTCATCTTCCATCATTTCTAAGTCCGCTAAACGATCTTTCGTATATATATATATTCCAAATCGTTTTAAAAGTTGCATTACATCATATACTGTTTTCATCTAATTATACCTCTTCACGATTTAATTGACATGGAATTATTTGACAATTAGTAATTATTTTATTCACTGGCAAGTCAAAGTTGCCTCGCTCCACAGCTTCACACACTTGAAAATCAAATGCTAGAGAAATTGTTTGACCGTAATATGCAGATAAAAACCGATCATAATACCCTCCTCCATAACCAATTCGATAACCAGTTGGTTCATATACAATGCCAGGCACAACAAGCAAATCAATATTATTAGGATATACAGATGTTGTTAAAAGCGGATTAGGCTCTAATAACTGCATATAAACTGTTTCTAATTGTTTAAAACTTTCCAACTTATAAAAAGTCATAGTTCGATCTTTAGGGTTACATTTAGGAACTACCACAGTTTTTCCTATCTCCCAAAGCTTCTTTATTATTCCTTCCGTGTCCACTTCTGGAAAAGCGGAGATGGTTAAGCCGATGGTGGATGCTTGGTTGACATCTTCTTCAATAAGAAAGCGATTTTTTATCTGTTCTGAGTATGTATGATATAATTTGTTGTCTAGTGTTGCTAGTCTAGTTTTCATTTCATCTCGTACTTCTTTTTTCGTCATGCCTTCCCCTCCATATAATTCCATAGAAAAAAACCAAAACCGAAATTGGTTTTGGTTTAAGTTATTATTTAGTTTCTCTATGAAGAGTCGATTTCTTTTCACGTGAGCAATATTTTTTAAGTTCAAGACGTTCTGGATTGTTACGCTTGTTTTTCTTAGAAATATAGTTGCGCTCTCCGCAATCTGTACAAGCTAATGTAATATTAACGCGCATGGTTGTCCCTCCCACTCTTTTACAGGATGAAATATAAAATCTGAGCATGATTTATACGACTAATCCATTATAGCATATAAACAAATAAAATCCACAGTTTAAGAAAAGAATTTTTTCAAATTTTTTTGGGATATGTTAGTATAATAAGAGGAAGTTATTAAGTAAGAGGTGAATATTATGGACTACTCAATCATCATTATGGTTATCGGTATTATATTAATTATTGTTTCATTTTTCGTAAAAGATTCTGTCAAGAAAATGGAGACAGAAATGGAAGACCTCTCTTTTACATTATATCAAGAAACAAGTGCTCTAAAAAGGAGACTAAAAATGGTAGAAGAAGAATTATTAATGGAACCAACCAAAATAGCTCTACCCGCAAAACAAAAAACAAAATCTGTCATTCATGACATTATAAAAAGCCAAGTACTGGAATTACACAAACAAGGTTATTCTTTACCAGAAATAAGCAAAAGATCCTCCTTAACTGTTGAAGAAGTGAAATCAGTTATAGGCGGTGGAAAATAAATGAAGAGAGCATCCATCCGTTCATTGGGCATTGGGTTATTTCTTGCTGGTGCCGTATTTCAAATTCAACATCTATCCATATCAGGTGAAATTAAATCCTCGCATGCGATAAATGAAGGAGCATATGATAAGTCCCAAGCAGAATTGAAAATTGTTAAGCAACAGCTTGCTCAGCTCCAACTAAACTTAGAGAACGTAAAAAAAGAAAACAGTACAGTAGTTAACGCAAAAAATGAGGAAAAAGAAGATAAAGAATCCCCTTCTAAAAAAAGCACTTCTAATTCTATTTTAATAGTGCAACCTGGCATGAATTCAAGAGAGATTAGTTCCGAATTAGAAAGCACTGGTATCATTCAAAATAAACAAGATTTTGAAGACTATTTAGATGCCCAGAATTTAACTGGGCGCATTCAAATCGGGGAATATGAATTGGATTCTTCTTTGACGATGAAACAAATTGCTGAAAAAATTACGAAAAAATAAGAAAAACGGAAACATCCTTTAAGTGCATCTTGTCTTTACTGTTTCCAGAGTGCTTTGGGCGAAACATCACCTACACTAATAACGTTAGAGTAATGGATCGTGAAGTGACTGCGTCACTGCACGATTTATTTTTTCTGTAATCTTGTGGCGGATGTTTGTCCGTCTCCCTTTTGTATTAGTTGAAATCAAGGTACTTTTGATTTGGATAATTAAAGACAAGATCCTCGCCTACTTATATTCACATGTTCAAGTGATAACTTACAAGTAAATCACAATAATAAAGATACATTAAAGAGACTTCAATAGAACATCTACAGCTTCTTTAATATCTTTTTCACGAATAATTTCCATAACATCACGTTCAGTAAGGTCAGATTGCAAACCGGTAGCTTTCTTTCCATTAAAATCTACATTCACCTCAGTACCTTTACTAATATCTAGTGTATATGTTTGACCATTGACCTCTTGATTATAGGAAAAAGAACCGAGATATTCTAGATTTTCATGATAATTAAGCTGATATGTCATCCCATTAACTTGGATTGGCTTTTCTATTTGCCCATCATCATATTTTTCTCCTATGTCCTTCTTTATAGAAATGTGTAAAGTATTATTAGGATATTGTTTCTGTAAGTAATATTTTAATGAAATGTATTGAATGTCTTCCTTCGATATTTCTTTCTCATATATTTTATCTGCTTCTAAACTAAATACATCTATTTCTTCATCATTGGAATTAAACACCATGATTTCTTTTAAGTTATATTCTTTAAAAGTATTCTTATATTTAATATCCGGATATAAAAAAGAAAATTCTTTTAAATTATTGAATGTGTAAAACTGATGATCTATCAATCTATAGTGATCTAGATTTTCACTATTTTTCGAGATAACGACTTTATATTCATTGTATTTCAGCTTTTCTTTTTCTTTTTCATACATTTTTTCCATCTCTTTAAATTCCTCTAATTCAGCCTCAGAAAACTCCTCATTTGAATAGACAACTTCCTTGTATTCATATGTTCTGTTGTCATGGTTAATCACAAATTGGGCTACCACTTCACTAACCTGCTCTAAAAACGGAAAGTTAATCTTATCTATTGTATCTGATGGACTATGTATGAAATCCATTATTTTCTGACTTCCTAGACTTACTGCATTTATATTTTTAGATAAAAACGAAGCGTAATCGCTTACAAGCCCCTGCGAAGTATCAACTTCCACTGGTAAGTCATTATTCTTAAAGTGAATAGTTACATCATCTAGCAATTCCTGCATCGCTTCCTCTCCACCGGCAAGGAGTTCAATGGGGGCGTCATATATAGCATCTAGGTTAACATTAATAAGATGTTTATACTCCTTTTTCAATATATCCGTATAGTGCTTACTACCTTGTAAACCTGATTCTTCGCCATTGAAAGCTACAATCACAATATCCTTTTGAAATTTACCATTCTTTTCAGTGTATTTACTTAGCTTTTTCGCTACATCCAGTAAAATAGCCACTCCTGATGCATTATCAATAGCACCTCGATAAACCGTGTCGTTCACTTTTCCTACATGGTCAAAATGAGCGGAGAGCACAACTGCATTCGTTGAATCATTCCCAGGAATTTTGCCTACAACATTATAAGCTTGAATTTCCTCCAACTCGGCACGACTTGTTATTTCCAGTTGCCCTTTAGATTCTTTCTTTAACATTTCATATGTGTCTTTATTTATTTGAATAAATGGTTTTTTCATATTGTTTACATTTAACATTCTTTTAAAAGAGTCTTCCACAAGCAATATCCCTGAAACTTTGTCGTGTACCTGTTCAAAATTTTCTCGATTTTCCAACACAATAAAGGAATTCTCTAGTTCTGGATCATGGATATCAAACGTAAATGGAAAACTCTCCTTATAATTTGTGAAACCAGACCTTTCTAGAAAATCTATACCACGTTGAAGTTCAACTATTCTACCATCCTCGGTCTTTATGTTAATCTCAAATTTTATTTTTTCTGGATCATAGTATTGATGAGGATAAGCCTGCAAATAATTATTTTCTTTAAACGGCACTAAACCAATTTCTTTAAACTTTTCTTCTATAAATTGAACAGCCCTATTGTTACCTGTTGTGCCTGTCAATCTACCTTCCATTTCATCCGATGTAAAAACTTCAACAAAATCTTTTATATCATTATTTTCTTGATTCAATATTGCAATATTGTCAGAACAACTACTTAAAAAGATTAATATAGCGATTAATGGTACGAATTTTTTTAACATACGGATCCACCTTCCTCTAAAATCTCATAAATTACCACATATTAGTAATTATATAATTAGGAAAATATAAATACAATGGATATATTGACATTTTTCCCAGTTTTTTTAGATAATTATAATATTACAGAAACATTTTTTTGCGGTTAGTCTAAAGAGAAAAAAGGCAGTCTCAAAAGTTTTCACTTTCGGACAGCCTCTATTCTTAATTATTCAATTCATAATGCTTTCCTTTTAATAAAAACAATACTCGCTCTGCCATATTTGTCGCATGATCCGCCGATCTTTCCAAATAACGACATACGAATGAGAGTTGTGTAATTTGACTAAGTTGTGCTGGTTGCTCTACTCCAACAGATAGAAGTGTTTTAATCGCATGACCATACATTGCATCTATTTCATCATCTAGTTTTGCAATTTTCTTTGCTTCCTCGATATCTTCATTCATAAAAGCGTCTAAAATCTGCTTTAACATTGCAATTGTTTTAACACGCATTTCATCTAATAAGTGAATCGGAGCAATATGCTCGTCTTTTCCAATTCTAATTGTTTCTTTTGCAATATTTACAGCATAATCACCAATTCGTTCCATATCCGATGCTGCTTTTATCAGTACCATTAATCTTCGTAAATCAGTAGCTACAGGTTGTTGTTTGGCAATAAGTAAAATAACCCGGTCATTAATTTCTTCATCCATTCGATTAATATGGATATCATTATTAATAACTGTAAGGGCACCTTCAATATCGCTTGCTAATAAATAATCTATGGATTCATTTAGTGTATTAATGGCCATATTACTTAATTCAAGCATCAAATTCTGCACTTGATGCAATTCCGCGTTGAATTTCTCTCTACCTACCATCTTTTTCCAACTCCTTTCGTCATCCGAAACGTCCTGAAATATAGTCTTCTGTTCGTTTATCTCTTGGTGTAGAAAAAATAACATCCGTTTGATCAAACTCCACCACTTCCCCGTTTAAGAAAAAGGCTGTTTTATCTGAAATACGAGCAGCTTGTTGCATATTATGCGTAACAATTATAATAGAGTAATCCGTTTTCAATTCTTGAATTAGTTCTTCCACTTTAAGAGTAGATATTGGGTCAAGCGCTGATGTCGGTTCATCCATTAAAATGACATCAGGTTCTATCGCTAGACACCGAGCGATACAAATACGTTGTTGTTGACCGCCCGAAAGGCTGTATGCATTTGTGGTCAAACGATCTTTTACTTCATCCCAAATAGCTGCTCCTCGTAAACTTTTTTCTACAATTTCATCAAGTATCTTTTTGTTTTTAATACCGTGAATTCTTGGTCCATATGCAATATTATCGTAGATTGACTTTGGAAATGGATTTGGCTTTTGGAAAACCATACCTACTTTCGTACGTAATTCTTCTACTCCGTAGTCCGCATCAAAGATATTACGTTCACGATATAAAATTTTCCCCGATGTTTTAACAGTTGGTACTAATTCCACCATTCGATTTAATGTTTTAATATAAGTAGATTTACCACAACCAGATGGTCCAATAATGGCAGTTACTTCGTTTTCTTTAATCTGAAGGTCTATATTTTTTAAAGCGTGGTGGTTCCCATACCATAAATTTAATTGTTGTGTACTGTAAACAGTATTCGATAAATCTTCATTTACAACGGATGTATTTTCGATAACTTGTATCATCTTTTTTCCCCCAGCTCCAAAATTAGTTTAGTACCTTTTTTGAAATTTATTTCGAATAAGAACGGCAATTGAGTTCATGATTAATAAAAACATCATTAATACAAGAATCCCCGCAGCAGCGACATGTTGAAATTCTGCTTGTGGTCTTTTAGACCAATCATAAATTTGCATTGGTAGTGCAGTGAATTGGCTCAGCAAATTCTCCGGTAAAAACTGAATAATTACAGGTATACCGATTACTACTAGAGGAGCCGTTTCCCCAACTGCACGTGACAGGGCCAAAATTGCACCAGTTAAAATTCCGGGAATAGCAGAAGGCAAGACAACTCTCGTGATCGTTTGCCATTTTGTTGCACCCATTCCATATGAAGCTTCCCGAACATCTTTAGGTACTGAGCGAATTGCTTCTTGAGCACCAACGATTATTACAGGTAGTATCAATAAACTCATTGTAAATCCTGCAGCTAAAATACTATTTCCAAGGGATAAAGTACGAACGAAAATAGTCAAACCGAGTAATCCAAATACGACAGAAGGTACACCAGAAAGGTTTGAAATATTCATCCGAATAAAGTCATTGAGTTTGTTTTTCTTTGCATATTCCTCTAAATAAATTGCAGTACCTACACCTAATATTAACGAAACAGGTGCCACAACACCCATTAACCATATGGAACCAACTAAAGCAGCCTTAATACCAGCCTTTGCAGGAAAACGAGAACCAAAATTCTTGAAAAATTCTGGTGTTAAATAGCCAATTCCTTGAGTAGTTATTCTGTAAAATAGAATGGCAAGTATGACTAATGCAAATAAAGTTGCGAAGAAAAATAGTGTTTTAAATACACGATTTGTAATAAGTCGCCTATTCATTCTTTTTACTACTGATTCTTGATTTACATATTTCATCTTAATATTCCTCCCGATACTTTTTCGAAATAACGTGAGCAATAAAGTTCATCAATAGTGTAAATATGAACAAAGTAAATCCTACGGAATATATAGAGTAATAGATAGTCGTTCCATATCCCGCATCTCCAGACGACACCTGAACTATATATGCGGTCATTGTTTGAATAGAATCCGTCACATTAAAATCAAATTTTGGAGTAGAACCTCCAGCTAATGAAACAATCATCGTTTCCCCAATTGCACGTGATATAGCTAGTACAACGGAAGCAATAATTCCCGATAAAGCAGCTGGTAATACTACTTTTAAAGCAACCTCTAACTTGGTAGACCCCATTGCAAGTGCACCTTCACGTATAGATTTAGGAACGGATGACATGGCGTCTTCTGATAACGATGCAATCATAGGTAAAATCATGATGCCTACAACAATACCTGGGCTTAATGCGTTGAATATTTTTAATCCAGGAATAATTTGTTGTAGTAACGGTGTTACAAAAGTTAAAGCAAAGAATCCATAAACGATTGTTGGTATACCTGCTAAAACTTCTAAAATTGGTTTAATAATTCTTCTAGTGTTATCACTTGCATACTCACTTAAAAATACAGCAGAAGCAATACCGAATGGAACAGCTACGATAATAGCAATTAAAGTCACTTTTAAAGTTCCTGCTATTAAAGGAAGAATTCCAAATAGTTGTTCTGTATTAGCAAATGGAAACCATTCTGTTCCAAAAAGAAAATCTGTAATCCGAACTCTTGAAAAAAATATCCCTGTCTCCACGATTAGTGTAAAAACGATACCAAAAGTCGTTAACACGGATACAGAAGCAATAAGCAAAAGAATGATTGGAATAATCTTTTCTATCATTTTCTTGTGTTTCTTATTGCTCGATTTTGCAATTAGTTCTTGTACTGATGAATGACCAGTTAACCTTTTTTGAGCCATAGTGACTCCCCCTTTTACCAAACGAAAGAAAAGAGTAGCAAGCCTGCTACCCGTCTCTTTACTTTTCAGATTGACCTTTTATTTTAAAGTTTCTAAATCAGCTAACCCTTTTTTGTAATCAGCATCTGGTAGTTTTACATATCCAACTGCTTCAGCCATCTCTCCGGCATTTTCAAGTGTATACTTCATGAAATCGAATGCTGCTGCATTGTCTTTTAAAGCACTATTTTTTGCATAAACAAATAGTGGACGAGATAATGGTGCATATTCCCCAGATTCGATCGTTGCATTTGAAGGCTCAACCCCACCAACTTTTACTACTTTCAGACTATCTTTGTTAGCTAAATAATAAGCATATCCAAAGTAACCAATGGCGTTTTTATCTCCTTGTACACCTTGTACTAATACGTTATCGTCTTCAGAAAGCGTAGCTGCTTTTACCAAATCTGCTTTTTTAAGTACCACTTCATCGAAGTAATCATATGTGCCTGAATCTGTTCCTGGTGAGTAAAATACGATTTCTTCGTTCGGCCATTTTGGATTTATATCAGACCATTTTTTCTTTGTACCGTCTTCCGTCCACATTTTTTGTAGATCTTCCATTGTTAAAGAGTCAACCCAATTATTATCTTTATTCACTACTAATGAAATACCATCATATGCAATTTTAAATTCAGTGAAATCAATACCTGCAGCTGCAAGTTTTTCTTTTTCTTCATCTTTAACTGGACGTGATGCGTTTGAGAAATCTGTTGATCCTGCGATGAATTTTTCGAATCCTCCACCTGTACCAGACACTCCAACTGTAACTTGAACTTTATTTTGTACTCCTGCATATTCTTCCACAATTGCTTCCATGATAGGTGCTACTGTACTTGAACCATCACCAGCTACTTTACCTTCAATTGCTACTTCTTTCGTTCCGTCAGTGGAAGCTCCTTGTGTAGCGGTACTTTCAGTTTTTGATGTGCTTGAATCATTTCCACAAGCTCCTAGTGTTAATACTGATCCTACCATTGATGCCATTATTAAGTACTTCCAGTTCTTCATCTGGTATAGCCCCCTAAAGTTTTGTTTCTATTTCTCTTACAAGGTTTACTATAAAGGGTAGATGTTGAGTCGATGTGAATGTATTGTAAAGCTTTTGTAAATTGAGTAGTGTGTGAAAATAAGAAAAGCGCAAGTGTCCTTTAAGTACATTTTGTCTTCACTATTTCTAGAGTGTCTTGGACAAGACATCAGCTACACTAATACCGTTGGAATTTTTGTGGATCGTGAAGTGACTGCGTCATTGTATGATCCATTTTTCCAATAATCTTGTGGTGGATGTTTGTCCGTCGCCATCTTGAAATAGGTAGTGACCTGTTGCAGTAGGTTTGGTTAATGAGAAAATAAATCCTTTCCTATTCTTATAAAAGCGGACGAAGATGCAATTTCGTCCACTCAGCACTTCTTTATTCATGGATGCTATCTATTTTTTCAGGTTCCACCAACTCTAATCATCTACAAAATGAATTATGTATACTTTATTAATTAGAGATAAAAGGAATAAGAAAAGCGCAAGCGCCCTTTAAGTGCACCTTGTCTTCTCTATTTCTAGAGTGCTTTGGACGAAACATTTGCTAGACTATTACCGCGGGAATTTTTGTGGATGGAGAAGTGACTGCGTCACTTCTCCATCCACTTTTTTTCGATAATCTTGTGGCGGATGTTTGTCCGTCACCTTCTTGAAATTTGTAGAGACAAGGTGCGTAAGGTTAGGTTAATGAGAGATTAGATACTTTCCTATTCTTTTAAAAGCGGACGAAGATGCAATTTCGTCCGCTCAGCGCTTCTTTATCAATGAATACTACCTATTTTTTCAGGCCCCACCAATTCTAATCATCTACCCGCTGATTCATGTATACTGTGTACGATAAAAGTAAAAACGTATAGGAAATCCTGCTTAAGGAAGACACCATTAAAATCACTTCAAGTCGTTGTGCATACTGGATTTCTAGTATTTCAATTTCATATACTTTCTTATTAGGAACTACTCACTTAATGGATTGTAGTGAAAGGTAGCGACTCCAGACGGAGGCCAACAGGATGTTGGTCATGAAGGCGTTGCCACACGATGTGGCACTCTTAGCCTTCGTTCCTCGTCGCTCACCCCGCGGAACGCGTCCACCTGAAACGAAAATCCGCGGTATTATATAATTCTTTAAAGTACTATGAACGCTGGTTTCGCAGTACGATAATCCATATACTTTCTTATCTTTTCAAAAAAAGATAACTGCCTAGTAAGTTGACAAATACACTTATCAGCACTTACCGTATATATCTCCGTTTAAACACTCATTATAATGACCCAGTTCAGTATTCCTACAAAGCATCAGCGCACGTGTTTATTAACGAAAAATATCCATTCTTGGATTGCATTGGATTGAACTATTAATTCACCATTAACGATATGTCTGCGTGCGGTAATCGTGTTTTAGTCATTCATCCCTCTCTCTTTTGCAGGCACACATAAACCAAGTGCCAAATATTTTGGGAAAGAATTTCATAGAATAAGCAGCCAAAGATGCAATTTTGACAGCCCAGCGCTTCACTAAAGTGTTTCCGCCTTTTCGATTTGAAAATAAGTATCACTTTTTTACACAGCATCTCTATATGAATCGTATTACTTAGCAAAAATAAGTAAGTAATACATGGTAAAAAAGTGTGAAATTCCCGAAATTGCATCTTCGGTAACTTGCAACTTCCGTAGAACGGTAGCTATTCTAAAAAAAACGGAACATCCTATTAAACTTTTAGGATGTTCCGTTTTTAGTTATTATTTAGTCTGCGTCTCTTCTTCATCTATTTTATCGTTTGTAAAAGCAGGTTTAATAGTAGGAGTCGCAGTTGAATCATTTTCTTTTAATGCTTCATTTTTTTGTTGAATTTTAAAATACTCGTCTACTAACTCCCTTGCGATAGGTGTAGCAAAACTAGACTTGTAGTTAGATTCAAGCGAAGCACTAGGAATAACTAGCGCATATGCTATTTCCGGGTTATCAAATGGCGCAAAACCAATATGCGTCAAATTAACTGTACTAAAAGTTCTGCCTTTCTCGACATCCCTATAGAAGGATTGTGCAGTTCCTGTTTTCCCAGCTCCATTAAATTGAGAGCTTCCAAACGCTGTATGTGCGGAACCTTTACTTCCATAATACACTAATTGCATGGCAGAACGAATATGTTCAATTTCAGCCGTTGTATTGTCAATTGTATTTAATACATTTGGTGTAAACTCTTTCACTACTCCTCCAAGTTGTTCTCCGTCAGTGGATGGCTCTCTTATTTCCTTCACCACATGGGGTTGAATTCGACTTCCACCATTTGCAAGAGTGGCAGCATATTGGGCAAGCTGTAAAGGTGTGTACGTATCATATTGACCAATCGCAAGGTCAAGCAATTTCCCCATCTCCAGTCCACCTTCTACACCTGTCACTTCACCTGGTAAATCAATTCCTGTTCGAACACCTAAGCCTAATTGTGCATAGCCATTTCTCATTTTCTGAAAAGCATCTATTCCAAAATTAATCCCTTGGTTTGGCTGATAAACTCTACCAGCAATGCTATATGCAGTTTTAAACATAAATACATTGGAAGAACGTTCAATTGCTTCTGAATCACTGAGTAGAATTCTTCCTGATCTATTAAATACCGAGCTCTTTGGTGCGGAACCTTTAATACGAATAGGTTCATCAACAAATTTTTCTCCAATTTCAATTGCTTTTTCTCGGTAGCCAGTTAGCAAAGTTCCAGGTTTTACCGTTGATCCTACTTCATAAGCAGTAGTAAATGAACCAAAAGCATAATCCCTAACTTTTGGCTTTCCTGTTACAGGATCATTTACGACTTGCTTCCCGACTAAAGAAAGAACCTCACCAGTATATGGATTCATCATAATAAAAAATGCTCTATCTAAATACTTCGTTCCAGGAATTTGTTTCAATCTCAAAAGTTCTTTTTCGAGGATTTCTTCTTGAGCAATCTGTACTTCACTATCCATTGTTAAAACTAAATCTTTCCCCGGCTTACCTTCATCAACAGTTTGAGTATCTATTACTCTTCCTTTTCCATCTGTAATATTCTTCACTATACTTTTTTTGCCCTGAAGTACTTCTTCGTATTGTTGTTCAATATAACTTTTTCCGACTCGGTCATTCCTAGAATAGCCTCTTGATAAGAAATAATCGAGCCTTTCTTTTGGTATCCCTTCTTTTGGTAGCGAGGCCGTACCTAATATCGCTAGCGGAGAAGTATATACTCTTCTCCAATCGGTAGTTGTATTAACTCCCTTTAAATCACTTAATCTCTCAGATACTCGAGCAAATTCTTCTACCGTAACTTCTTCCGAAATTTCTCCTGGTTTTATTTCTTTATTAGCGACTTCCCCCCCTTTAATAATTTGTGGGGACAGCGCGTAGCCAGCAACCATTTCACGATAAATTGCAATGACTTGCATCTCTTCTTGCGTAAATGAATGTAATTCCTCTTCTGGTATTCTACTTCTTGTTAAACGATTAGCTTCAATATTCTTTTCTTTTGTTGATAAGTTTTCATCTGTTTCAATTTTTTTACGTTCCTCAGCAGATACTAACTCTAATGCTTTTTCTTTATTTTTCCAAAGCCAAAAGTCTTGTAAATCACTTTTAGTAATTGCTTTTGGATTCTTTTGAATGAGCTTACTTAACTTTTTAGCTATCTCGTACATTTCATCTGATTTCGTCGTTTGCATTTTTGTATAAGTAATGGCACGCTGTGGCTCATTATCTACAAGAATTCGTCCTTCACTATCAAAAATACGCCCTCTTGGTACACTTGTATTAACTGCAACTTCTTCCGTACGTTCAAGTTTTAACTTATAGTCTTCCCCTTTTACAATTTGTAAATAACCTAATCGCAAGATTAATAATGTAAACAAAAGGAAAATAGAAAAGAAAAGTATATTCATGCGAAAAGTTATATTAGCTCTTTGTTTAGCTTTTACACTTTGTGCACGTTTATTGGGAGTTTTTCGCATGGGGATCACCTACTTTTATCAAATTCGCATTAGCTTAATTGGGGCAAGATCTTCTATCTGGCTCGCCAAAATGCTTTCCTCTAGCAAGAGGCATTAACTTTATTCCATTAAAGTTAATAAATTTCGCTATATGTTAGTGTAACATAAAAAGCACACACTTTTTGACGAAAAAGTGTGTGCAAAGTTTCTTTTTTTATGAAATTATTTTGAAGCAGCGTATCTTTTTGATACTTCATCCCAATTTACTACATTCCAGAAAGAAGAAATATAGTCAGGACGACGGTTTTGGTAATTTAAGTAGTAAGCATGTTCCCAAACGTCTAAACCTAATAATGGAGTTTTACCTTCCATGATTGGTGAATCTTGGTTAGCTGTAGATGAAAGGTCTAGCTCTCCATTAACAACTGATAACCATGCCCAACCTGAACCAAAGCGAGTTGTTGCTGCTTTAGCGAATTCTTCTTTGAAAGCATCAAAGCTACCAAATTTTGCATCAATTGCTTCCGCTAATTCACCAGTTGGATTTCCGCCACCGTTTGGTGAAAGGATTTGCCAAAATAATGAATGGTTAGCGTGTCCGCCGCCATTGTTGCGTACAACTGTTTTAATATCTTCTGGTACTGCATCTAAGTTAGCGATTAATTCTTCTACAGATTTGTTTTCTAAGTCTGCTTTTCCAGAAACCGCATTGTTTAAATTAGTAACGTAAGTATTGTGATGTTTCGAATGATGAATATTCATCGTTTCTTTGTCGATATGTGGTTCAAGTGCGTCATATGCATAAGGTAATTCTGGTAGTTCATATGCCATTATTGTTTCCTCCTAAAGAATATTTTAGAAAATTCTTTCCATGTATTAGCGTATCAAATTAACGGAAAACGTTCAATTAAAATCGACTAAAATTATATATCTCATACTTTTGACTGAAATTATACGAAGATAATAAAGATTACTAACATCACCGTCAAGATAATTATTTTAACTACAGAAGAAGTGAGGAATCCAACTAAAGAACCGATTCCCGATTTTATCGCTTGTTTTAACCCTTTTCTTGTAAATATTAGTTCAGCTAACACTGCACCTAGAAAAGGTCCAAGTAAAATACCAGCCACTGGAATAACAAATGGTCCGACTATTAAGCCAATTGTACTTCCCCACATTCCAGCTTTTGTGCCACCAAATTTTTTAACACCGAATGCATTCGCTGCCATATCTGCACTAAAAAGTAGCACAACAAATAGAAGTTGAATTACCCAAAATAGCCAATTCAATTCTGCGAAAGAGAAAAATAAGCCATAAATAATATAACCAAATACCATAAAGACTACAGATGGGATTATTGGATAGAAAGTTCCGATAAATGCAACCATAAAACTTGCGACGATAAGTATCCAACCAATGATTTCTATCATATTCGCTTACCTAATATGGCATCTGCAACATTTACTGCATGATCACCAACCCTTTCTAAATTACTCAACATATCGACAAAAATTACTCCTGCATGGCCAGAACATAGTCCTTCATTCAATCGAATAAAATGATTTTTCCTAAATTGTCGCTCCATTCGATCAATCTCATCTTCCTGTTCTATAACCTCTCTTGCAAGGCGATCACTATTTAAATCCAAAGCTTCTATAGCTTTTTTTACAGTATTTATGGTTAACAAAAACATCTCTGAAATATCCTCCAATGCGTCTTTTGTTAGTTGAAAGCGATGCTCGTCATGATAATCAATTAACTCAATAATATTTTCAAAATGATCGCCTATTCTTTCAATATCTCGAACCGTTGCCATTAACATAAAATGTCTGCTTGAATCTTGTCTCGATAATGGTTGGGAAGATATCTTTACTAGGTAGTTTATAATTTTCGTTTCCAAGTGATTAATCGCATCTTCTATGTGATAAGCTTCTTGGGCATCCTGTTTATTTCTAAAGGTTAAATAGTGAAATGTTTTTTCTAAACCTTGGACACTAAAATTACCCATTCGCAAAATTTCTTCTTTCGCTTGTCCAATTGCTATGGATGGTGATTCTTCTATGAAATCATCCTCTAAATGTTTTGTTTTGTATTTTGTCGAGAAATCTTCCCCAGGTGACAACTTCGTCAAAAAGAATACCCAAGCACCAATTAAAGGAAACTGAAGAATAACGTTCACCACATTAAATGTCCCATGCGCTAATGCTATTTGCATTTTATTCTCCAATGAAAATACCCCAGATACCCATTCCATAAACAAAGTAAATGGGGTTAAAAAAATTAGAAACACAATGGTACCGACTATATTAAATAACACATGGGAAGCTGCTGCTCTTTTAGCGCTAGCTGTTGCTCCCAATGAAGCTAAGATGGCAGTAATAGTCGTCCCAATATTATCGCCAAACAAAATCGGTAAAGCACCCTTTAATGAAATTAAGTGTTCAGCATAGAATCCTTGTAAAATCGCAACAGAAGCACTCGAGCTTTGAATGAACACGGTCATTATCGTTCCTGCTACTACTCCTAGTACAGGATGATTGCTTACATTTAGAGTCATCTCTGTAAATGAAGGTAGATGTTGTAAAGGACTCATGCCTTTCATCATTAATTCAAGTCCTAAAAACAAACCACCTAAGCCGAATAAAACTTCTCCTACATTATGTACCATTTTCCTTTTGAAAAAAAAGATTAAAAACGCCCCAATTGCCATGATTGGAAGTGCATAATCTCCTATTTCAAAACCTATAACAAAAGCTTTTATAGTTGTGCCTATATTCGCTCCCATAATGACACCTATGGATTGTCGCAAAGTCATAAATCCAGCGCTAACTAAACCTATCACAATTACGATCGTCCCAGCACTAGATTGTATTAATACCGTAAATAATATACCTGCAATAACTCCCGTAAGGGGATTCGTTGTATAGCGGTCCAGTAAATCTCTTAATCTATCTCCAGCGGTTTTTTGTAAGCCATCGCCCATGTATTTAATGGCGAATAAAAAGATACCTAGTCCACCAAAAAATTCGAAAAGCATTTCTTGCCAATTGAGATCCACGTACTAGTCAACTCCTATTTTACACTCTGTCCATCTATCTTCTATTATGATTAAATTATAAAGGAATTGTAAAGTGAATCTAGCTATTCTTTATATTTTCTTAACAAAAACGTTCGAATTACTTTGTTTTCTATGACAAACAGGTGATAAAATGTAGAAGAAAGGGTGAATTTGATGAATTTATTTCAGCTATTTAAAGCAAGTTTACATAACCCAAAAAAAATTGCGGCATTTAGACTTGTTCCAATTGGTAAGGTCATGCAATATATATTTACTTATGTACTGATCATTACCATGATTTCTTTTGTCCAATTCATAAATGGATTATCCGTTCAAGAAACAAATATGGAAGAGTTATTAGAATACCTTAAGGACATTAAGTGGTTAATTTATCCTTTTTCTTTTGTTTTATTATTTGTGCTAAATACTTTATTTATATTTATTCGAATTAGTATTTTTGCTTATATTGGCGTGATTATCCTTTCTATTTTAAAACGTAAAGGTGAATACCGGCATATGTGGAGAACTGCTCTTTTTGCAAGCACATTACCAATGCTTGTTTCGATCGTTTTTTCTATTTTTTATTGGTCCAGCGGTTATTTTGAACTTTCCATTTACATGATCACTTTAGTGTATTTATTTTTAGCAAGCAAATACTATCCTATAAAGCGTTAACATAATCCCTCCTCTCCTGCATATATTGGGACAAGGAGGGTTTTATATGAAAATATTCGTAGCAACTATTATGATTCTTATCACACTCTATATTATTAAAGTAGATATGTTCGAAGGTACGATTCCTCTTGCTTTTTATCCGTCGGAAGAATGTATAGAAACAATGGATTATATTTCTGTAAAAGTACATGAAGGTGATACATTGTATTCTCTTTTTTCTATGTATCCCACTAATAAATCGATTACTCATCAAGAGAGATTAGGAGACTTTTATCAATTGAACCCTCATTTAATAAATCAAACTGCAAAAGACGGGGAATTAATATTTTTACCTGTCTACTCTTCGAATGAAGCTTGCAAAAATGAAAGATAGAGGTTTCTTCCTTGTAATTTCATTCCTCTGACTGATAAAATGGAGGATAGTGATGGCATAAAGCCTCAAGAAGGAGAGAATTTCATGAGTGAAATAATTCATCGTTCCAAAACTCGCCCAGTTCGAGTTGGAGACTTAACAATAGGTGGAAGCAACGAGCTATTTATCCAAAGTATGGCGACAACTAAAACACATGATGTAGAGGCAACAGTCGCAGAGATTTTGCGACTAGAAGAAGCGGGTTGTCAAATCGTTCGTGTTGCATGTCCAGATGAGCGTGCTGCTTATGCGATTGGTGAAATAAAAAAAAGAATTCATATCCCCCTAGTAGTGGATATTCATTTTGATTACAAGCTTGCACTTATAGCAATTGAACAAGGTGCAGATAAAATTCGTATAAATCCAGGTAATATTGGACGTAAAGAAAAAGTAGAAGCAGTTGTAAATGCTGCAAAAGCGAAAGGTATTCCAATCCGAATTGGTGTAAATGCTGGTTCTCTTGAAAAGAAAATTTTAGAAAAATACGGCTATCCTACCGCAGATGGTATGGTAGAAAGCGCGTTACATCATATTAAAATTCTAGAAGATTTGGATTTTCACGATATTATCGTATCAATGAAAGCATCAGATGTAAGTTTAGCAATTGAAGCCTATACAAAAGCTTCCCAAGCATTCGATTACCCACTTCACTTAGGAATTACGGAATCCGGAACACTATTCGCTGGTTCGATTAAAAGTGCAGCAGGACTCGGTACATTGCTAAGTATGGGTATTGGTAACACAATGCGTGTATCCCTAAGTGCTGATCCTGTAGAAGAAATAAAAGTTGCGCGTGAACTATTAAAAGTATTTGGACTTTCTTCTGATGCTGCAACACTTATTTCATGTCCAACATGTGGCCGAATTGAAATAGATTTGATATCTATTGCAAATGAAGTAGAAGAATATATTTCACATATTAAAGCACCTATTAAAGTTGCCGTACTTGGCTGTGCAGTAAATGGACCAGGTGAAGCGCGTGAAGCAGATATCGGCATCGCTGGTGCTCGAGGTGAAGGGCTTTTATTTATGAAGGGTAAAATCGTACGTAAAGTGCCAGAAGAAACAATGGTAGAAGAACTTAAAATTGAAATTGATAAAATTGCTGCAGATTATTTTGCCAAAAAAGAACTGGAAAAACTAGAAAAAGAAAAACAACAAGCGTAAGGAGTTAAGTTTATGGAGAATGTACGATTCGGAATAGATATAGATGGGACAGTTACATCTCCTACTTCTTTACTTCCACATATTAATAGTGCTTTTAATTGCAATTTGCAGCTAGACGATATTAAAGAATATGATTTAACAAAAGCATTTCCGGTTGATGAAAAAGTTTTTTATGAATGGTTTAGAAAAACAGAGTCAACCATATATGCTACTTCCCCTATACAGCCAGATGCACATGCCGTGTTATCTGCATGGAAAGAAAAGTATGAATTGTTTTTCATCTCAGCTCGCGGGGACAATGTAATGGATGTTACGATTAATTGGTTTAAAGAACAAGAATTACTGTATGATCATATCGAATTAATCGGTTCACATAACAAAATTGAAACTGCAAGAAAATACGGAGTTCACGCTTTCTTTGAAGATAAGCATGATAATGCCGTTGAAATTCACGAAGAACTAGATATTCCGGTGATATTGTTTAACACACCATATAATCAACAACCTGCTCCAAAAGGGGTTATTCGTGTTGATAACTGGATTGAAGCAAATAAGTGGATTGAGAAAGAATTCGCATTACAAAAAACGTGAGGACTACTCCTCACGTTTTTTTATTTAATAAAAACAGAGCAAGCGCCCTTTAATTGCATTTTATCTTCACTAATTCCCGAGTGCTTTGGACTAAACCTCAGCTAGACTTTTACCTTTAAAATTAATGAGCTTGAAGTGACCGTGTTGTTTCAAGTTCCTTTTATTGGTATTTCACGAAAGACATTTGTGCGTCACCATCTTGAAATGTGCATAGAAAAGGAACATAAGGTGTAGTTAAGGAGAAGCTAAATTCCTCTCCTACTTTTTTAAAAGCGGATAAAGATGCAATTCAGTTCTCTCTGTGCTTGCTTAAAATATTTGCTGTCAATTTTTCCTTATAGAAAAAAACACCACTTAATTACTTTCATTGTTAGCAAAGTGTTTACTCGAATATAGTCAATTAATAATCTAGTTTGGTCGAAATTATCTTTTAAAAAGGTTTTTCCAAAAAGATTTCTTAACATCTGTACTCTCTTCACTCATCATTAATGCAGTTCGTTGATCCGAAATAGTTGCATTATCATTTTCCGCACTTAAGGTCGCTAGATCATCATATGGAGAACCCGTAGTTGTTCCAACAAACAGCGCAATGTCAACCTCATTCGGTGGAATTCCCCATGAATTTCCGAAGAATGTGGTAAATGCTCCGTCCACTAAGAAAGCACCTTTTGTGTTGTAAACCAAGTTATCGTTTATTACACCAGTAACATTTGGATTAATGTAAATCCCTGTTCGTAAAGAATAAAAAGTATTATTTTCTACTAAAAGATTTGTATTACCAACTTGCGGCACTACTGCACGATTCACCACCCAGCTGGACATAGGCAAGGCTTGCTCCGGACCGTATATCGTGTTATTGATTAAAGTAGTACCAGATCCACCTACTTGTATAAATTCAGCTGTATAAGGGATATCACTCGTTATAGTCAAACCGTACACTGTAGTGTTTTTTGCTTGTATTAATATAGCTATAATACTTGCTTTTAACAAGAGCAGAGTTCCTTGCTCTCCTTTTAACGTAATCCCATCTTTATTCACGACAATTTGAGTAGTAATTGGATAGGTTCCTGCTAAAATACTTACAACCCCGTTCGGATTTACAGCTGCAATTCCCTCAGTAATAGTACCAAAAGGATTTGCTCTACTGCCATCTCCTCCAACGGAATCCACGAGCACATAAATATTATTTAGATCGACAATCTCGTTAATTGCCGTATCAAGAGCTAACTGAACACTTGCGCCCGAAAGATAGCTACGCATTGGCTTATTACTTAGTACTTCTTCTGCTACTTGATTTTTTTGTGCATCTGTTAGATTGTTATAAGATGTAAGATCTAAACCTAAACCTAGATTTTCGATAGCTGCTCTCATTTCGTCTATAGTGCCTGCAACGTTTACAGCATCAAGGAATTCGTTACTTCCATATATCACATAATCCGTTTCTACTTTTGTTACGGTAATAGTATCATTTGTATTCAGAAGATCATCTAACTCACTCTCCATCGTAATAAATTGAATTTTACTGTAAAGATCCCCTTCCGAAATAGTAAAGAACAAAATACCATTTAGAAAGATATTTTGACTATCACCATAGGGTACAGTTATTGTTTCACCTGGATTTAGAGTAAAAGAAACTGTCCCATCTTGATTTACAGGATTATTTCCTTCACGAATAAAAAGAGTTACTTGAAAGGTTGCTATACTATTGTTAATAAAAGTTTTTTCTGCCACTTTTCATACCTCCCTTCTTTTCTAGTTGAAGTAATATTATCTTACTATTACTAGATTTAGTAGAAAGAGAATTCCCCTTTCTCTCCTTCATAATATGTCTATATTTTGATAGATTAAGGGCGAATACATAGTATATCTTTCATACACTTATATAAATTGAAGTAACTTTATATAAAAAGGGGCAGTATAGAGTAACTTATCTATCCTATTTCCCCGTCCTATCGGCAATACATTATTACTGTGGGAATTCTAAGGATTAGAAGTGGTTTCATTACATCGGTTCCTAATGCCCCTCTAAAAAAAATCCCGCCAAATATTTCTTTTGGCGGGATTTTTTAATGACATTCTGGACATTTTCCATAAATTTCGAATTTATGATTATCAATTTGATACGCAGGAATAGCATTTTGAAGCATTTCCATAGGACAAAAATTGATTTCTTTAATATTGCCACAAGACATACAAATAAAGTGATGATGGTGATGATCCATTTCGCATTGCATGCGGAAATGCTTCTCCCCAGTTAACTCCGTTTCTTCCAAAATACCAAGATCAACAAAAGTACTTAAATTACGATAGATGGTATCATAACTCATCCCCGGATGTTCAACCATCATAACATCTAAAATATCTCTAGCTGTTATATATTTCTCTGTTTTTGAAAAAATATCTAAAATTTGCTCTCTTTTATCCGTCTTCTTATAGCCTTCTTTTTTTAGGATTTCCCAAGCTTTTTCAATATTCATTGTGAGACGGCTCCCTTCATAAACATTTTTTTAAATGTAAGTGTAAGAAGTAAGATGATAATAGACGTTACCACAATTGTTCCACCTGGGGCTAAATTCATATAAAATGCGCTTACTAATCCAATAATCACTGCAAGCTCTCCAAATAGTACTGAAAAAATAATCGCCTGTTTAAAGCCTTTCGCAATTCGCATCGCTGCAGCAACTGGTAATGTCATGAGCGAAGAAACAAGTAATATTCCGACAATTCTCATTGAACCTGCTATAACTAATGCAGTAACAATCATAAATAATATATGAATCCACTTTGCAGGTAGTCCAGAAGCCTTTGCATATTCCTCGTCAAAAGATAAGACAAACAACTCTTTATAAAATAATGTTAAAAAAACAATGACAATCAGTGCAATAAAAATAACAATCCATAAATCTTGGCGACTTACAGCTGATACAGAACCAAATAGATAGCTAAATAAATCGGAACTAAAACCCTCTGCTAATGATATGAAAATAGCACTAAAACCCAATCCCGCGGACATAATTATCGGAATTGCTAGTTCTTCATAGTGCTTGTACATTCTACGGAGTCGTTCAATAAAAAGAGAACCTGTAACCGAAGCTACTATTCCTAAATATAATGGATTTAGAAATGCTAATACTCCTACAGATTGACTCAAGTATAAGCTACCAGCAATGCCAGCTAATGTTACATGGCTTAATGCGTCCGCAATTAAAGAAAGTCGACGCACGATGATAAACACGCCAAGTAAAGGCGCAATTATCCCAATAATTAATCCTGAAATAAATGCATTTTGCAAAAATTGATATTGAATGAAGGATTCAATCATAATTGTTCCTCTTTTCGATGTGTCACTTTCCGAACAGAGTGTCCATACCACGCTTCTAATTGTTCATCACTCATTGAATCCATCTCATTTTGAAAACCATGAAAATGAATGGATTGATTGAGACAAGCGACATGACTAATAGTTTTCGATACAGCATCCACATCATGTGTTACCAAGACAATTGTAATTTGATGTTCCCGATTTAGATGAGATAACATATGATAAAATGAGCGTACATTTTTACTATCTACACCTACAGTAGGTTCATCCAATATTAAAACTTTCGGATTGCTCACTAATGCTCTAGCGATAAAAACACGTTGTTGCTGACCACCAGATAACTCGCCAATATTTTTTTTTGAAAACTTTTCCATCCCCACAGAAGTCAACGCTTCACTCACTTTTGTGTCCACATTTTTAGGATACGGATGAAATAAGCCAACTTTCTTTACTAAACCACTTTTCACTACTTCTTCTACTGTGGCAGGAAAACCAGTATTAAATGCATTGGACTTTTGAGAGACATAGCCTATTAACTCTTTCTCCTTAAACAAAGGAACAGGTTTACTAAACAGTAACACCTTACCTTTAGTAGGCTTTAACAAGCCAAGTATTATTTTTAAAAGAGTAGATTTACCAGAACCATTGGGACCAATAATCGCTAAAAAATCTCCTTCTTCTATCTTTAAAGAAATATCTTTTAATGCCTCTGTTTGTTCATATTGATAATAAACATGTTGTAATTGAATCAACGGTTTACCCATTTATATTCCTCTATTCTAATCAATAATCATTACGATTTACAAAGTTAAAGTATAGAGGAAAATGATCAAAGTGTAAATAAATTTATCTTGAGAGGATGAGAGATTGGATATTTCGGGGTTTATTCATGAGCTACAAACAAGCTCTTTAAAAGACTTCAAAAAATTGGCAAAGGATTTAGATTTAAAATTATCCGATAAAGAAATAAAGGAGGTATATCCACTTCTACAAGAAATCTCTTTAACTTGGCTATTATTAGGAGTTCCAATGAATATTCAACAAAAACTGATTAGCATCTTAGGTGAACAGAGAGCAGTTAACTTATTTCAACAACTTAAAGAAAAAGCACCCTCAATTTTACGAGAAAAATGAGGGTACAGTAATTATTAAACTCTTAAAGATTCGATTGCTTTGGGATTAAATGTTTTAGAACGAAGCATCTCAATCTCTACTTTATATGGTGCTTGCTTATCTTTAGAATCCACTCCAACAAATGGCGTTTCTAAGATTTTCGGAATATGCATTAATTGAGGATGGTGCACGATATATTGTAGTGCATCAAACCCAATTTCACCAAAACCAATATTTTCATGTCGGTCTTTTGCTGCCCCACGAACATTTTTACTATCATTTATATGAAGTACTTTTAGTCGATTAAGACCGATCAACTTATCAAATTCATTTAGGACACCATCGAAATCATTTACGACATCATAGCCCGCATCATGAATATGACAAGTATCTAAGCAAATGGAGAGCCGATGATTATTTTGGACCCCATTAATAATTTGAGCTAACTCTTCGAAAGTTCTTCCGCACTCGGAACCTTTTCCAGCCATTGTCTCAAGTGCAATTTGTACTGGTAAGTCCTGCCCCAATACTTCATTAAGCCCTTCCACAATTCTAGCAATGCCAGCATCTGCACCAGCACCAACATGAGCGCCTGGATGCAGAACGATTTGTGTTGCTCCAATTGCCGCAGTTCGTTCCACTTCTTTTTGTAAAAACTCTATACCTAAAGCAAAAGTCTCTGGTTTTGTTGTATTTCCTAAATTGATAATATACGGTGCATGCACAACTATATGAGACATGCCATTTTCTTTCATATGCTGTAAGCCGGCTTCAATATTCAACTCATCAATTGGTTTTCGACGAGTATTTTGAGGTGCACCCGTATAAATCATAAATGTATTGGCACCATATGAAGCTGCTTCTTTGCTGGAAGCAAGAAGCATTTCTTTTCCGCTCATGGAAACATGAGATCCTAAAAGCATTGAAAAGCCTCCTTATTTTTGACGATTTTTTATACGACGTTCTTTCTTCTTAATTTTATCCATTTCCCATTTCATATTGCGTTTATAACCTGGTTTTACTTTTTTCGGTTTGCGAACCATTGCTTTTGCTTTAGCATCTATTTCATTTTCGTTTTTCGTACGATTTTTACGAGCATGTCTTTCTTTTAACTCTGACCATTCACCGTTATTTACATCACGATGATTAAATTCTATTCCCATCTTCTCTAGACGAATTAAAGCATCTTCATCAGAAGGTTCAAATAATGTAATGGCTGATCCCGTTAATCCTGCACGAGCTGTTCTTCCAACCCTATGAACGAAAAACTCCAGATCATCTGGAATTTCGTAGTTTATAACATGGCTTACCCCGGGAATATCAATTCCACGTGCCGCAAGATCTGTTGCAACTATATATTGAAATTCTAATTCATGAACTTGTTTCATCACACGTTTACGGTCACGAGGTGATATGTCCCCATGAACAACCCCTACTTTTAAACCGTTACCTAGCAAGTAATTGGACACTTCGTCCGCATGCTGTTTAGTATTAGTAAAAATGATTGCCAAATAAGGGTTAATTCCTTCGATTACTTCTAACAACCGCTTTTTACGTGATTTACTTCGAACAGGAACGACAGTAAATTCGATTCCATCCGCTACTGGACGCTTTTCTCCAATCTTAATATGGGCTGGTGAATCCATATATTTCTTTAAAAATGGTTGAAGCTTTTCCGGAATAGTTGCTGAAAATACATACATTTCTAATTGCTCTGGCATACGCGATGCAAATTGGTCAATTTCATTAATGAAACCTAAGTCGAATGCTAAATCAGCTTCATCCACTACTAGAATATTTGCAGTATGCACAAGCAAAGCCTGTTCAACCGTTAAGTCACGAAGTCGTCCTGGTGTACCTACGACAATTTGTGGTTGTGTTTTCAACTTATCAATGGCGCGGGCTTTATCCGTACCACCAATAAACAACTTCGTTTGAATTTCTGTGCCTTCTACTAACTTGTTCAACTCTTTATAAATTTGAGTTGCAAGCTCTCTTGTTGGTGATGTAATAATTGCTTGTACTTCTTGTTTACTAGCATCTATTTTTTCAACAATTGGGATCAAAAAACTATGTGTTTTTCCTGTTCCAGTATGCGCTTGACCAATCGCACTTCTTCCCTTTAAAACTAGCGGAATTATTTCTTTTTGAATCGGCGTTGGTTCTTGAAAACCTAATTTATCAATTGCATTTTGTAAAAAAGGCTGAAAATTATAATCTGTATATTTGGACATTTGAGTCCCTCCCTCACATTTCTTTATTGTACCACGATTGTACACAAAACGTATAATTTGCATAGAATAGAAGGACTCACTTTGATGAAAGGAGATGATATAATGCGCTATGAGTCTTTTTATCCGTTTTCACAATCTAGGGCGAATGACTTCTTTAATTTTAATAGTTCGCCTCCTGTGAATACTCACCAGCCTTCACAGAGTATGTTCGGAATACCAAATAATTCAAATGGTTCACAACCAACCAACTTCTTAGGACGTCTTTTGGGAGGTTTTCAACAAGGAGGTTCAGGAGGGCAGGCTGGTGGATTCGGTGGTCCAGAAGGGCATGGAGGAGCTGGTGGGTTCGGTGGTCATGCAGGGAATGCTGGGGCTGGCGGATTCGGTGGTCATGTAGGAAATGCAGCGGCTGGAATTTTCGGTGGACCTGGAACTCAGTCTGGTCTTCAACAAGCGGCTGGTGCTGCTACAGGTAAAGCATCATCCTATTTACAAACTGCTGATAAGTTTTTAAATACTGCCCAACAAATCACACCTATGGTAAGGCAATATGCACCAATGCTTCAAAACATGCCAGCCCTTTGGAAGCTCTATAAGGGCTTTCAATCCGTACCAAGTGCAACGGCTGCTGCCGCTGTGGCTACCACAGCAACCGCTGCTACAACTGCCGCTGCAAGTGTCCCAGCTGTTGCCCGAACAACTTCATCCGTCGTTTCAAACGGGGCTTCCTTACCACGAATATTTCAGCCACCATTTTAAAGTTTTGAATTCATTCAGTAGCTCCGTTATAATATGAGTATGCTCGTATTGAAGGGAGTTCTCACAATGATTGTACAAAAAATTTCGCCAAGAGGATATTGTTATGGGGTTGTGGATGCAATGGTCATTGCACGTAACGCAGCTTTAGATACATCTCTTCCCCGGCCAATATATATTTTAGGAATGATTGTCCACAACAAACATGTAACGGATGCATTTGAAAAAGACGGTATTATTACACTTGATGGTGAAAATCGTTTAGATATTCTTTCTAAAGTCGATCAAGGAACAGTAATTTTCACTGCTCATGGTGTGTCTCCTGAGGTAAAGGAACTTGCACGTAAAAGAGGGTTAGTTTCAATAGATGCAACATGCCCGGACGTGACAGTGACACATGACTTAATTAAAGAAAAAACTGCTGAAGGGTATGACATTATTTACATTGGGAAAAAAGGCCATCCTGAGCCAGAAGGTGCGATTGGCGTTGCACCAGATAAAGTGCATCTAGTGCAAACAATAGCGGATATCGATAACTTAACGATTGAAACGGATAAACTTCTTGTAACAAATCAAACTACGATGTCACAGTGGGATGTCGTGGATATGATGAAAAAATTGGAAGAAAAATTTCCGCATATAGAAGTTCACAAAGAAATTTGCCTTGCAACGCAAGTAAGACAAGAAGCGGTTGCAGAACAAGCAGGCGAAGCCGATCTATTGATTGTTGTAGGAGATCCGATGAGTAATAACTCGAATAGATTGACGCAAGTTTCGGAGGAAATTGCTGGTACTCCTTCTTATCGTATCGGAGACATTTCAGAGCTTAAGCTTGAGTGGTTAGAAAACATTAATCATATAGCAGTTACAGCAGGAGCATCTACACCTACTCCTATTGTGAAAGAAGTTATCCAATTTTTAGAAAAATACGATACAAATGACCCTACAACTCATGATACAACGAAAAAAGTCATACCAGAAAAAATATTACCAAAAATTAAAATACCAAAACCAGTAGATAGAATAGAGCCGTACCCAATTAATATCTAAGTAAGAAAAACGTAAACGTCCTTTAAGTGCATCTTGTCTTCTCTATTTCTAAAGTGCTTTGGACGAAACATCGGCTACACTATTACCATAGGAATTTCTGTGGATGGAGAAGTGACTGCGTCACTTCTCCATCCACTTTTTTCTGTAATCTTGTGGCGGTTGTTTGTCCGTCGCCTTCTTGAAATATGTAAAGACATAATGCATTTGTTTTGGTTAATGAGAGAATAAATCCTTTCCTATTCTTTTAAAAGCGGACGAAGATGCAATTTCATCCGCTCAGCTCTTCTTTAATAATGGATGCTATCTATTTTTCACTAGTACCACCTACTCTAATGATACACCCACTGATTCGTGTATACTGTGGACCTTAAAACCAAAAATAATCAAGATCAAACCCTTGAAATTATATTATGAAGCATTACTATTACTGGATTCCTAGCATCCAAGATTTATATTCTTTCGTATCTTTTAAAAAAGGCTGCTTCCGAGGAAGCAGCTTCTTTTTAAATAAATTGAAATGGTTCTGTAGAAAGCTTAGAAGGTATAAATGTACAAGCAAGTTTCTTTTCAATACAAGCTGCGTTCATATAATCTGCAACGCCATCTTTCATAATCTGTTCCATATGATGACCAGGATCAATCACTGCCAGATCAATTGCTTCGGCGTCTTGTGCCACATGAAAGTACATGTCCCCTGTAATAAACACATCTGCCCCTGCTCTTTTTGCTGTTTGAATGTATTTATTTCCATCCCCACCAAGTACTGCAACCTTTTGAACAAGTTTATCCAACTCTCCTACTACACGCACAAATGGGACGTCCAACTGCTTTTTCACTGTTTGTGCATATTCGTATAATCTTACTGGAGTTGGAAGCGTCCCTATCCTTCCAAGCCCTTTTTCGTTGACTTCTGTTTCAAGTAGAAGTAAATCATATGCAGGCTCTTCATACGGATGTGTCATAAGCAAAGCTTTTAGAATACGATTTTTTATAGAAGCAGGGAATACTACTTCCACTTTATCTTCTGTTACAATGGTAAGCTCATTCGCTTTACCAATGTATGGATCAGCAATTTCAGAAGGTTTAAACCGTCCTTCACCTTGTGAAGTGAAGCTGCAATTAGCATAATCACCGATTTGACCTGCTCCCACATTTCCCAAAGCCATTCTTACTTGTTCCGTCGATTCTTTTGGAGTGAACACTGCTAATTTCATTAACCTTTCAGCAGTTGTTTGCTCTAATATTTTCACATTTTCAAGTTCCAATGCGTTTGCTAATAAATCATTTACTCCACCAGTCGCAATATCGAGATTCGTATGCGCTGCATATACCGCAATATCATGCTTGATTAATTGCTCGATTAAGCTTCCTTGTGGTAAATCCGTTCGCATATGTTTCATTCCACGAAATATGGGAGGATGATGCGCAATGATTAACTCACATTGTTGCTCTATCGCTTCTTTTACTACTTTTGGATTCACATCGAGTGTAACAAGCACTTTAGAAACTGACTTGTTCAGACTACCTATTTGAAGTCCGATGGAATCCCCTTCCACAGCAAGCGATTTAGGTGCCCATTGTTCAAATAGGGAGATGATCTGTTGACCATTTGTTTGCTTCATATTTTACAAGGACTCCTTCAATAGAGCAATTTTTATTTCGAGCTCTTCTTTCTTTTCTTGTACTTCCGTTGATTGCGCTATTATATTTAATTGGTCTACGATTCGTTGCCATTCGTTTAGTTCATTCTCCCATTTCTTTTTATAGACTGTTGACTTTTCTTTCATCAAGATAGGACCAACTAATAGTTCTTGCTCTGTTAGCTGCATTTGACCTTTTTTAAGGGCGACAATTTCGTAAATTTTATCATTTTCTTCTAATATGGTTTCGTTCACGATTTTCCAATTTTCTTTTATTGCCCATTCGCGAATTGCTTTTGCATGAATATTTGGCTGCAATATTAAGTTTTCTACAGATGTAAGTTTATCTTTTCCAGCTTCTAGAATGGAAGCTATAAGCGGACCACCCATACCAGCTATCGTAATCGTTTGTACATTATCTGCTTCTAGTATAACTTCTAAGCCATTTCCAAAACGTACATCTATTTGTTTTTCTAACCCTTCACTTTTCACATGCTTTTGTGCGGATTCAAAAGGACCTTTTACCACTTCTCCCGCAATTGCTTGCGTAATAATTCCTGCATGCACTAAATAACAAGGTAAATAAGCATGGTCACTTCCTATATCAGCAAGTATCGTATCTTCTTCCACAAAAGACGCTACTCTTTTTAAACGTTCTGACAAATTTTTTGCATTCAATTTAAACACCTCATATTCCATTATAACAAAAATAAAAAAAGACCTCGATTCTTTTATAAGAATCGAGGTCTTTTTATAATTATTATTTTTCACCTAAAGATTTAACCCATGCAGCCATAGCATCGATGTTTTCAGCAGGAACTAATCCAGCTGGCATTCCACCTCTACCATTAGTTAATACACCTTTAATATCATCTTCAGATAATTTAGTTGCAACTAGCGAAGGTGCATTACCTTGTCCTTCAAAATTACCACCGTGACACATGATACATTTCCCTTGTGCAAACGCAGCAGGATCGAATTCATCCGAAGTGGCAACTTCCTCACCATTTTCAGCCGCTTCTTTATCAGCTGCTATTTCTCCTTTGTTATTCACACCCTCAATAGATAAGAAGAAAATTAGACCGATACCAAATGCCATAATTAAGATAAATGGAATAATTGGATTCTTTTTCATAGTTAACCCTCCCTTTTTATACATCATTCATTCTAACATAGAATTAGTCAACACTAATATTGTACTGCATTCTTGTGAAAACGAAAAGTCCTAAAGAAGGGTTTTCTTACATTGTGACAATTTAGACATAAATTCGATTAACATCCAATATGTCTGGCAATAACCATACGTTGTACTTCAGAAGTTCCTTCACCTATTTCTAAGAGCTTAGCATCTCTCATAAAACGTTCTACTTCGTATTCTTTCATATAACCGTAACCACCATGAATTTGAACCGCTTGATCTGCAACCTCCATGGCAATTTCCGATGCATATAATTTACACATTGAGGCCTCTTTACCAAACGCACGTCCTTGATCCTTCAACCATGCAGCTTTATGAACCATGTTTCGAGCTAATTCGATTTTCATTGCCATATCAGCTAATTTAAATTGAGTTATTTGAAACTCAGATAGAGATTTACCAAACTGTTTCCTCTCTTTCGAATAACGTAGTGCACGGTCAAAAGCAGCTTGCGCAATACCAACTGCCATCGCACCAATACCAATTCGACCACCATCAAGGGTTACTAAGAATTGTTTAAAACCATTTCCTCGCTTACCTAGTAAGTTTTCCTGTGAAACTCGAACGTTTTCAAGTACTAATTCAGTGGTGTTAGATGCATTTAATCCCATTTTCTCGTAATTATCAATCACTGTAAATCCCTCTGCATCAGTAGGTACAATAATCGCAGAGATTTCCTTCTGTCCATCTTTCACATCTGTAATTGCAGTTAACGCCAAATGTTTTGCATAGCTGGCATTTGTTATAAATGCTTTATTTCCATTAATTAAAAAGTCATCGCCATCTTCTTTTGCAGTTGTTTGAGTTCCTCCTGCATCGGACCCTGCGTTAGGCTCAGTTAATCCAAAAGCACCGAATGATTCCCCAGTACATACTGGAACTAAATATTTTTGTTTTTGCTCTTCTGTTCCAAATAAATTAAGTGGTGCTCCACCAAGAGAAATATGTGCAGAATATGTAATACCAGTCGATGCACATGCACGACTTAATTCCTCTGTCACAATTGCGAAACTGACAGTATCAGCCCCTGCTCCGCCGTATTCTTCCGCAAACGGTAGGCCCATCATCCCCATGTCAGCTAACTGTTTAAAGATTTCTTTTGGAAACGCTTTTGTTTTGTCGCGCTCAATTGCACCTGGAGCTACAACTTCATCTGCAAATTCACGAATCATTTTACGAATCATTTGCTGTTCTTGTGTTAAATCAAAATTCATTTCTTCCATCCCCTTTGTTAAAAAAACGCTTACATTCTTATTATACTAAAAAGAATGTAAATTCACAGTTATAAATATAACATATGGCATTAATAATAATGGGAGAATAATAGCTCTATAGATAAAAATAAAACAAATAAAATATGGTAAATGTAATACCAATGGCGCCAGAAATACTAAAATAAACTAACTTTTGGAGTAATCCAGAAAATAGCCAAATGGAACAGTTTCCTATGATTAAGTAGATTAATATCAATGGATAATTCATAAAATAAATTTCCCAAACTTTAAAAGAAACTGCTAACAATAAAAGAGCTGAGCACACCATTAATAAAGGAGCGAAAATGGATTTATTTTTTACCAATTTAATAGCTATGTATAAAAATACGATAATAGTTATTCCTGAAACTACAATTGGAAGGAATACGATAGTAGTCATAAATAAGAGTGATGCCAACAAAATGGATGTAATTACTCCAAGTATAATATATAAGATGGTTTTGTTTTTTCTATCTTTCGCTAAAATCGCTTTTGATGAATTTTCCTTCTCTTCCATTCCTATATTTTCACCTTGTGCGTATAAGGCTATTAGGAAATCACAGTAGTGTTCGGGTAGCAGCTTGTTTTTCTTCCAAAATGCTATTTCATTTAATATTATTTGCTTACGCTGAAGTGACATTACCTATCCTCATTTCATGTTGCAATTGTCAATAGTATAACATTTTGTAGTAAGAGACAAAAGACATCCTGCCATCAAGGATGTCTCGTTGAACACAAAAGGTTTCGTGAATATAAAAGCATTGAAAAAGACGTCACTCCTACTGGAATACCGTTAGTCCTAGACCCATAGGTACGAGAGGAGGCAAAGTCAATACCCGCAGAGAGAGAGCTTTTCTTAATTATTGTACCTAAAGCTCAAGCAATGGAGGAGGCTACTTGGAAAGCGAGTGTCTTTTTCCAGCCTCGATTTTTCTTACTTATTTAAAAAAAGACTGTAGGAAAACTCAATTTTAGAGTTTTCCTACAGTCTGAGAAATCCTTCATATAAGGATGACTTATCATTATTCTAAAAAGTCTTTTAAACGTTTACTTCTAGATGGATGGCGAAGTTTTCGAAGTGCCTTCGCTTCGATTTGACGAATACGTTCACGGGTTACGCCGAACACTTTCCCCACTTCTTCTAATGTTCTTGTACGCCCATCATCTAAACCAAAACGTAAACGAAGTACATTTTCTTCACGGTCTGTTAAGGTATCCAAAACGTCTTCTAATTGCTCTTTTAAAAGTTCATACGCAGCATGGTCGGATGGAGATTGTGCATCTGCATCTTCGATAAAATCACCTAAATGCGAATCATCCTCTTCTCCGATTGGTGTTTCCAAAGAAACTGGCTCTTGTGCAATTTTTAAAATTTCACGAACCTTTTCTTGCGGCAAGTCCATCTCTTCTCCTATTTCCTCAGGAGATGGTTCTCGGCCTAAATCTTGAAGCAATTGACGTTGAACTCTTATTAACTTATTGATTGTTTCAACCATATGCACTGGAATACGAATTGTTCTCGCTTGATCCGCAATAGCACGCGTAATTGCTTGTCTAATCCACCAAGTAGCGTACGTACTGAATTTAAACCCTTTACGATGGTCAAACTTTTCAACAGCTTTAATAAGCCCCATATTTCCTTCTTGAATTAAATCTAAAAACAACATACCTCGTCCTACATAACGCTTCGCAATACTCACTACTAATCGAAGGTTTGCTTCCGCTAGACGTTTTCTAGCTTCTTCATCTCCTTTTTCAATACGTTCAGCTAGTGCGATTTCTTCAGATGCTTTTAATAAGTCAACCCGACCAATTTCTTTTAAGTACATACGAACTGGATCATTTATTTTAACACCTGGTGGTACACTTAAATCGTTTAAATCAAAAGTTTCTTCTTTCCCTTTCATTAAACGATCTAAATCCTCTTCATCCCCATCTTTTCGGCTCAGTTCAATTTCTTTGCCTTCCAAATGATCAATGAACTCTTCTATCTGATCAGACTCCAACTCAAAATGAGCAAGTTTTTCGGCTATATCATGGTAAGTTAACTCACCATTTTTTTTCCCTAGTTCAATCAATTGTTTTTTTGCTTCTTCTAATGATACTTCGATTTCAGTTTCTTTTGTACGTTCGGACTTGTCCGCCATAAGAATTCCTCCTTTTGATACCGGATTATTTCTCAAAAGTTGCTAAAGATTTTTTTAACTGTATTGCCTCTTGAGCAAGCTGTAGAGCCTTTACCATATCAGTCATTTTCTCCGCTTCTTTTGCTTCGTGTAATTTTTGTTCAATTTGCCGTTCTACCCGGTATTTTCTAATATGGCGCAAACAGTCCATGACTTCCTCTGTTTCATGATCTGGATCACGTTCTGAGAGCGCTGCTTCCATAACTATTTTCTTCAGTTCTGTATCATTGATTACTTCTAAGAAGCGTTGGAAATCTCCTTCTGGATATTCTTCATAAAAACCCATTAGTCTTACATAAGCAGCTTCATAAGCATCTCTTATAAAAAATTGTTCACCAGAAATATTTCTAGCTATATCAATTACTTGAGGATTGTGGAGCATATGGGAAAGTAAAATCCTTTCTGCTCTTTCATCCGCTGTTAAAGTTCGCTTCTTTTTTTTCAATTCCGGATTTATTTGAAGAGGAGCTACAGATTGGTTTTTCGATTGCTTTGCTTTTTTCCCTTGAAGTTTCCTTAAATGCTGATAGATTGCTTCCTCTGAAACATTCGTTTCCTGCGAAATTTGTCGAATATATAAATCGCGCTCTACGGAAGAGTTTCTTTCACTCAGTATTTCCAATATTTCTTGAATATACTGCAAAGTATCATTTTCATTATTAAAGTTCTTGTCTCTTTTTAAAACAATCATCATAAAAGATAAATAGGAATGCGGTTTTTCAATAATTTTCGTTCGAAATGCCTCTTCACCAAAATTCTTTATATAATCATCCGGATCCATAGCATCTGGAATAATAGCTATCTCCGTTTGAATATTTTGAGCTTGGAGAGACGTCGAGGCTCTTTTAGACGCTTCCATACCAGCCTTATCCCCGTCATAACAAAGCGTAACATTGGATGTTAATCTGTTTAGTTTTGTTATATGTTGAGACGTCAATGCTGTACCCATTGTTGCAACACCATTAATTATACCCGCTTTTGCAGCCGCTATAACATCCAAAAAGCCTTCAAAAACGACTACATTGCGTTGCTTTCTAATATCAGGTCGAGCTTTATCTAAGTTATAAAGTACTTGGCTTTTTTGAAAAATTGGCGACTCTGGACTATTTAAATATTTTGCCTCATTTTCGGATTTATTAAGAATTCTCCCTGAAAAGGCAATAACATGACCGCTTTCATCGAAAACAGGAAACATTATTCTCCCTCTAAAACGATCAAAATACTTCAATTCATTTTCTTTTCGGATAATGAGCCCAGTTTTCTCAATTTCTTTTAAATCCATACCTTTTCGCTCTAATAACGTTGTAAGTGCATCCCACTTTTGTAGGGACCAGCCAATTTTGTACTTTTCAATGATTTCTTTTGAAAACCCTCTTTCCTCTAAGTAATTTAATGCATTTTCCCCTTCTTCTGTATGAAGCAGTAAGTGATGAAAGTATTCACTTGCAAATTCATGTGCTTTTTTCATAATGACTACTTCTTTAGAAATGGGTGTTTTTACTTCTGAACTATTTGAGGAACTTTCTTCAATCGTTAATCCTATACGACTTCCAAGTTTACTTACCGCATCGTGGAATGAAAGATTTTCGATATCCATTAAAAAGGTAATAACATTTCCTCCAGCACCACAACCAAAACAATGGAAAATTTGTTTTTCTTGCGTTACTGAAAAAGATGGTGTTTGTTCCCCATGGAAAGGGCATAAACCAAAATAATTTCTCCCTCTTTTCGTAAGTTGAACATATTCGCTAACTAAATCGACGATATCATTGTTATTTCTAACTTGTTCGATAAGCTCTTCTTCTATACGATTCGTCATTATTTCACCATCTTTACTTGCTATTTGATTTAATTCGAGAGAATTAATAAAATTCCTGCAAGAATCGACAAAATAATTCATAAAAAAAGTTTCATAGATAAAATATTCTTTTTTCCACAAATAATAATTATAAATCATTTCATTTTATTAATCTATTACTTTATTCGATAGAGAATACAAAAAAACCTTTTCACAAATGTGAATCGGCTCTTTTTCTTTTTAATTATTTTTAAAGATATGATTAATAACTTCATTCGCAGTTTCTTCTACAGCTCTATTTGTCACATCAATTACACGACAACCGATTCTTCGAACAACTTTATCAAAGTGTTTTATCTCATCATTTATCCGTTCTATTTTAGCATAACTAGCATCATCATTTAAACCAATTGCTATTAATCTTTCTTTTCGAATAAAATTGAGCTTTTCCGGAGTAATAACAAGACCAAAACATTTTGCTGGATCAATTTGAAAAAGTTCCTCCGGCGGCTCTACTTCTGGAACAAGTGGCACATTTGCAACTTTATATCTCTTATTAGCTAAATATTGGGATAATGGCGTTTTGGATGTTCTCGAAACACCAATTAAAACAATATCAGCTTGTAGCAAGCCCCTAGGATCCCTTCCATCATCGTACTTTACCGCAAATTCTATGGCTTCTATTTTTTTGAAATAGTCTTCATCCAATTTACGAACTAATCCAGGTTCTTCAAATGGTTTTTCACCTAAACTGTTTTCTAATAAGTTAAGTACTGGACCGATTAAATCTACGGATTCTAATTGATATTGTTTACAGCACTCTATCAGTGCATCCCTCATATTTGTTTGAACAAGTGTATACAAAATAATAGCATTCTGTTCTTTCGCAAGTTCCGTAATTTCTTTAATATGATCTATCGAATCAATATGCGGGAATCTTTTCAATTTTGTATGCTGAAGACCAGGTCTAAATTGGCTTATCGCCGCTTTCGCTACTAATTCACCAGTCTCCCCGATAGAATCTGAGACGATAAATAGGTTAAGCATTTTCATAGTTTTCCCCCTCACAAATCGTGGTCATCGGCTAATGATAGGAAAGCACGTGTGATATTCGTTTTCGTTATTCTTCCAACTACCTCTAAACCATCTTTTCGTATCTTTACAACAGGTAATGAATCAATTTGTCGACTCATTAATTTATTTGCGACATCTATAATCGTATCTTCTTTCAAACAGTACGTGACATTTGGCATTCTAGTCATAATCATATGTACTGGAATTTTATTTAAATCCTGATTTCCAATACTAGTTCGCAGAAAATCTTTCCTTGAAAGCACTCCAGATAACAGTGATGTTTTATCAACTACAAATAATGACCCTACATCTTCTAAAAACATATGGCATATAGCATCATAAACAGTCATGCTTTCCTCTACAACAACAGGTATAGACTGAAAGTTTTTTACACGCATTTGAGCAATATTATCTGCAATAGATTGACTTGTTTTCTTTCCGGAATAAAAATAACCAACTCGCGGACGAGCATCTAGAAATCCAGCCATTGTTAAAATTGCAAGATCGGGTCTTAACGTAGACCGCGTTAAATGTAGTCGTTCTGCAATTTGTTCTCCTGTAATGGGGCCGTTTCCTTTTACAATGTCCAAAATCTCATTTTGCCGTTTGTTGAGTTCGATCGGACTCACCGCCTCAAAGTGTTATACTTAATACTCAATTATTGTAGCACATAATAATACCACTATCAAAATAAGAAAAGTGCAAGCGTCCTTTACAAGCAAGATGTCATTACTATTTATAGATTGCTTTGGACGAAACATCGGCTACACTATTACGGAGAAGTTTCGTAGCGTGAAGTGACCACTAAAAAATTTTAGCGCTGCGGTAAATTTATTTGCGACGAGCTTGCAGAGGAAGGCTAGTTTTTTAAATATTTAACTTCGAGCGTTGTCGACCTATTATTGCGAAGTAAACATACTCGTGTTACAATAGCAACAAATAATAAAGCGTTGAAGAGGATTATAAGTACTGTAAAATGAGCGAGTGGTGATAGTGAAAGTCCACATTACAGGAAACGGCAACTCGGAGCTTATGCTTTTAAAGAGGATTGTGTTGAACAATCAATCGGGGTGGAACCGCGGGTATAATACTCGTCCCCGGGCTAATTTGGCCCGGAGACGAGTTTTTTTATTGCCCACTTTAAAAGGCATTCAAAAAATGGAGGTATTTCAATGACAAATTCAATGGAAAAAGTAGTAAGTTTAGCAAAGCATAGAGGGTTTGTTTTCCCTGGTTCAGAAATTTATGGTGGACTCGCAAATACTTGGGATTACGGTCCACTTGGCGTCGAATTAAAAAACAATGTTAAAAAAGCATGGTGGAAAAAGTTTGTGCAAGAGTCACCATATAATGTTGGCTTAGATGCAGCTATTTTAATGAACCCAAAAACTTGGGTAGCTTCTGGTCATATAGGAAACTTTAATGATCCTATGATTGACTGTAAAAAATGTAAATCTCGTCATCGTGTGGATAAAATTATTGAAGATGCTCTTGATAAAAAAGGAATTGAAATGGTTATTGATGGTCTTTCATTTGAAAAAATGGAAGACATCATGCTAGAACACGATGTAGTATGTCCAACATGTGGCGCTTTTGATTACACAGAAATTCGCCAGTTCAACTTAATGTTTAAAACATTTCAAGGCGTGACTGAGGCATCTACCAATGAAATCTTTTTGCGCCCTGAAACGGCACAAGGAATATTTGTAAACTACAAGAACGTACAACGTTCTATGCGTAAAAAAATGCCTTTTGGTATTGCGCAAGTAGGTAAAAGTTTCCGTAACGAGATTACACCAGGTAACTTCACATTCCGTACAAGAGAATTCGAACAAATGGAATTAGAATTCTTCTGTAAACCAGGGGAAGATATGGAATGGTTTGAATTCTGGCGTAATTATTGTAAAGAATGGTTATTGAATTTAGGTGTCGCTGAAAATAGCATTCGTTTACGTGATCACTCAGAAGACGAGCTTTCTCATTATTCTAATGCAACAACTGATATTGAATATAAATTCCCATTTGGTTGGGGAGAGCTATGGGGTATTGCAGATAGAACAGACTTTGACTTAAAGCAGCATATGGAGCATTCAGGAGAAGATTTCAACTATATTGATCCAATTACAAATGAAAGATATGTACCATATTGTATCGAGCCATCTTTAGGCGCTGACCGTGTAACCCTTGCATTCCTTTGTGAAGCTTTTGATGAAGAGCAATTAGAAGGTGACGATACTCGTACAGTATTGCGCTTCCACCCTGCTCTTGCACCGATAAAGGCAGCAATTTTACCATTATCGAAAAAGTTATCGGAAGGTGCTACTTCGTTGTTCTCAGAGCTAAGCAAACACTTTATGGTAGACTATGATGAATCTCAATCAATTGGTAAACGCTATCGTCGTCAAGATGAAATTGGTACTCCATTCTGTATCACATACGATTTCGATTCAGAAACGGACAATCAAGTAACGGTTCGTCACCGTGATTCTATGGAACAAACAAGAATGCCAATTGCTGAAGTTAAAGCATATATCGAAAGTCAATTACAATTTTAGTTTAATTAATCCTGATCAGACAAAAGTCTGATCAGGATTTTTGTTTGAATTTGGAGAAACTTTGACAAATGACACCTTGTAGCTTAGGGTATTTTCTCTAAGTGCATGGAATTTCTAGGGGCATATAACTTCTCGGTAGGGGCATATAGGACAGGTTTAGGGGCTCATAAGCATCTCTTTAGGGGCGGAGGGATTTTTGTAGGTCATATAGCTTCTCTGTAGTGGCTTATAGGACTAGGCTAGGGGCATTTTGGGGCGGGTGAAATCAAGCACGTGGCGGTCTGCTATAAGCGGAGTTCCTATTCTTCCGTTTCACTCCATGAAAAAAGATCCAAGTAGGAAGAGTTAATCTTCCGTCCCTGGATCTTTTTTTGGCGTATAAAATTCTGGCGTTTTCTCCATTTGGTCAAGGAACCCTTGTGACTTTAGTCGTAAACCTACTTGCTCGCTATAAATCGTACGTACAATTTTTTTAATAAAACCCTTTGTTTCTTTTTTTAATGCCAGCTTTCCTACTTGATCAATAGGTACTGTATAAAATGTTCGAATAAGTTTGACTTGTGCTGGCGTCAGTCTTATCAAGTATCGATCTATCGAGAAACATCGATGACATAAAAATCCAATTTGAGCAAAGGAAAATGCAAACTCGCCATCTGTTGCCCCACAATTCACACACTGGTGTAATACGGGATAAATTCCAGCAGTAGGTAGCAGTTTCCATTCAACAAATAGACTAATTGCCTCCGGGTCATAGTCTTCCGAAATGGCTTGAAGTGCCTGTTGTAAGATTGTAAATAGATGGGGTTTCGGAGATTCATCATCGATTAGCTTGTCTACTAATTCCATAATGAAGCTAGCATAAGCAGTAGTGAAAATATCTTCACGAATCGACCGCATAGAATCGATGATTTCTCCTTGTTGAAGAGTACCCATGCCTCTCCCTTGTTGTACTAAAAAATAGGCATATGTAAACGGCTGCGAAATGGAGGCTAAACGACTCGTGGGCTTTTTCGCTCCACGAGCCATTGCTGCTCTTTTTCCAAGTTCTCTAGAAAAAATGGTAACAATCTTATCCGTTTCCCCATATGAAGAAGCTCGCAAGACTATCCCCTCTACTTTTTGGAGCAATCGCCTTCCCTTCCTTCTTTATCATCTGTGCAAATCTCAGCGTTTTCGAATTTCTTAATACTCATCATCTCTAAATCCGTAATCTCTTAATTGAGCGGATTTATTGCGCCAATCTTTTTGCACTTTTACCCATAACTCCAAGAAAACTTTCGTTCCAAGTAGCATTTCAATATCTTGGCGGGCTCTGATTCCAACCTCTTTCAGCAAAGCTCCTTTTTTCCCAATTACAATTCCTTTTTGGGAATCTCTTTCTACTACAATTGTTGCCATCACTCGGATCATGTCTTTCTCGGTATCTTCTTCTTTTTTAATTTTATCAATAATTACCGCGATTGAATGCGGAATTTCTTCACGTGTCAAATGGAGTACTTTTTCTCGGATTAACTCCGAAATGATGAAACGTTCTGGATGGTCTGTCACTTGATCTGCTGGATAATATTGTGGACCTTCCGGTAAATACTTTTGAATCGTTTCGAGTAATCTATCTACATTGTTTCCTTGAAGCGCTGAGATAGGAATTATTTCAGCAAAGTCATATTTGTTTTTATAGGAATTGATAATATTAATTAATTCATCAGGGTGCACTTGATCAATTTTATTGATAACAAGAAAAACAGGTGTCTCATTGTTTTCTAGCATATCCATGATTAATTCATCAATTTTCCCTCTTGGTTCAGTTGCGTTGACCATGAAAATAATGACATCCACTTCACGCAATGTATTTTTAGCCACTTTCAACATGAAATCCCCAAGCTTATGTTTTGGTATATGAATACCAGGTGTGTCGATAAAAATCATCTGGCTTTTTTCTAACGTTAAAACACCTTGCACTTTATTACGAGTCGTTTGGGGTTTATCACTCATTATTGCAATTTTTTGTCCTATTACTCGATTTAGAAAGGTTGACTTCCCAACGTTTGGTCTTCCGATGATGGAGATAAATCCTGATTTAAAACCTTCATTATTTTGTTGCATAGTCTAAATCCTCCGTTGTAAAAGCACCTGGTAACAGTTCTGAAACTGTTGTTTCTAATACATTTCCATTTAAGTTGGTCAAATAAACCGGCATATTACCATCACAAAACTCCGCTAACACTTGTCTGCAAGCGCCACACGGAGAAACTGGTCCTTCCGTATCTGCAACTACAGCAATTGCAGCAAAACTATTCTTTCCTTCTGAAACAGCTTTGAATACTGCTGTTCGTTCTGCACAATTTGTTAATCCAAAAGATGCATTTTCAATATTACAACCATGGATAACTTCTCCATCTTTTGTTAAAAGCGCTGCTCCTACAGGAAATTTAGAATAAGGTACATACGCTTTCTCTCTAGCTGTTTTGGAAGCTTCCATCAATTTTTCTTTATTCAATCTTTTCACCTCTAAAATATGATTCCCCACCATTTGGGGATAAAAATAATAAAACCGACAATAGCACTACATATTGCATAGACGAGGCATGCACCTGCTGCTAAATCCTTTGCTTGTAAAGCAAGCTGGTGAAAGTCGGGTGACGCTAGATCTACTACTCGCTCAATAGACGCATTTACTAATTCTATCATGAACATACCACTAATTAATATAATTATGATTATCCATTCAAAACTTGATAATCCAGTTATTATACTTGCAAGCAATACAATGATTGCGGCTAATAGATGAAAACGAAAATTTTGTTCACTTTTTATGACGTGCAATATTCCATGAGTTGCATATTTAAACGATTTCAGAAACTTAGGAATGTCCATGGCCTTCACGTTTCAAACCAAAAGCTTGTAGTATTGTTTCTTGTAGACCAAACATTACTTTTTCTTCTTCTTTCGTCCCATGATCGTAACCAAGGAGATGTAAAAAACCATGAACAGCTAAAAAGCAAAGCTCTCTTTCAAATGTATGAGCATATGATTCTGCTTGTTCGTTTGCACGGTCTACAGAAATTACAATGTCTCCCAAAAGCGTTGGGATATCCGCATCTTTTATCACTATCTCACCATCACCCATTTCTTCCATAGCAAATGAAATCACATCGGTTGGAACATCTTTTTTTCGATAAGTACGATTGATTTCTTGAATAGCATCGTTTGTAACAAACGTTACACTAACTTCACTTCCATCTTTTACTTTTTGTTGCTCTGCGGCAAATTGCAATACTTTTCCTACAAGTTCAATCGTTTGTTCAGCTAATGTATTTGTCTCATCCATTACATCAAGTTCTAGCATTCTATTACCACCTTTTTTTTATTTTGGATACTCTATTCTTGAATGAAAAATACCATTCATTGTAGTATAAAAGCTCTCCTTTATTTGCTTTATTTCACGCAAAGATAAGTCACATTCATCAAACTGTCCATCTTGAAGCTTATCTTTAATGATTGATTCGATTAGTGCATGAACTTTTTCTGCGCTTGGTTCTTTCATTGAACGAACTGCAGCCTCTACACTATCCGCAACTGAAATTATGGCATTTTCCTTTGTTTGAGGCTTAGGCCCATTATACCTAAATTCTTGTTCTTTTACTTTATCATTTTGTTCATTCGCTTTGTAATAAAAGAACTTCAACAAACTTGTCCCATGATGTTGTTCTGCAACATCCACAATTTCTTTCGGCATTTTATGCTTACGTAGAATATTAGCTCCATCTACTGCATGAGCAATAATAATATCACGACTTGCTTCAGGAGGTAAATTATCATGTGGATTATACCCATTCATTTGATTTTCAATAAAAAAGCCGGGCCTTTTCGTTTTACCAATGTCATGATAATAGCAACTAACTCTCGCTAACAAGCCATTAGCTCCTATTGCCTCGCAAGCGGCTTCCGCTAAGTTTGCAACCATTACACTATGATGATATGTTCCCGGTGTTTCTGTTAATATTTTTTTTAGTAACGGATGGTTAGGATTTGATAATTCAATTAGTTTCATAGTAGATAGGATCCCAAATGCCGATTCAAAAAAAGGCAATATTCCGATTGTTAATGCACCTGATAGAATACCTGATAATATTGCTGCTCCTATATAAAATAGTAAATCGGTTAAACCATATGTCGTTTTTGTCATTAGTAAATAAAAAACGATAAATATTATGTTAACGGATGCAACAATTAAACTGGAACGAAGGATTTGAGAATTATGCCGCATTCTTTGTAATGCAAAAATCCCTGAAATCCCTCCAAATAAAATATATAACGAGATTTCCATTTGAAATACATTCGTATAACCTTCTTGAAATATAAATCCAGCATAAGCTGCAATAATAATGGTCGTGATAAAGGCCATTCGTTCATTAACCAAAAGGTATACGAGCATCGACACAATGGCTGTTGGAAAAATAAAAGCTATCACAACATCGAAATTGTAGGATATAAACTGTAAAACTTTCATCATTAGAACAGATACAAATAAACTAAACAGAACTACTAGTAAGGATTTCGAACTTTCGACCGTTTTATCCTTTCCATTTATCGTTTGAATATACAATACCCACATTGTTAACAATACGAATAACGCCACTCCAACGATAGGTTTATAAGAAAATTTATTTGTAAGCATTCCTAAAAGCTTCAGTTGTCTATAAACTTCCCGATCAATAATTCCACCTTTTTGAACGAGAATTTGTCCTTGTAAAATTCTTGTTGGATCAACACTTGCTTTTGCTTGCTCTAATCGTAATTCTGTTAGTTCTTTATTTTCAATGTCTGTTTCGACAATGCTAAAACGAGCGATGGATACAAGCGCATTTATATACGAATGCGAATAATTAAAGGATTTCCTAACTTTCTCCTCTAATTCTTTTTTCTGTTCCGGAACTTTTTCTAATCGAATTCTTTCACTCAAAGTCTCTTTTACAAAGGAAACTAGTGTCTCGCTAGATTGAGTTAGCGTAGTAGGACTTTGGCTAAGGAGCGCCGTTAAAGCATCTTCACTTAAATATACATTACTTGCATTATCAGCAATTTTCTCCATTTCTTTTTTTAACTTATTGAGTTGACTAGTTCTACTTTCCATTTCCTCTGCTGGGATCGCTTCTTTTTTGATTTCTATAACACTATCAAATATAGATCGAATAATCGCAACTTGATTATCCGCGGTTTCTTCTTGGAATTGATAATAAGGTTGAATTTCTGCTGCTACTTTTTCACGTTCTTGTTCTGTTTTCACACTATCTTCCATTGTTTTGACGGATCTAATGGTTTCAGGAGATAACTGAAATTCTTTAATATCATATGTATTTTCCTTTACATTCCCTATTAACAATAAAAACATAATAATTGCAGTAATAGAAATGATAATTAAAGGGAGATGCTTATAATTGCTCCACTGCTTCATTTTCAATAAGATAGAATTCACTTTACTCTCATCTCCCTTATTACTTATAAATTTATTATACCTTACTTTTAGATTGATATAAAAATAATTCCAAATTTACATATAAGAAAAGCGCAAGCATCCTTTAGGTGCACCTGTTCATAACCAATTCCCGAGTGCTTTGGACTAAACCTCAGCTACACTATTACCATAGTAATTTGGCTCGTGAAGTGACTGTGTCACTTCACGAGCTTTTTTTCGGTAATCTTGTGGCAGATGTTTTTCCATAGCCCCTTGAAATCTGAAGAGACATGGTGCATTAGGTATGGTTCATGAGAGAATAGATCCTTCTCTACTCTTTTAAAAGTGGACGAAGATACAATTTCGTCCACTCGGCGCTACTATATTAATAAATGCTATCTATTTTTTTTCAGTTTCTATCAATTCTAATCAACTACCCACTTACTCATGAATACTGTGTTACGTAAAAGTAAAAAACAAATAAGATCAAGCCCTTTAAGATTTGAAAAACAACATATAAACACTCATGACTGTTGATTATCACATTTTTTCCAACTAATACATTTTAGTTAATGTACGATTAGTTTTCCGTCTTACTATAGATAAAATGTGCAACATATAATCTAAATCGAGCCCGCTGGAATTTCGCGCTACGGTCTTCGAATAACGCTATTCACGCAGGAGTCTCATACCTTCGCGCGAAATTCAACTTTATGTAGTATTTTCAAGAAATAAAATCCAATAAGTGGATAAGCGAGATAAATCACGCGGTGAACACGACAAACGTCTCAACAGAAATTTTTAACTTGGCATATGATAACAGTTATTAAATGCGCACTATAGATATAGTGCGTCTTAGTAAACTTCAGCAGGGATTTTCACTACAGGGAGGGCGCTTTCCGCGGGCACGGCTTCAGCCGCTTCCTTCGCCGCGCTCAGTCCAGGGTCTTCAGCTCGCGCTATTCCCGCAGGAGTCGCCTCCCCATAGCCGTGTACTTAAGAAGAATAGTAAGTTTCAAATTATATGCTTTTACTATTTTTCGAGAAATTTAATGTTGCAAATGAGTGTTTTGAGGTTAGAATAAGATATGTTCTAAAAAAAGAACATAACAAATAAACCCAAAATAAAGCAGTTTCCAACTACCTTTAATTTGGATTTTTTGTGAATTTAATCAAACAAATAGAGTGTGCGGTTCTGGCTTTGTCGATTTTAAGTTGAATTTTTCTGTGGTAGGAATAAGACTCTTAAAGAACAAACTCCAGCTTCGTGCACTTTTTTTGCTTTCTAAAACGAGTCGGTTTATCATTCTAGAAATCATACGGATCGTTAAATCTTCACTAATAAATTTATTTAATGTTTTCCAAACTACCTTTCGAATAAAACCTGTGGTTATCATGCTTAACAGCATGACAATACATTGGCAATATACGTGGCATAACCAACGTTCCATTTTCATGTCTTTTATTTGATGGATTTTCAAATGAGATTTCCATGTTTTAAAACGAAGTTCAATCTGCCATCGAACACGATATAACTGAGTTATTTTTTCAACGGAAATAGTAGGTGGTAAATTAGTTATGTAAATAGTTAGTCCAGAAAGTGCAGCTACATTTTCTTTTGGAATAGAGCGGCATTTTTTTTGATAACTTCTAATTCTTTTGTTTATATTTTTTGCTTCTTGCACTTCATCATGGCGATAAATAACACAACGTGTGGGCATTTTTTTATGTCTTCCCACATAAATTTGATTCCACTCTCGATATTGTCCCCTAGGTAATGTTTTTAATTCTTCTTCCATGTATAAACGCTGATAGCGTTGGTTTTCAATAAAGGAACCATCTGGATGACGAGGTGGATCATCAACCTCTACAAAGAACTGCGAATCCATTCTAGCTCTTGAAAGATAAAAGGCTTCAGATAGATGAATTTGTTCAAATAAATCCAAATGATAGTAACCTAAATCCTGCAAGAATAAATCCCCTTTTTCTAAACTAGCTAGTCGTTCGAATCCTGCGGGACTGTCTGCGGATTTCCCTTCATCTAAACTAAACCAAAGTAATTTCTCACTTAAGTAATCAAATTCAAATTGAATTTTAGCACCAGCATCTCTCGTTCCTTTATACTCATTTTCATATGATTTAGGGAGTTTAAAGCTTGTACTATCAATAATTCGAATCCGTTTGTATGGGGAATCTTTCTTTAATTTCATTTCAGCCAATGGCGCCTGAAGTTGATATTGAAATAGACGGTCAAATAGGGCCTTAAAAAAGTCGACAGCTTCAGTAGTGAATCGTTTATTTAAACCTGATTTAGTAATATTTATATGATGGTTTTCTAAATCGTGGCATAAATTATTTAATGAGGGCTGAACAAGATTAGCATTTTGTCGAAAGACAAGTGATAAAAAGTCGGAAGCTGAAAATTGCCGCTCCCGTTTAATAAATCCTGTTTCCTTCGCTAGTTGTTCAATATTTTTAGGTAGAAAAAGTTGAAAACATTCTTTTAAATATAAATTATGTTGATTGTACATAAAAGCCTCCTCTAAGTTGTCGTTTTAATACTAACTTAAAAGAGGCACTTATTATGAAAAATAATTGAATTAGCTTAAGTACACGGCTATGGTCGCCTCCCTTTCGCTACAATCCAATAGAGCTTGCTAGTTATTCAAAGTCGGTAATTACGAATAAAAAGGGGAAGAATAAATGCTTTTCCAACTAAATATTAAAAGATGCCACAAACATAGTGGTTATTTGTTAGTACGCGTTATTGATCGTGTGTCCCATTAATACGTGTCATCCCATTCCAAGTAAACCCATTATACTGAGGGGATGGTCGCGTTCAGTAGCTAGTTTGTCAAGTTCATCCATTTATTTATTGGATTTTTTTAGACAATACTTCATAACATTTAATGGCGAGTATTGACTGACTAGTTAGCAAATATGGTGGATTGTAGCAGAAGGGCGGCGACTCCAGCCGGATCAAGTGAGCTAAATGAGACTTCACAACGTACGCGTAGCAGCGGTGAAGGCTCATCGCTCACCCGGCGGAAAGCGTCCGCCCTGCAGCGGAAATCCCAGCGGCAACTTTCTTACGACGTAATATATAAAAGAAACGAACCGAAACATAAATCTGTAAACCATCTTCTTTTTTCATTAAATAGAAGAAGATGGATAATTAACAGACTAGATATACACTAAATAGAGTCCCTTTACCTGATTCTTTCCTACACATACAAGGAGGATTCGCAATATATCAAATTTGTATATTCCATCTTAATCTTTAAGAGAAACGGTGGTCACTGTTTCTCTTAATATTCAATCGTTTTCTAGAAACAAGAACAGCAACCAATTAAGGCTGCTGTTCTTCGTAAGCTTGTATAATTTTTGCGACAAGTGGATGGCGAACGACATCTCCTTGTTCTAAATATTGAAAATGGATTCCGGATACATTCTTTAATATTTTTTCTGCAATGATTAGTCCAGATTCAGCACCTTTTGGTAAATCAATTTGGGTTTTATCTCCTGTGATTACCATTTTAGAACCGAATCCCATACGGGTAAGGAACATTTTCATTTGTGCTTTGGTTGTGTTTTGTGCTTCATCTAATATTACGAAAGCATCATCTAATGTTCTTCCTCTCATATACGCGAGAGGGGCAATTTCAATCGTCCCACGTTCCATTAGTCGTTCCGTTTGCTCCATTCCTAATATATCATGTAATGCATCGTATAACGGCCTTAAATACGGGTCTACCTTCTCTTTCAGATCTCCTGGTAGAAAACCTAGACTTTCACCTGCTTCAACAGCAGGACGTGTTAGAATGATTTTTTTAACATGCGCATTTTTCAATGCCTGGGTCGCCATTACTACAGCTAAATACGTTTTACCCGTTCCAGCCGGTCCAATTCCAAATGCTAAATCAAATCTACGTATTCCTTGTATATATTCCCGTTGTCCAATTGTTTTAGCTCGAATCGCTTTGCCCTTTATATTTCTTGCAATTTCTTCATCGTATAACCCAGAAAAATACTCAATCGTACCGTTAATACTCATCTCAATAGCGGAGGAAACATCCCGCTGATTTATATTAATCCCTTTGTGAATGACTGCGAGAAGTTGTTCCATCAACTTTTTTGCTTCTCCCACATTTTTTTCGTCTCCAGCAATTCTTATTGTTTCTCCTCTAGTGATCAGTTGTACTTTCAGTTCCTCTTCAATAAGCTTTAGATTTTTATCTGATATGCCAAGAAGCATTACTGCTTCGGCAGTGTCTTTCAAATTAAGGTCTAATTGTGTATGTTCGCTCATGCTTCGTCTCCTTGGGGTATAACTTGGGGAATCGCAATATTTTCATTTATCAAAAATAATACTTTTCCTTTTACTTTATCATTTTGAATGGTCACCTGTAAAATTTTATCCTCGAGTATTTGCGTACCTGCAGGTAGTTCATTTATAATTTTTTGATAAAGTAACGGCCGTATTAGTTTTTTCATCGATTGCTTATCCAATAAATATGATTCCTCCTCTAAATTTCTTATATATCCTGCTTCCAGATAATTTTGGAGAAGAGTAGGAAGAGATATCTCCTTCCAGTATTCAATTTTTTTATCCCCTTTTCTTTGAACGACAAGCTTTCTATCATTTGGTTTCATCAAACTAACCTTTTGTGGAATTTCAAACTCAAGCTCAATCCAATAGTTAGCAAATACTTTCCCTTCGGCACTTGTAATAATTCTTTTATCTCCTTGTGTGACAAAACCATTTACTAAAATATCTCCTTTGTTAACCGAGACATTTTTTTCAACAGCCCTTACTCCTTTTACTAATTCAAAATCAGTAACAACTCCACTTCTTTTCGCAATTAGATGCGTTGGGGGTGCATTTTTTATCTCACGCTCCGACTGAATAGGAGCAAGCATGGGGGTTACAGTAAATTTGGATCCCGATTTCGTAAAATGTACCCATGAGTATTCTTTATGTTTTAGCAGTATTTTCTGCCTTATTTCTTGTTCGGAAGGTAAACTAGACGAACGTATTTTTTCTTTAATGTTCAATACCTTCAGTTCTTCCGAGAGAAGAACATTGCTTTCTGGCGAATCTGACTCAATTTGAACACTCCATATAAATTGCGCAAGAATCACAGGTATAATGATAAACAATACAAAACCAATAATTGAAAACGACCGAGAAGAAATTGTGCCTTCCTTCATCCTGTCTTCCAATTGAACGGAGAGCCGCAATGACCTCCTGATCTTTCGGAAAAGCTTTAAATCTTTTCTTTTTATAGAAAAAAAGAGGTATTGATCTGAACTGTGCACTTGATAAATACCAATATTCGCTGAAAGTAAACGCTGAAATAAAAGGTGTTGATCCGTTTTTACTGGTACTTTTACTTGTATAAGCTGTTGCATTACTGTTTTTCCTTCCTCGTAATTTTGAAATACATGAGTTCATCGACAACTATACGGAGTTGTTCCATAGATAGTGATTTGATCTCTAAAGCATTTGCTTGAATTTCTAAAAGGAAATCATCGTAAGCACAAACTAAATTGTTTTCTTTCAATCGAAGAATCGTTATTTCATAATCTAAAATAATTTCGCTAAAGTTTTCAATCATAATACTCGCATGGAGTGGAAATAGTTTATTCAAAAAAACACCCCTTTACATGACTTTATGCATGTAAAGGGATGTTCATGAGTTATCTTTTCGATTTTGGTGGTGCAAGAATCTCCGAAAATACAATCGCTCTTACTAGTTCATCTTGGGAACTAGGCAAGATGTGGGTAATAATCGGTTTAGATACTTGCTTCTCCACTTTATTTACTTGATGGATTGATAGTCGACCAGAAGATCTTGGAGTCCCTTGATCCCTGCTTACCACTCGCTCCAATTTTTCAACCACAACTGGCGCTGTTTTAACAATCGGTGTTCCTCGATCCAATTGCTGTTTATGCTCTTCAATAAAATTTTTCGCAAAATCTCCTAGATCTTTAAATGGATTTTCTACAAAAGGCTTTACTTGCTGCGCTCTTTTTACCGGACTTTGGTCAGGTGTTTTTTTCTTCTTCAATAAAGTACTGACGATTAACGAAATAACTATTAATATTATACCTTCCAAGGAGAAAACCTCCTTTCCCCTATATTATTAGTCTTTAAGTTCCTCAGTAGAAGGTTTGTCTCCTCCGACTTTGCTAATTGAATCTCTCATGCTAGTGTCAGCTTGAATATTTTTGTAATTCATATAATCCATTACACCAATATTTCCTTCACGAAGTGCTTCTGCCATAGCTAAAGGAACTTCCGCTTCTGCTTCTACTACTTTTGAGCGCATTTCAACTACTTTTGCTTTCATCTCTTGTTCAGAAGCAACGGCCATTGCACGGCGTTCTTCTGCTTTTGCTTGAGCAATTTTCTTATCTGCTTCTGCTTGTTCAGTTTGCAGTTCTGCACCAATATTTTTACCTATATCAACATCCGCAATATCAATCGATAGAATTTCAAATGCAGTTCCAGAATCTAATCCTTTAGCTAATACAGTTTGAGATATTAAATCCGGATTTTCAAGTACTCGCTCATGACTTGTACTAGAACCGATCGTACTAATAATTCCTTCCCCAACTCGGGCAACAATTGTTTCTTCACCCGCACCACCGACTAAACGATCGATATTGGCACGAACTGTAATACGAGCTTTTGCTTTTACTTCAATCCCGTTCATTGCAACGCCGGCGATAAATGGTGTCTCAATAACTTTAGGATTTACAGACATTTGCACCGCTTCTAATACGTCACGTCCGGCAAGATCAATTGCTGCCGCACGTTCAAACGTTAGTGCAATATTTGCACGGTGTGCTGCGATTAATGCATTAACAACGCGGTCTACATTACCACCAGCTAAATAATGACTTTCTAATTGATTAATAGAAACGGTTAATCCAGCTTTATGCGCTTTAATAAGTGGATTTACAATGCGAGATGGAACTACTCGACGTAATCTCATTCCTACTAAAGTAAAGATACTAATTTTAACCCCTGCTGCAAGTGCAGAAATCCATAATGCAATTGGAAAAAATGTAAAAAATACAGATAATACGATAAACGCTAAAACAATTATTACAATTAATGTAATCATAGTACCATCAATCATTCTATTTCCTCCCCTTTTGAAACTTCTCGCACAACTATACGAGAACCCTCTACTTTTATAATGATAACATGTTTATCTCTTTCTACAAAACTACCATCCGAAACCGCGTCTATGCGCTCGTCATGTATACGTATGGATCCGGCAGGTCTGAGAGGGGTCATCGTCACGGCGATTTTTCCAATTAACTCAAGTCTATTCTCATTCGACACATATCCTTGCTCTGTCGTTGTGGCATCTGACAAGATTATCTTGTTTAATGCTTTCAACTGTTTTCCAAAGAACTTCATTATAATCACCATTCCCACTATAGCTACTGTTAAAGCAATTAATACAGAGATACACATTAGAAAAATATTACCACCAGCTAATATGATACTAAAAATAATAGCTGCTGCACCTAATATACCACTTATTCCTCCTGGTAAGTAAAATTCCGCAATTATTAATATAATTCCGATAACAAAAATAATAATAGCTTCATAACCAGCAAGACCTGCTACCAAATGTCCAAAAAAGAATAGCACCAAAGATATAAGTCCCATCGTTCCTGCAACACCAAAGCCTGGAGAATATAATTCAACAATTAAACCAAGACTAGCAATAGATAGTAAGATTGGTACAACAATCGGGTTAGTTATAAATCTTGCAAGTAGTTCCGTAAAAGTTTCTTCGGTTTCAACGATTTTTGCATTAGCAAGGTTTGTTATTTCTAACAGTTCTTTTAGAGATCTTACAGTTCCGTTTGAGTAGCCAACCTCTAAAGCTTCAGAAGATGTAAGAGTTAACAACTCACCACTTGGTGCCCTGTACTTTGGAAGATGAACGGTCTCATCTGCCATTGCTTGTGCATAAATCGGATTTTTACCCGTTAACTCCGCAGCATTAATCATTTTCGCTTTCCACGCACTATTTGCTTTCTTATCAGCAGTATTTCCACTACTGTCGATTACAGCTGCCGCACCTATTGTCCCACCTGGTGACATATAAATCTCATCCGTATGAAGCGCTAAATAAGCACCTGCTGACAACGCTTCCGAGTTAATATACGCAATTTTTCGAATCGAGGTAGAGTCGAGTAAATTGACTATTTTTTCAGCGGAATCTACAAATCCCCCAGGTGTATTGATTTCTAAAATAATTGCATCAGCGCCTGCTTCTTCAGCTTCATGAATGGATCTTTTTAAAAAAGCATATAATCCTTTTTCTACCTCTTTATAAATTGGTATTTTGTACACTATTGGAGTATCAGCAGAAGCTAATGTAGGTACCATCATGAAAAAAGTTAAAAATAATAGAAAAAAAGAAATAATGTACCGAGACAATTTCATCCTTTAACCTCCCTTCTTCAATATGTATATACTTGTTTACGGACTAGAACAAAAAAGGTTTCAAAAAAAATAAACCGAGAAAATAAATTTTCTCGGTTTACACAATTGTAAATGTTAATCATAAAGTACGTGTTTGGAACGTAGGGATGGTTGGGATAAAAATACCACTTACGTTAACGTGCAGCTTTTGATTTCTTTTTACGTTTCACGCTTGGGTTTTAGAAACCACAGCTTCGAAGCTTTGTAATAATAAATTAATTAGAATTTACGTTTACGGGCAGCTTCAGATTTCTTTTTACGTTTTACGCTTGGTTTTTCATAAAACTCGCGCTTTCTTACCTCTTGAATTGTACCACTTTTAGATACAGTACGTTTGAAGCGGCGAAGAGCATCTTCAAGCGATTCGTTTTTGCGAACGACAGTTTTTGACATCTCTCTTTCCCTCCCTCCGAACACACGTCAAGCACATAACCATGTGTTATGTTCTAAAAAATTATATCGTATAGTTTCGACTTGGTCAATACTTACAACTAAATTAATAATCAGATTTACTCGTCAACCCTTGCATAATGTCCACACCAGAGCTTGCACCAATTCTAGAAGCCCCTGCATCAACCATTGTTTGTAAATCTTCTAGGCTACGAACTCCACCTGAAGCCTTCACACCAAGGTCTGTCCCAACTGTTTCACGCATAAGTTTTACAGCACCTACAGTAGCGCCACCAGTAGAAAAACCTGTAGATGTTTTTACAAAATGAGCCCCAGCTTCTTTAGATAGTTCACTTGCTTTTATTATTTCTTCATTTGTTAATAAACACGTTTCTAAAATTACTTTAACAATTGCTTTTTCTTTTGCAGCATTCACTACTGCTACTATATCATTTTTCACGAAATCAAAGTTAGCATCTTTTAATGCCCCTACATTTATAACCATATCTATTTCATCTGCACCATTTTCAATCGCATTTTTTGTTTCGAATGCTTTTACTTCTGATGTGCTAGCACCTAATGGAAATCCAATTACCGTACATACCTTCACTGGACTTTCTTGTAATAGTTCAGCACTTAGCTTTACCCAAGTAGGATTTACGCATACAGATGCGAATGTATACTTTTTTGCTTCCTCACATAATTTTTCAATTTGTTCTTTAGTAGCATTTTGTTTTAACAATGTATGGTCGATTAATGCAGCAATATTTTGTGTCATTTATATTCCCCTTTCGGAAGTTGTCCGTACCTCTTCATCATAATTGAAAAAATAAAAAAAAGCCAGTGAGATTCTCTTCACTGACTTTCACTTTATTTTAGACTAACTCTTCAACGTGATCTAATACTCGAACAAATTGACCTTCGTTGTAAGGGTAACCAGATTTAGTGATTTTCACACGAACTAGCTTTCCGATTAAATCTTCTGAACCAGGAATAACAACTTTTAAGTAGTTATCCGTATATCCTTCAACTAAATTCGGCTTAGAATCCAATTTATATTTTTCTTCTGGAATAATTTCTAATATTTCTCCTTCAAAACGAGAAGCGTATTCTACAGCTAATTGGTCATTTAATGAGATTAAACGGTGTACGCGCTCATTTTTTACTTCTTCATCGACTTGGTCTTCCATTCTAGCAGCAGGAGTACCTGTACGCTTAGAATATGGGAAAACATGAAGCTCTGCAAAACGTTGATCTCGAATAAAATGAAAGGTCTCCATAAATTCTCCCTCGGTTTCACCAGGGAAACCGACAATTACATCTGAAGTTATTGCTAAATTAGGAAGTGCTTCTCTTAAACGATCCAATCGATTAGCGAAAAATGCCATTGTATATTTTCTACGCATTCTTTTAAGTACAGTATCTGATCCAGATTGAATAGGGATATGTAGATGCCTAACAATAATCTTCGAATCACGCAGAACATCAATTACTTCATCGGATAATTGGCTAGCTTCAATTGAGCTAATTCGAAGCCTTTTAAGCCCTTTTACATTCGATTCAATATCCCTTAAAAGATGCGCTAAGTTATAGTTTTTTAAATCTTCACCGTAACCACCAGTATGGATTCCTGTTAAGACGATTTCTAAATAACCAGCATCCACTAGTTGTTGAGCTTGATGGACAACTTCTTCTGGATCACGAGAACGCATAAGTCCGCGAGCCCATGGGATTATACAAAAAGTACAGAAGTTATTACAACCTTCTTGGATTTTTAAAGATGCACGGGTGCGATCCGTGAAGGACGGCACATCTAACTCTTCATACACACGATTCTTCATAATATTTCCAACCGCGTTAATCGGTTTTCGCTCTACTTTGTATTGTTCAATATAATCAAGCATCTTTGTTCGTTCTTGCGTTCCAACGACAATATCGACTCCTGGAATCGCCATAATTTCAGCTGGCGACGTTTGTGCATAACACCCTGTTACACATATAACCGCATTCGGATTTTGACGAATGGCACGACGAATGACTTGACGACTTTTTTTATCGCCCGTATTTGTAACTGTACATGTATTGATCACATATACATCAGATTGTTTTTCAAAATCTGTTCGTTCATAGCCATTCTCTTTAAATAATTGCCAAATAGCTTCTGTCTCATAATGATTAACCTTACAGCCTAATGTATGGAATGCAACGGATGACATCTCCTTACACCTCTTTCATTCATATTCATAAGAAATTGCAGCAAGCGCGTATAACGGTGCTGTTTCTGTTCGAAGTATTCTTGGTCCAAGTGAAATAGGTTGAAAATCATTTTCTAATAAGCTTTTTATTTCCGAACGATCTAGTCCACCTTCTGGGCCAAATACAATAAGTATTGATTTTTTATCATGCACCTTTTTTAATTGCTCAGCAAATTTCTGGCGGTGTTCCAACTTAGCATCTTCTTCATCAGCAACAAATTTCACATCGTATGTTGTGCCAATTTCTAAAAGCTCTTTTAACGAAATTGGCGTATGTATGTTAGGGATAGATGAACGATGAGATTGTTCAGCTGCTTCTTTCGCAATTTTTTGTAACCGAACAATTTTCTTCTCGTTTTTTTGCTTATCCCATTTAACAATCGATCTTTTTGCTTCAAACGGATAAAGTGTGTGCATGCCGAGTTCTGTCGCTTTTTGAGTTATTAGCTCTAACTTATCTCCTTTTGGAAGACCACAAACAATTGAAACTATTAACGGCATTTCGTTTGTTTGTTCAAGCTTTTCTTCAGCTTTCAACAAGACAGATTTAGCAGATCCCTCTACAATTGTCATTGTATATGTGCTGTTTTCAGCAACTACATATACTTCATCACCTGGTGACATACGCATCACTTGAATTATGTGATGCGCATCATCCCCAGTAATTGTTATATTATTATTCTCATCGATTTGTTCATTCGTAAAATAACGTTGCATAACAATCTCCTTAAAGAAGCGGTTTTTTGGAAATGATTGTAACCCAGTCTTCCATCATCATAACTTCTACAATTTCAAAGCCGGATTTTTGCAATGCATTTTTTACATCTTCTTTTTTAGCAAAGATTATTCCAGAAGTTATAAATAAACCTTCTTCCTTCACTATTGAGAATGCATCATCCGTAAATGTCATAATTATTTCCGCTAAAATATTTGCGATTACGATATCTGCTTGTTCGCTTACATTGTCAAGTAAATTACCATGCGTCACTTCAATCAAATGCTCTACATGATTTAACACTATATTCTCTTTGGCTGAAGTCACTGCTACTTCATCTAAATCAAGTGCATGAATAGATGTTGCCCCAAGTTTTGCTGCGCCAATAGAAAGGACACCTGAACCAGTACCCACGTCGATCACTTTCGAGTTCGGTTGTACTGTTTTTTCCAAGGCTTGAAGACACATTACAGTGGTTGGATGTGTACCTGTTCCAAACGCCATACCTGGGTCTAGTTCAATTATTAACTCATCAGTACTTACTCTGTCATATTCTTCCCAAGTTGGAACAATTGTAAAACGATTAGAGATTTTCACTGGATGGTAGTATTTTTTCCAAGCAGTTGCCCAATCTTCTTCATCTACTTCTTGAACCGTTACAACATTATGTCCAATATCAATATTAAAGTTTTGTAAGTTGTTAACCGCAAGCTTGATCTCTTCTACCGTTTCTAATAGAAAGCTAGTTTCTGCTAAATAAGCTTTAACACGAACTCCATCTACTGGAAAATCATCTGGATTTAAGCTATAAATTTCACCAAATCGATCTTCCCTTTCTCTCACTAACTCTTCCGAGTCTTCAATGACTACCCCACTTGCACCAGCTTCATGCAAAATATTACTTATCGCATCTACTGCTTCGTTTGTTGTATGAATAGATAGCTCAGACCATTTCACTTGCGCACAACTCCTTTATTCACCTTTTAATGTCTTTTTAATCTTATCAAACAATGAGCTGCCTTGCTCTTCTGGAATATCTCCACTTATTTCGGCAAATTCACGAAGTAATTGTTTTTGTTTTTCCGTAAGTTTTTTCGGCGTGATTACTTTCACAATAACGTGCTGATCACCAACTCCGTACCCATGAACGTTTTTCACACCTTTTCCTTTTAAGCGGAATTTCGTTTGTGATTGAGTTCCTGCAGGAATCTTTAATTTTACTTTACCTTGTACAGTCGGCACTTCGATTTCGTCCCCTAGCGCTGCCTGTGCATACGTTAATGGCAGTTCATAGTAAATATCGTCCCCATCACGTTCATATCGTGGGTCTGCTTTTACACGGAATACAATATATAAATCTCCAGCAGGACCTCCATTAATACCTGGTTCCCCTTGACCGCTTACTCGAAGTTGTTGGCCATCATCTACACCAGCTGGAATGGTAACTTTGATTTTTTTGCGTTTATTAACTGTTCCTTTACCATAGCAAGTTGCACATTTATCTTTTATGATTTTACCTGCTCCATGACAGTGGTTACATGCACGTTTTGTTTGAATACGTCCGAATGGTGTATCTTGCGTCACATTTACTTGACCTGCTCCATTACAATGTGAACATTTTTCTGGGTGTGTTCCAGGTTTTGCTCCACTCCCACTACATGTATCACAAGTTTCTTCTTTCGCAATTTCAATTTCTTTTTCTTTCCCAAATACCGCTTCTTCAAACTCAATTGTCATGGAATATTGAAGATCATCACCTTTTCTTGGTGCATTCGGATCTCGTCTACGCGACCCACCTCCACCACCAAAAAATGAACTGAAAATATCTTCAAAACCGAAGCCATCTCCACCGCCACCAAATCCTTGGTTCGGTCCTGCATGGCCAAATTGATCATATTGTGCTCGTTTTTGGTCATCACTTAACACTTCATATGCTTCTGATATTTCTTTGAATTTATCCTCAGCATCTGCCGCTTTGTTAATATCCGGGTGATATTGTTTCGAAAGCTTTCGATAAGCTTTCTTTATCTCATCTGGAGAAGCACTTTTAGACAAACCAAGTACTTCGTAATAATCACGCTTATTCATCTTTCACTCTCCTACTCTTTACCTACATATAATGAATATTGTAACACGGAAAAATAATCTAGTCTAAACAGAAAGAAAAGCCAAAGCCGAAAACGGTCTTTGACTTTTCCCCTACCGACTAACTTACTTATCTTTATCGTCGTTTACTTCTTCAAACTCTGCGTCAACAACACCGTCATCCGTTGCATCCGCTTGGCCGCCGCCATTGGCAGCAGCATCTGCTTGCGCTTGCTCGTACATTTTCATTGTTAATTGTTGAACGATTTCGTTTAACTTATCTTTTTTCGTTTTAATTTCTTCTAAGTTGCCAGCTTCTAGAGCAGCTTTTAACTCTTCTTTTGCATCTTCAGCAGATTTTTTCTCTTCTTCTGATACTTTATCCTCTAAATCTTTTAATGTTTTTTCAGTCATAAATACTAATTGATCTGCTTCATTTTTCACTTCTGCTTCTTCTTTACGAACTTTATCTGCTTCAGCGTTAGCTTCTGCTTCTTTTACCATACGCTCGATTTCTTCATCAGAAAGTGAAGAGTTCGATTGAATTGTAATATTTTGTTCCTTTTGTGTACCAAGGTCTTTCGCCTTAACATTTACGATACCATTTTTGTCAATATCGAATGTTACTTCGATTTGTGGAATACCACGTGGTGCTGGTGGAATATCCGAAAGTTGAAAACGGCCAAGTGTTTTGTTATCTGTAGCCATTGGACGTTCCCCTTGTAACACGTGAATATCAACAGCTGGTTGGTTGTCTGCTGCAGTTGAGAAAGTTTGGGATTTTGATGTAGGGATTGTCGTATTACGTTCGATTAACTTTGTGAATACGCCGCCCATTGTTTCAATACCTAATGAAAGAGGTGTTACGTCAAGTAATACAACGTCTTTTACATCTCCAGTTAATACTCCACCTTGAACTGCAGCACCCATCGCTACAACTTCATCTGGGTTTACACCTTTATGTGGTTCTTTACCAGTTTCTTTTTTAATCGCATCTTGTACGGCTGGAATACGTGTAGATCCACCCACAAGGATAACTTTATCGATTTGTGAAGCTGATAAACCTGCATCTTTCATGGCTTGACGAGTTGGTACCATCGTACGCTCTACTAAGCTAGCTGTTAAATCATCGAATTTTGCACGAGTCATTGTAACTTCTAAGTGAAGTGGTCCAGCTTCGCCTGCAGTGATGAATGGTAATGAAATTTGTGTTGAAGTTACACCTGACAAGTCTTTTTTCGCTTTTTCAGCAGCATCTTTTAGACGTTGAACTGCCATTTTATCTTGTGATAAGTCAATTCCATTATCTTTTTTGAATTCTTGTACTAGGTAATCCATTACTATTTGGTCAAAGTCATCTCCACCAAGACGATTGTCTCCGGCAGTTGCAAGTACTTCAAATACTCCATCACCAAGTTCTAGGATTGAAACGTCAAATGTACCTCCACCTAAATCATATACTAATATTTTTTCATCATGATCCATTTTATCTAAACCATATGCAAGTGCAGCTGCAGTTGGTTCGTTAATAATACGTTCAACTTCTAGTCCAGCGATACGACCAGCATCTTTTGTTGCTTGACGCTCTGCATCGTTAAAGTAAGCAGGAACTGTAATGACCGCTTTCGTCACTTTTTCCCCTAAGTATTCTTCTGCATATCCCTTTAAGTATTGTAGAATCATTGCAGAAACTTCTTGAGGTGTATATTCTTTATCTTCTGCTTTCACTTTTTCATTTGTACCCATTAGACGTTTTACAGATGCAATAGTGTTTGGGTTCGTGATAGATTGACGTTTTGCTACTTCCCCAACTTGTTTTTCTCCATTTTTAAAAGCAACTACAGATGGCGTTGTACGGTTTCCTTCTGGATTTGGAATTACTTTTGGTTCTCCACCTTCTAATACAGATACACATGAGTTTGTTGTTCCTAAGTCAATACCAATAATTTTAGACATATATTTTTCCTCCTAATTTATAACTAAGTATCGTGTTATTCTGTAGAATAATTCTTGTCGAACTGATTGAAAACGCTTGTCAATCGATGTACGTCTGAATTATTCGTTTACTTTAACCATAGATGGTCGAAGTATTCTATCTTTTAACTTATACCCTTTTTGTAATTCTTGAAGCACGATTCCAGAATCTTTTGAGTCGTCTTGTTCTTGCATAACCGCTTGATGGAAATTAGGGTCAAATGGAACACCTTCCGATTCAATTGGCTCAAGACCCTCTTTTGATACAGCATCTAGTAAAGTGCGATAAACCATTTCTACACCTTTTACTAAAGAGGCTGCTTCCTCAGATGTCGTTGGAACTGCAAGTGCTCGTTCGAAGTTATCTAATACTGGCAAAATGTCTGTTAAAACAGGCTGTGCACGGTATTTATAATCTGCTTCCTTGTCTAGTTGAACTCTGCGCTTATAATTTTCAAAATCTGCTCTTAATCGAATGGACTTGTTTTTTTCTTCTTCCAATTCTTGTTTAACAAGCGTAAGTTCGTCCACTTCCAAAACTTCATCGATCGCTTCTTCCGTAGTTTCTTCTTCAGAAGTCATTTTTTCTTGATCTTCCAACTTTTCAACTTCTAATTCTTCAACTGTTTCATCTTTATGTTTTGACATGATTGCATCCCCCTTATCCATGATGACCATTTAATATTCTAGATAATTCTCTTGATAAATCGGTACTCATTACATCGAGTAAAGAAACGACACGCTTATAATCCATACGTGTAGGACCAATTATTGCAATAGAACCCATTTGCTCTTCACCAATCGCATATGTTGCTGTAATAACACTACAGTCCTCCATAGCTAGATGATTGTTTTCGGAACCAATTCGGATTTGAATTCCTTTTTTATCAACAGGGAAAATACTAGGAATTTGTCTTACATGATCCATCAAGTACATAATACTTCGAGCTTTTTCTAAATCATTAAATTCAGGTTGATTCAACAGATGCATTTTACCACCGTAGTATACTTTGTCCTCTTGCTCTATCCCCATGGACTTATTAAATGAACTTAAAAGGTTATTAAAATGTCCTACACGCTGTTTTAATAAAGAGTGTGTAACAGCTTCCAACTTTCCGGGAAGATCATGTAAATGAACTCCTATTAAGCTATCGTTTAGCAAATTAACCATTCGTTCAATATCCGATGAAGTATAGATTTCGGGGATTGAAAATACTCGATTTTCAACATGTCCACTATCTGTAACGATTATCGCAACAGCGGAATCATCCGTAAGTGGGACGATTGAAAATCGTTTTACTCGATGTTTTCTAACATCCATTCCTAGTAATATGGAGGTGTAATTCGTTAGTTCAGACAAAATCGTTGCTGATTTACGAATAATTTGCTCCGTCTCCACCATTCGTTCTTCAAACACAGATCGAATTTGCTTAATCTCGTCTTTCGATACTCGTTGTGGAGTTAACATATTGTCTACATAGTAACGGTACCCTTTTTCAGAAGGGACACGCCCAGACGAAGTATGAGTTTTCTCTAAGAATCCCATGTCTTCTAAATCCGCCATATCATTTCGAATGGTAGCAGGACTATATGGAACTTCCTCCTTTTTCGAAATTTGACGAGATCCAACTGGCTGAGCGGTTTCAATAAAATCATCTACCGTTACTTGCAATATTAATAATTGCCTATTAGTTAGCATGATTATCACCTCTGTTAGCACTCGTTCATTGAGAGTGCTAATACTCATATAAAAGGTATCAAATCTAAAGAAAACTGTCAACGAATATGATTTTATTTATTGAAGAAAATATTGAAATACTTCATTTCCAACAAAACGACCACGACGAGTAAGCTTTACGTAATTATCTTCAATAACAATCAATTGTTTTCGAACAAGTTCATCTAACTGATTCCCATAAATATCTTGTAATGGCTTTCCAAAACGAATTTTAAATCTTTCTAAAGAAACTCCTGCGTTTTTACGCAATCCTAAAAACATTTCCTCTTCCATTTTTTCAACTTTCGTAACTTCTTTTTGTAGCATAATAGGTTTTTCATTTGAATCTAAGGTTTGCATATACTTCTTTAAAGGTCCGTGATTCGAATATCGATTATTATTTACATAGCCATGAGCTCCTGCTCCTAATCCTATATATTCATCATTATCCCAGTAAAGTAAATTATGCCTTGATTCTTTCCCTTTGAAGGAAAAGTTACTAATTTCATATTGATTGTAGCCCTGTTTTTGCATTTCATCCAATAAGTATCCATACATGTCCGCTTCTAAATCTTCCCCTGGTAAAGAAAGTTTTCCTTTTGACATTAAGTTATAAAAAATCGTTTTTGGTTCAACTATCAAAGAATAAGCTGAAATATGAGGAATTTTTAGTCGAAATACTTCTTTTAAAGAATGCTTCCACTGTTCCATCGTTTGGTTTGGTAAACCATACATTAAATCCATGCTGATAGATGGAAAACCTATCTTTTTGGCATTTTCAATTACTGCATACACATGTTCGTTCGAATGTGTTCTACCAATTACTTTTAGAAGTTCTTGATCAAATGTTTGAACTCCCATACTTAATCTATTTACTCCAGAAGTATGCATTAGTTTCATTTTTTCATATGTTAGCTCATCTGGGTTCGCTTCCGAGGTAAACTCTACAACATCTTTTAAGGGAATGTATTGATGGATCAATGAAAATAAGCGCTCTAACTGAGCTTCAGATAAAGATGTAGGAGTTCCCCCACCGATGAAAATAGTTTCAATTGGTTCATCTTTATATTGTTCCGTATACAATTCCATCTCTCTACCTAATGATTCTATATATTCATCCACCGGCTGGTTATGAAAGAAAAATTTATTGAAATCGCAATAATTACAAATTTGATGACAAAAAGGAATGTGGATATATACCCCACGTGCCATATGACTTCCTGCTTTCTATAAAAGGAAAAAGGAGGCTACTAGTGCCCCCTTCCTTTTTTATTTATTCGGCTCGTCCATCTTCAGAACTGCCATAAATGCTTCTTGCGGAACTTCCACAGAACCAACTTGTTTCATTCGTTTCTTACCTTCTTTTTGTTTATCAAGCAATTTACGTTTACGTGAAATATCTCCACCATAACATTTAGCTAAAACATTTTTACCTATTGATTTGATGGTAGAACGAGCCACTATTTTTTGACCAATGGCAGCTTGAACTGGTACTTCAAATTGTTGTCTTGGAATAAGGGCTTTTAATTTTTCAACAATCACTTTTCCGCGATCATAAGCAAAATCTTTGTGGACGATAAAGCTTAAAGCATCTACTTTTTCGCTATTCAGCAGAATATCCATTTTCACTAGTTTCGATTCTTTGTATCCAATTAACTCATAATCAAAAGAAGCATATCCTTTTGTGCTCGATTTTAAAGAATCAAAAAAGTCATATACAATTTCAGATAATGGAATTTCATAAATGATATTAACGCGGGCTTTAGATAAGAAATCCATTGTAATAAAATTACCACGTTTACGTTGGCATAATTCCATTACAGACCCTACATAGTCTTCTGGAACCATGATAGAAGCTTTCACAAACGGCTCTTCAATCGTATCTACTTTTTGGACATCCGGCATCATCGATGGGTTATCTACTTTCATGGTTTCACCATTCGTTAGCTTCACATCATAAACAACACTTGGCGCAGTTGTGATTAAATCTATTTTAAATTCGCGTTCGATGCGCTCTTGAATAATTTCCATATGCAGTAAACCTAAGAAACCACATCGATAACCAAATCCCAATGCTTGAGATGTTTCGGGTTCGAACTCAAGTGCTGAGTCATTCAACTGTAGCTTTTCAAGTGCATCACGTAAGTCAACGTATTTCGTGTTATCAATTGGATACAATCCACAGAATACCATAGGGTTCATTTTGCGATATCCCGTTAAAGCTTCTGTTGCAGGGTCAGAAGCTAATGTAATAGTATCCCCAACACTGGAATCTCCTACATGTTTCATCGAAGCAGTTAAGAAACCAACATCTCCAACTGTTAGCTCTGAGCGTTGTGTTGTTTTTGGTGTGAATACACCCGTTTCAACAACTTCGAATTCTTTACCAGAAGACATCATTTTTATCGTATCTCCAGGTTTAACAGTTCCTTCCATAACTCGGATATATACAATTACGCCTCGGTAAGGGTCAAATAAGGAGTCGAAGATCAACGCTTTAAGTGGTGCAGAAGGATCTCCAGTGGGTGCAGGAACTTTCTCTACAATTTGTTCTAAAATTTCTTCAATACCTATCCCTGCTTTTGCAGATGCAAGAACTGCTTCTGAAGCATCAAGTCCAATTACTTCTTCCACTTCTTTTCTTACGCGTTCTGGATCAGCAGCTGGTAAATCTATCTTATTAATAACTGGTAATATTTCTAAATCATTATCTAATGCCAAATACACATTTGCTAGCGTCTGCGCTTCAATACCTTGTGCAGCATCGACAACTAAAATAGCTCCTTCACATGCGGCTAAACTTCTGGAAACTTCATATGTAAAATCGACATGTCCAGGTGTGTCAATCAGATGAAAGATATATTCTTCTCCATTTTTAGCAGTATACGTTAACTGAACAGCATTCAGTTTGATGGTAATACCTCTTTCTCGCTCTAAGTCCATCGAATCGAGTAATTGGGCTTTCATTTCACGAGAAGTCAATGTTTTTGTTTTCTCTAAAATACGATCTGCCAAAGTTGATTTTCCATGGTCAATGTGGGCAATAATCGAAAAGTTACGGATTTTTTTCTGACGTTCAATTCTTTGTTCATGATTCATGCTTGTTCACTCCTAATTAAACTACTAAGAATTATAACAGACAACATGTCGTTAAGTAACGCATAATAGTTCTCATTTCACAATTTATTGTTATTATGTATTATTTGCACTTTATGCTATTTATTTTTTCCCAGAAATTAATCTTATCAAAAAGCTAGTAGTAAGACAATCTAGTGGACAAGAAATGCGCAAGCGTAATCTATGCATCTTGTCTTAGCAATAGAAAAAAATAATAAAGTTCATGCACAAGTAAAATGAAAACCACTATTTATTTGCACCTTCCGAATGCATTTCCACCTAAATGGTTGCTATAAGTACCTTAATATCCGTTATAAGCACGTACACAGGGTCTATAAGCTCCTATTGATGCAAGTCCTCCTAAATGTTGCTATATGCACCTAAGTCTCCGCTATAAGCACCAAACAGGTCTATATGCTCCTAAAGCGGGCACATAAGCTCCTACCGCTATGAATATACACTTTTAACAGGAAAAAAAGATTAAGCTATAATCGCTTAATCTCTTCTAGGTTAAGAAGGTATTTGCTGATTGAACATATTTGAAATAGCCTTTGCTAAAATAGCGATGGAGCGGTCTACCTCTTGTTCGGTGTTATCAACACCTCCAAGTTCCACAACTAATAAATTTTTAGCAAGGTCTTGGTTGTAAACACCATCTACTCCTTTACCAGTTTTCACTATAACTCCTCTTGAGATGCCAGGTACTATTTTATTCAATTGATCAGAGAGATTTTGCGCTAGTTGTTCATTCCATCTGTAGTTTGGATGCTCTCCACCAATAACAAATATAAATTTTGCATAGGTTTCTTCACCACTTTGAAGAGTTGTAACTTTTGCTTTTAGTGCGTCTCTATGAATATCCAATACAATATCATAATCACTATGTGCTATTGCATTTTTAACAAATGGTCGGATTGTATTATAATTATCCATCACTTCTGGCTTATGATCTTCTAAAAACTGAGTATCTACTTGATGAAATGCAAATTGGGCAGCTATTTGCTCTTGAAAAGAAGAAATATTAGTAATAGAATCATATACTGCAATTTTATCTCCTTTTTCCGCAAGTATTGGCCGATAAGCTTCATGAGCATGCGTGAAATACACAAAAGCTGTTTTAGGTTCTATTATTTCAGTGATGTCCGGTTTTGATTCTAATTGGGCCGCATAAACTACAGGCGTGTCCTCTTTTTTATTTTCTACTTTTTGTTGCGTTGAAAGAGGTGTTTGGATTGTAGCGATAATAATAGGAGTTAAAAATAATAATAATAAAATGCTCGTTAAATTCTTCAGGGAATTAGCCATAATTTCCACTCTCCTCAAATAATCGTATGATGAGAAGAGTTTTTTTAGAACATTCGGCTTACAGTTCTTCTGCGACGAGCATGCACAGAAGAACCACGTGAAAGATTGTCTAATCCATTAGCACGGGTGAAAAAAAGGAGATTATTTCTAAATTATCTATTAGTAATCCACGTTTCAATTCCCTCTGATAATAAATACGCATATTGTTCCACCCAAGCATCAGTTTCTTTTGGCGTAACAAATAACGATGAGTTTTTTCCAACAAAGACTTCCTCAAATAGCTTTCTTTTTTCTTCTGTTGGCCAAGTCACCCATTCTCCAAAGATCGGTTGTAACACCTTTTTATCAAGTGAAGATTTTTTGTTTGATACCATTGGAGTCACTGCTAAAGCAGACGATGGACTTTCTTTTTCTTCAATTTTAGAAGCAATATAATGAATAACATGCTCCATTGCATCTGCGTATAGAACCGGACCATCTACTACCATTGGGATACCTATAGCAGTTACTGGTATTCCGTAAACTTCTTCGGAAACTTCTTTTCTTTCATTTCCTACACCGGAACCAGGATGAATGCCTGTATTTGTAAGTTGAATAGTTTTACAAAGTCGTTCACTATTTCTCGCTGCAAGTGCATCTAAAACAACGATTAAGTCAGGTTGAAACGCTTTACTTATCGCCTCAATAAAATTACTTGTTTCAAATCCAGTTTGTCCGGTTACTCCTGGAGCGTACATAACCACTTTTACATTGCTTTCCATTTGCGATATAGAAGAACCTTGTAAATATTCAATCGCTTTCGGACCAATGGCATCAGGAGTAATGGTAGAATTCCCCAAGCCAATTATTAAGACTTTAGATGATTTAGTTAATAATAAATTTTCATGCATCTCTTCTAGCTTTTGAATAAAAATTTTTTTTAACGCTTCAAAACTTTCTTGATCATCTGGATTAACGGTCAAATCAGTTAGTGTTATATATTTCCCTTTTTTCTTTCCTATTCTTTTTTCCCCATTTTCATTTACTTCGATGGAAGTTATTAATACTGCTCCGTTGCGACTTTCCTCAAATTTTATACCTTCTGAATCTGTTAAAACGTCTTTTTCTTCCGCGGTTCGATGCTTTACCATTTCATCAGATTCATCTAATAAATCAGTTCGTCCCCACATAAAATTCACCTCCAAAATAGTTTGTACAAGTGTCAAGTAAATATTCTTAGCATTTATATATTGCAATTTGTTTTTTCGTTTGTTAAAATAATGCTTGTTGTATTAGACAGTTTTCAACACATTAAAGTATCATCTCAGACCTTATTAGGAGGTGAAAGGTATGCCAAATATTAAATCCGCTATTAAACGTGTTAAGAAAAATGAGACATTAAATGCTCAAAATACGAAAGCAAAATCAGCTATGCGTACTGCTGTGAAAAAAGCTGATACTGCTGCACTTAATAACGATGAAAACGCAAAAGAACTTATTAAAACTGCGATTCAACAAGTTGAAAAAGCAGCTTCAAAAGGTTTAATTCATAAAAACGCAGCTTCTCGTAAGAAGTCTCAATTAATGAAAAAAGCGTAATTAAAAAGACTGATCCGATATCTATCGGTCAGTCTTTCTTTTTTGGGGTTTCTAAACGGATGCCGATTGCTGCAAGCTCCGAATAACTTTCTTAACTTGTTATGTCCAAATTACTTTACTCATTTCATCAAAAACATTTCTAATATCCTGTCTCGATTAATATTCAATGTTTTCAACTGTACATCTACTGTTGCAAGATCGTTTAATGTTGTAAGTAGTTTTTTTTCATTTTGTAGACCTGGATTGTCGAATAGTAATTTTACGCGATAAGGGTGCACCTTTAGTTGATTTGCAATTTGTTGGGCATGGTATCCCTTTTTCTTTAAGTGGCTTACTTGAATCATTAAACGAACTTGTGAAGCTATTAAAGCATTCAACTTTAAGGGATCTTCTTTTCGTTTTAATAAATCATGATAAATTTCAATTGCTTCACTTTTATTTCCTGTTAAATAAGCATTTCCCAATGTAAATACATCTTGCTCTAATGTTCTTACAAGAAGCATCCTCACTGTTTCGATATCAATTTCAGCTAATTCACCTAAATAAGTGGCTATTTTCAATAATTCGGTTTGTAAATGGACTAAATTAGATCCACCAACTTCGATTAAAAAGGATAAAGCTTCGTCTGAAATTACTTTTCCCAAATTAGAAACTTCGTGTAATATCCAACTTCTCAAATCATGTTCCTGTAAACTAGAAACTTCTATAATATCGGCATACTGTTTCATCGCTTTAGTTATTTTTTTCCGTTCATCTAGTTTCTCGTAAGGTGCAATAAAAACAGTAACTGCTGTAGGTGAAGGATTTTGCAGCCATTGTTCTAATATACTTGTGTCATGGATAACTTTTTCTTTCCCTTTTTCTGTTGCCTTTAAAAAGAAGGCATTTCGAGCAATGACAAGTTTTTTATCTGAAAAAAATGGAAGCGTATCTGATTCGTAAATAACTTCTTCTACATTTTTTTCTTCTAAATCAAAATTAATTACTTCTAGTTCACCGATTTCACTTAATTGTCTTTTTAGTCTTTTTAAAGTCTCTTCAATAAAATAAGCTTCTGTTCCAACTAATAAATAAACCACTGATATTTTATTGTTCGCTATTTTTATCCATTTCTCTGAAATCATCCGGGAAATCTCCTTGCTTTACGTTATTAATCCTATTATACAGTAGATTTAGTGAATAATTTGTGACATTCTAGAAGACATCAAAAAATCGATGGTTTGCATATAGATTTTTTGAAGCCATTCCGATATAATTAGGTGGAAATAGGAGGGGTAACAATGAATGAGTTTGAACAAAATGTACAGTCGAAACGTAACGACGCAATCGACTCAGGCGTAGGTTTCGGTGTCTCCTTTGGATTTTTTACAATTATGTTCGCTATTGCAGTAATTATTGAGTTCGTATCTCGATAATAAAATGAAAAAATGGTTTTGTCTAAAAAGACAGAACCATTTTTTTATTACGGAGTTGTTACTAGTATCTCTCCTTTTTTTGTTATCTCTACTTCAATCGATCCATCTGTCCCTGTTTGTAAAAAAGGAAGTTTCAAGTTATTTAAACGTTCTACAACTTCTGGATGCGGATGACCATACCGATTACTGTATCCTGCTGAAATAATGGAAATCTTAGGGCGAGTAAGTTCTAAAAAAGATTGTATACTCGATGTTTTACTTCCATGATGACCTATTTTTAATAATGTAATTTGCTGAAGTTCTTTTGAATATTTGCGAACAATTTCTTCTTCCCCTTCTTTCTCCAAATCTCCTGTAAAAAGTCCTTGGAAATGAGCATTTCTCATCGAAAGTACGAGGGAATCATTATTGCCTTCATATTCTAAATCCATTGGATTAATATATTGTAGATGAAAGTATTTTGATGCTATTTGATCCCCTTCTTTTTTTTCATATAGAGGAATTTGTTGTCTCTCTACTTCTTCCATTAAATCTTTCATTACTTCCTTCTTATGTGAGTTTGGAGAAATATGAACTTCTTTTACCCTTATTTCTCTTAATATTTCTTCGGCACCTTCCATATGATCTGCATCCGCATGTGTAATAACTATTGTATCAATCTTTGTAATTCCTTTCCCTTTTAAAAATGGTACAACAATTTGTCTCCCTATTTCATACACTTCTTTTGTGTCTTTCCACTTTTCTTGTTCAAATCTTAATAATCCCCCTGTATCAATCATGATGACTTCTTTTCGATACGGCATTTCAATAATGGTGCAATCTCCTTGTCCTACATTTAGAAATGTAATTCTAGTGGATGCATCCAAATAAGGTGTGATATGCATCATTACCATAGGTAAAATAAGTAAAATGAAACTAAACAGTTTATTTTTTCTTCTCTCCATTGATATAAAAAAGAGTATTATGCCAAGATAGGCAAGAAAAATGAATGAAAGGGTTGGTTTCATTGGATTCCATAATTGAAAAGGCAGGCTACCTAAATACGTTATTATCTCACCCAAAATAGTTCGAAGAGGCTCATAAATGGAAAAAAGTAGATTACTGATAGAAGTTGATGTATACGATAATAGTAAGAAAAAAATATTGGCTGGTAATACAATAAAAGAAAATAATGGGACAAAAACTAGATTTGCGAGGAAAGAAGAAATGGATACCTCATAGAATTGATAAACTAAAATAGGATAGACTATGAGCTGACAAACAGCCGTTATTACAAATGATTGTCTTAAATAGGAAGTACTACTATTTAAAAGAATAGTAGAATAAATAAGCGAAAAGGCGGCTAAATAAGATAATTGAAACCCAATTTGATAAATAACCCAAGGGCTTAAGCATACAAATCCAATAACACTTAAAGAAAAAGCATCAGCAATCGCAATTTTCCGCTTCATCAACAAGCTTACTAACACAATTTCTGTTACAGAAACTGATCGCCAAACAGATGGGGCTCCTCCGGCTAAAAATGCATAAAGAGGGAGTGCAATGATTAATAACCAATTTGCCGTTTCCCTTCTTATCCCGATGCGAATGAGCATTTCATGTAAGAGAAGTGTAACTAAGCCGACATGAAGCCCAGAAATAGCAAATAGATGCGTTATTCCTAATGTTTGATAGGCATTTTGCAAGTCTGTAGGCATTTGTTCACGACTGCCAATTAATAATGCTTCTGCCTCCGCTTGTAAGGACACAGGGAATGTCGATTGAATATGTCGCTTTAATTCAAATCGTTTCGCGGCCATAAAACTCACAAAGCCTTTGCTTTCTCTTACATATTGAAAATCTTCTACCTCTACTTGTCCAACAGCTCCATTACCTTTTATATAATCATCCATATTAAAAGCATATGCATGAGCCAAAGACCGCTTGGGAATTTCTTGTGCAACGATTCGGAAAGTTTTACCTGAAAGAGATGTGTTTACTAACATTTCTTTTTCTTGCTCTGACTGTATTTTGAGTTGAACATACCATTTATTACGATCATTACCAAGCGCGAAACCTCGAACAAATCTTCCATTAATTCGATAATCGTCTGTCCACGTAATTTCAGATATATTTACTGTATTAGAAGCCTTTGGAATTGTAGCATTAAAATAGAAATAGGTAAAAAACCCAATGAGAATAGTACCTAAAATAAATAAAGCATGCTTCCTCTTATAGATTAACCAAGAAAATACAAGTACAAACATAAACAACATCATAGCCGATTCATAAGCAGCGATAGCGGCAATTACAATAAATATTGCAATATATATCAAATTTCCTTTTATAACTATAGTCCGAATAATTCTGTCACCTTCTCTTCATAAGGTGCCAATTCTTCCTTACTTGCTCCTTTCTCACGAAGTTTTGATATTAGCTCTGTATAAAGGGCAACTTTTTCATCACTTAAGAAGTCAATTTTGCGCTCGTCAAATGGCACATGGATAACCTCTACATCTGCTTGTACTAACAGCTTCATGGCATACTCGTTATTTTTATAATTCTGTGCATAATAGAGTCGAGAAATTCCCGCTTGTATAATCGATTTTGTGCATGGCAAACAAGGAAAATGCGTGACATATAAATCTGCTCCACTTACCGATACACCATACTTAGCACATTGCAAGAGAGCGTTCATTTCCGCGTGAATTGTTCGCACGCAATGATTATCTACAACATAACAACCATGATCGATACAATGGTCGCCACCTGAAATAGACCCGTTATATCCGCCTGCCATAATTCGACGATCTCGTACGATGGTTGCACCAACCGCTAATCGTGTACATGTACTTCTTAAAGCAAGTAAATGGCTTTGTGCCATGAAAAATTGGTCCCATGTAATACGCTCCATATAACTACCCCCAAAAATTAATACTTCTCTTAGTTTAGTAGTTTGTACAAACATTCGTCAACATCCCATTCATTTACTTCACAGTAATGAGTGATTCTAGTTTCTCATATGTTTTTTTACCGATGCCTGTTACCTTCATTAAATCTTGCGTTTCTTTAAACAAGCCTGATTCATCTCGATAAGCAATAATTGCTTCCGCTTTTGCTGGTCCAATACCAGGTAAAGTTGTGAGTATCATTTCATCGGCTTTGTTAATATTAACTAAGTTTGCACGTTCTACTTGCGGGCTTATGGATTGGTTAATTCCCTCCTCTGTTTCTTCTCCTTCTACAGGGACATAAATAACCATTTCATCTTCCACTTTTTGTGCATGATTAATACCGTTACTATCGCTCGTTGGTAAATAGCCGCCTGCAAGCTCAATTGCTTTTAAGACCCTGTCTCCAGCTAAAAGTTCATAGACCCCTGGCTTATAGACTGCGCCTTTTACTTCGACAAATATATGCGTATCTTCTTCATATTCAATTAATGATTCTTCTACTTGGGATGATTCATGATATGGGATTGGTTGAATAATTTCAGCTGTGGGATTTGCTGATCTGAGTTGGGAGTTTATAAAGAAAAAAATTACGACAATAACAACAATCGTTGGGAGCAATAGTTGTTTCTTGTATTTTTGAAAAAAAGAAAGTACCAGTAATATCATCCTCTCGAAATAAGAGGTAAATTATATGGAGTTAAAGAAACTATACTAAATTTACCCCTATTTGGAAAGTATTATTTTACTGCATGTATAAAAAATCTTTCTACTTCCTCTTTCGATTGTTCCTCAAAAATAGAAGTAGAAACAAAAACAGATGAGAATCCAACCTTTTTCAGAAGGTTTTCATACTGCTCTACTGGAAATGCCCGTTGATAATGCGATTCTTCAAATCGCTCATAATAATCTGCATCATCTCGAACGAAAAAAGTAATATCATGATAAATGGAATGTTGCTCTTCGCCTAACTCAGTATTCCAGATGTAAGCAACCTGGTCATCTTCATAAGTAAAAGGCCCGTCCGGATAGATCATATCCATTTTATAAAGTGAATGGACATCAAAGAACAATTGACCGCCTTTCACAAGCGAACGGAAAATATGATGAAACGTTTGCTCAACCTCTTCTAAAGTATTTAAATAATTTAAAGAATCAATTGCAATAACCGCTACATCCATTTCTTCAACGCCATCTAATTCAACCATGGACTGACAAATAAACGATATAGATGTATTATTTTCGACAGTACGATTTTGAGCAATTGTCAGCATAGCCTCAGATAAATCAACACCAAGTACCTCATAACCTGCTTTGGCAAATTGTACGCTTAATACACCCGTACCACAGCCGATATCGACTAACTTAGTACCAGCAGAAGGGGGTGCTTCTTTTTGCACCCATTCTGCGTACTTTGCATATGGTATATCTGACATCAATCGATCATAGATAAATGCAAACCGGTCGTACATTGCCATTATGCATCGATTCCAACTTCAATCATTGGCGCATCTCCCCAAAGGCGTTCTAAATTGTAATAAGAACGCTCATCTTTATGGAAAACATGTGCAACAACATCTCCCATATCAACTAAAATCCAACGTGCTTCATCAAAACCTTCTAAACGTTTGACATTATACCCTGCGATAGTCGCTTGTTCTGAAAGTTCTTTTGCAATAGCTTGCACTTGTCGATCTGAACTTGCATGACAGATTAAAAAATAATCTGCTAGTAACGATACCCCCTGCATATTAAGTACAACTATATCATCTGCACGTTTGTCGTCGGCTGCTTTATAAGCTATTTCTAATAATGTTGAAGAATTCATTCCTTCACTTTTCCTCTCTTTTGCATCAAATCATTGTAACAATGAAATGAATCCGGAAATACCGGTTGTTTTTTTTCAATCAAAAATGTAATACTATGCGTCAAGCAACTAATCATTGCTTCTTCTAAATCTATTTCAGCTTTTTCTCTTAAAAATTCTATCCCAGGAAATTTCCTACTTGGCTCTATCATATCCGAGATATAAATAATCTTCTCTAAATTGGACATCCCTGCTCTTCCAGTGGTATGAAAACGAATAGCATGGAGAATGTCTTTATCCTCGATCAAAAACTCTTTTTGAGCAACTATACTTCCAACTGGACCATGCCATAATTCAGGATGAAATGCTAATAGAAGCGGGTCTAAGTGCGCTGAAATAATCATTTGCTTTAACCATTCTTTATCCGCAAATTTCACTACATCATGCAAAATCCCAGCAACTTCAGCATGTTCTGGATTTTCTCCATATTTCTGAGCCAAACGAATAGCTGTTGTTGCCACACCTTTTGTATGCTCTAAACGTTTTAATGGCATTCGGTCTTTCATTTGTTCCAAAAGATTATCGAATTTCATATAACTTCTCCTTCTGAATGAAATCTCTTACTAATTCAGGAATGAGAAACTTAGTTGTCTTTCCATTCTCCAATCGATTTCGTATAAGGGTTGAAGATAATTCAATTTGAGGGATCGCCAATTTAATAATAGGATATGCAGTTTCAATCGAAGTATTTGGTCTAGGGACTCCCACTATTTGCACTTTTTCTACAAGCTCGTTAACTCGATACCAATTAGATAAATATTCGACTTGATCTCCACCAATAATGAAAAAGAACGTTGTAGATGGCTCTCTCGCTTGTAAGAGTTCCATTGTATCAAATGTATAAGATGTGCCACCACGATCCATTTCAATCGTTTCCACAGCCATTTTCGGAACATCTTTAATAGCCAGTTGCACCATTTTCAGTCTCTCAACTTCTGAAACACGCTCGTCCTTCTTTTTATGAGGAGGGGTAGCGTTTGGCATAAATCGTAATTCATCTAAATTCAATGCTGACAGGACTTCATTCGCAATGATTAAATGACCAATATGTGGTGGATTAAATGTGCCACCTAATATCCCTACTTTTTTACTCATGCACGACTCGCTTTTGGCAACTCGATTCTTTTATTATTTTTCGATGGTTTGTATAATACAACTGTTAAGCCAATTAACTGCACCAGTTCTGCTTTAGTTCCTTTTGCAAGTGCTTCCGCTACATCTTGCTTTTCATCTTCACAGTTTTGTAAAATACTAATTTTAATCAATTCACGCACTTCAAGTGCTTCACCAATTTGTTTGATCATTGCATCATTGACGCCACCTTTACCTACTTGAAAAATAGGTTGCAGATGATGCGCTTGACTACGCAAAAATCTTTTTTGTTTACCTGTTAACATAATTTCCTCCTAATTGCTCTGTTAATCTTTCCACCATTTTATCTGAATTCGGTTTTATTCCGTTCCAATAAGAAAATGCGATGGCTCCTTGATGCACAAGCATACCTAAACCATTGATTGTGCGAACATTATATTTAGTTGCTTCCTCTAAAAAAGGGGTAACTAATGGATTATATACAATATCCGCTACAATTGCATGCTCTTTTATTTTATGGAGGTGAATTGGCAACGTATTTTCTTGATTTTTCATCCCTTGAGGGGTTGTTTGAATAATAATATCAAAGTCATACAAGCGGCCTTCTGCTTCTTGCAATTCTATGGCTTGTCCGATTTTTAAATCATTCACCAATCGTTCCGCATTTGCATGTGTCCGATTTGCGATAAAAATATTACTAATTCCTGATTGCTTTAAAGCATGGGCAATTCCTCGAGATGCCCCACCAGCCCCAAGCAATAGTACTAGAGGTTTGGACGGAATTGGCCCAAGCGACTGGATAAATCCCAATCCATCTGTATTATACCCAATAAATCGATTATCTTCCGATTTCACAACCGTATTTACTGCTCCGATTCCTTTTGCGGAATCATCTATTTCATCCAAAAAAGGAATAATTTCCTTTTTGTAAGGGACTGTAACATTCCAACCACTGCATCCCAAAAGCTTGAGCCCTTTAACTGCTTCCTCTAGCTTTCCTTCCTCTACAAGGATTGGAATATAACTCGCATCTATATTACTTTCTTTAAGCCATGCTTCATGCATAAAAGGAGATAATGAATGCGAGATCGGATTTCCAATTACAGCAAACCATTTTTTCATCCTATTTCCTCCTAAATAAGCGATGGACGAATAGAAACTTCTACTCCTACAGGTGCATGCGCTGCAACAATTACATCTCCATGCTGAACAGTAATCCATCCAAGACCAGAAAATACAATATCCGTTTTCGGATCTTTAATCTTAAATTCATGTCTTACTAAGGGCGGCAATAAATCCACAAACTGCTCAGAAGGTGGAGATAAAAGCTTTCCTTTATGTTCTTTATATAAATTATCCGCGTTTTCAAGTTTTGTCCGATGAATAGGAATTTCATTTGCAATATGACAAGTAAATGCAGATCTTTTTCCTTTGATAAAATCAAAACGAGATAAACCACCAAGGAATAATGTTTGTTCACTATTTAACTGGAACACTTTTGGTTTAATTTCTTTTTTCGGTGTTATGAATTTAAGTTCAGATGGATCTAAGAAGTGTGCCATTTGATGATGATTAATAATTCCTGGCGTATCATACAATGCCTTTGTATCGTCTAAAGGAATCTCAATCATATCAAGCGTTGTTCCCGGGAAATGGGAAGTTGTGATAACTGCATCCTCCCCAGTCGCATGTTTAATGATTCGATTGATAAACGTTGACTTTCCAACATTGGTACAACCTACCACATAAACATCTTCACCTTTTCTATAATGCTCAATTGCATCAATTGCTTCTGGTACTCCTGTTCCTTTATGTGCACTAACAAAAAGGACGTCGATTGGAGAAAGACCTAATTTTTTCGCTTCCTGCTTCATCCAGTTAATCACTTTATTTTTCTTCACTGATTTTGGAAGTAAATCCGCTTTGTTTGCGATTAAAAGAATTGGATTGTTCCCAACAAAGCGGTGTAACCCAGGTAACCAGCTTCCATTAAAATCGAAAATATCTACGATTTTAACAATTAGTCCTTTTCTTGTTCCTAAACCATTTAATATCCGTAAGAAATCATCATCTGTTAAGGAAACAGGCTGTAATTCGTTGTAATTTTTTAACCGAAAACAACGTTGACAAATAATAGAATCTTTTTCTAAAGAAGATGCAGGTGCATAACCTGGATCCCCTATATTTTCTGTTTGAATAGTTGTACCACAACCGATACATTTTGGTGCTTCTGTCACGCTTCTTCCTCCCATGTAACTTGCCCTTTTTTATCTAAATAGCGAAAAATCCTTCGCTCTACAAGACGGTTAAACTTCGTAATAAAACCATCCGATTTTGCTACCGGAATGACTAATATCGTATGAAGCTTTTGCCTATTTCCACCAAATACATCCGTTAAAAGCTGATCTCCAATAACAACGACTTCTTCTTTTTTAACAGACATCTTTTTCAACGCTTGCTGAAAAGCCTTTCCTAGTGGTTTTTTAGCCTTATAAATATACGGAATCCCAAGTGGATCAGCAAATGATTGAACACGCATTTCCTTATTATTTGACACGATTGTTACTTGAATACCTGCAGCTTTCATTGATGCAAACCATTCGATTAGTTGGGGAGTTGCGTCCGGTCGATCCCATTCAACTAACGTATTATCTAAATCGGTAATAATACCTTTTACACCTTTTTCCTTCAAGAGTTTTGGTGTAATATGAAAGACACTTCTTACAAATTCATTTGGAATAAAATATGAATACAACAACAAACACTCCAATTCGGCACTTTTCTTTTAACAATAAGAAATTATATTTTTTACAAAATATCTGTCTATTCTCCAAGGACCTTGCGCTTTTCCTTAACGATTATAGCATATTTGCTACTAACTCACCCATTCGGATAAACTTCCCTTCTTGAACTGTCGGAGCAAATTCGATACTATCCTCCGAAAATAACATAACGACCGTTGAACCAAACGAAAAATAACCCACTTCCTCGCCTTTGTACCAGTCTTTTGATGTATTCGTAAGTTCGATCGAATTCACAAACATTGCTCCAACTTTGATAAAAAAGCAATTTTTCGTATTCGGCATTTCTATTTCAGTTAATAATCGATAGTTACCACTTATTGTGTTTTTACCATACTGCAGTCCCCATTTGTTAACTGGATATGATTTACTCCCAAGGATATACTGTCTAAGTACCTTGGCATCGCTAGGTGCATGTATACGATGATATTCAGCAGGACTAAGATATAAAACAATATATTTTCCATTTAAATATGCATCTGCTAGTTTTTCAGATCCTAGCATATCTTGTAAAGTATAAGATTTTCCTTTTACATGAAAAACACCATCAATCGAAATAGTCCCGAACTTTTCTACTTTCGCATCCACCGGGCTCACCACTGCGCTTTCTAATTGTACAACTGGTCTTGATTCTTGTGTCACATTTCGTATAAAGAATTCATGCAAAGTAGAGAAATCCTCAATATTATTCGATATTTCTTGTATTGTTATATCAAAATGCTTAATATATGATGGAATCATCTTTTTACTTAATTTTGATTGTGCAAATCCTTTGATAATATAGGAGGTCCACTTTCCATTCGTTAATTCAATCATTGATTGGTATAATTTTTCTCTCATTTTAATCTCCCTATGAAAAATAGCTTACAATTTTTTCTTAACCGAAGTATAATGAACAAATATATAATTTGTAAAGGAGTGATTTGCAATGTATTTACAAAGCGTTATGATAAATACAGTAAAAAAATTGAAATCACAGGCAGCCAACATGATTACGATTGCGAATCTTGCTTTTGGTGGTGCAGCAATTATGGCAACAATGAATGGACATTACACATATAGCGTGTTATTTATATTTGTAGCTGGTTTATTAGATCGATTTGATGGAATGGTTGCTAGAAAATTTCAAGTAGAATCTGAATTGGGTAAACAACTCGATTCGATGAGCGACGTCATCTCTTTTGGAGTTGCTCCAGCATTGCTCTTATATGCATTAGTATTAAAAGATTTCAGTATTGCCGGAATGATTATTACCGTAATTTATATTGCTTGTGGCGCATTTAGACTTGCACGATTTAATATTTCAGAACCTAATGGGTACTTTACTGGACTTCCAATTACAGTAGCAGGTGTCATCGTAACATTATCTTATTTTGCTATCAATTACGTTCCTCCAGTAACTTACATGTTCTTATTTATTTTATTTGCATTTTTAATGATTAGTACATTTACCCTCAAAAAAGTATAAATTTAACTTTTCATCTTGAACGGCTGCGACTGCGGTCGTTTTTTTATTTCCCCAAATTTAACTACTCAGTATTTACCTTTTTATAAGTGCTTATACTTGTTCCTACGTTCTATTCCCGCATTTTTCGACATATACTAACCCTATAAATAGATGGGGGTGAACACAATCTCTGGTCTCTTTACTGCTTTTATAGGTATTGTCTCCGAACTTCCGCTCGTTTTAGGTTACTTAAAGGGTCAGGCATTCCATCAGCCTTTTACACCTGAAGAAGAAAAAGTGATGCTTGATCGATTCCTAGATGGTGATATGACTGCAAGAGATGAACTGATAGAACGTAATATGCGATTAGTGGCACATGTAGTTAAAAAATTTCACCCAAAACATGAGCTTCTCGATGATTATATATCAATAGGTACAATTGGATTGATGAAGGCAGTGAATAGTTATACACCAACGAAAAAAACAAAGTTGGCTACTTATGCAGCTAGATGTATTGAAAACGAGATACTTATGTATTTGCGCTCACTAAAAAAAGTTCAAAAAGATGTCTCTTTACATGAGCCAATAGGTATGGATAAAGACGGGCATTCTTTAGAAATTACCGATTTACTACCAGGTATTGAAAAAAGCACTGATGAACAACTAGTTGATCAAGAAGATATGAATAAATTATATAAACATTTATCCAATTTAGAAAAACGAGAGTTAGAAATAATTGTACGTCGTTACGGCCTTATAGGTTATCAACCGATGACCCAAAAAGAGATATCGAAACAATTGAAAATTTCGAGAAGTTACGTTTCCAGAATTGAAAAGCGCGCACTTGTAAAACTATATCAATCCTATATACATGAAAAAAACTCTTTTGATGTTAACACCAAAAGAGCTTAGAGGATTAATCTTCGCTTGTCTCTGCTATCATTATAAAACCTAGTACTGCAGTAATCAAAATAGACATGGCCATGATAAAGATCACAATATCCCTCCTATATTACAAAAGCCTTTTATACTCCCATCATAACATATGAATGAATAAATATTACAGAACTTTTTCCTTAACTGATCAATCTTAAGAAAATGATAATTTTTCTATGACGCGCAAAACTATTTCCGTAGAATGTTTTGCTGCAACAGGTAAAAATTCGTCAAAACTTATAGAAGATTCTTTTCCTGCAATATCTGATAACGCACGTATTACCACAAAAGGCACTTCAAATTGATGGCAAACTTGTGCCACTGCAGCCGCCTCCATTTCACACGCTTTCATTTGAGGAAAATTATTACGTACAGCTTCCACCTTCTCAGGATTATGCATAAAAATATCACCAGTAGCAATTAACCCTGTTGCTGATTGGTGTTCTCCTATTTCTCTAACCGCTTCTTCTGAAAGTTTCATTAAATGAGCATTCGCTTTAAAAGCTGCTGGCAGCTGTGGAACTTGCCCTATTTCGTAACCGAATGCTGTAACATCTACATCATGATGTCGAACTTCATCAGAAATAACAATAGCACCAACATCTAAAGTGGGATCATACCCTCCAGCAGATCCAGTATTAATCACATAGTCAGGTTTGAATTTATTTAACAAGATAGAAGTTGTCATTGCAGCATTTACTTTTCCAATACCACTTTTCAATAAAATAATTTCCTGGTTTTTATATGTACCCACTGTAAATTCACTATTAGCTATAATGGTTGTTTCCGCATTTTCAATTTCATCTCGTAATAATTCCACTTCTTGTTCCATTGCCCCAATTACTGCAATTTTCATCTTGTTTCCACCTTTCTTAAAAAGCACTCCTTTTAAAATAAGTCAAAGACGCCTCTTTCGTCAAGAGGCGTCATCTAGAGATTTTAGTTTTTCTTTTTTCGTTGGTATCCATCCTTGTCCATCTATCCATTCTAATTGAATTCGATAAATTTCCTTTCCATCTTTTGATGTTACGGTGCCAACAGATTTTTGTGGACTTCCACCATTACCTAAATGCTTTACGTACATATTAGAAGCATCTAATCCAGATCCATACGATAGCGCTTTAACTTTTTCAACGTAGTCATCCGATTTACTGTCATAACTGGAGACGTGCTCACCTGTTTGTGTTGTACCAATAGGTGTCCAAGTTGGGTCAATTGTGACCTCATCGACCTTTGAATTATCCGATGGTTCAGTAACCACCGCTACATTCCCTTCATTTTTTGACTCTTCTTCAGCTGAAGACGTTTGATTTTCCGTATTTGCTTCTTCTTCCACTTCGTTACTTTCAGCTGGAATAGCTGCCTTATCTGCTTCATCTGCATTATCCGTGTTATCCGCGTTTACATCTTCAGATTTTACTTCTTCGTTAGGGGTTGCTTCCTTTTTTTCCTTTGCAGAGTCCGTTCCTTTATCCGTTACAATGTTTACAACTACTATAATAATTAATAGTAAAACTACTCCTATAAGGATATTTAAAATGTTGTTCCCTTTTTTCTTCCGGTTGTTTTTGTTTAATCTGGAATTCGGTCTATGATTATAATTTGACATAGTATTCCCCCTTAATGAATTTGTATATTTTATATGACGAATAAAAAGCTCATTTTGTTTCGTTAAATAAGAATAACGCTAGCTACCTTTAAGTGCACCTGGTCTTTTCTATTTCCAGAGTTCTTTGGACGAAACATTGGCTACACTATTAACGAAGAATTTTATGGAGGATCTTGTGGCAGATGTTTGTCCGTCGCCCTCTTGAAATAGGTAGAGACAAGGTACATTAGGTTTGGATATTGAGAGAATAAATCCTATTCTACTCTTTTAAAAGCGGACGAAGAGTCAATTTCGTCCGCTCAGTGCTTCTTTAGTAATAGATACTATCTATTTTTTCTCTAGTACCACCTAACTTAATCATTTAGCCATAAAATGATGCGTTCTTTGTCTTTGACGATTGAAATAAAAGGAAAACCAAATAAAGATCAAGAGCTAGCGAATTGAAAGACTTTACTTACCATCGCATACCATTTGCATCTCCATCTATACACTCGTTATAGGCATCCGTTCAAAGTATCTTGCTTTTCTTTATTTGACGGTTGATCGGAGCGAAAGACGGGGACTCATAGGGGGATTGGATTGCTAGCAAATTAAGACCCTCGCCTCACGCGCAGCGAAAAAGCGGTCTTACTTTCTATTTTACAAAAAATGACTGTAGACAAACTCGATTTTTCCCGAGTTTGTCTACAGTCTGAGGTAAACGATAATTTTACCTCTCAGTAGTGAATTACTATCTAAATATGTAGGCTACACCCAAACTGATGAAAACGCTCTCACCAGTATGGTGCATAACAATTATGTTTACTGCCTCTCAAATTTAAGATATCGAAATAATTTGAACGTCCATTTCTCCACCAGGAGTGGTGATTTTCACTTTATCTCCTGTAGTTTTTCCAAGTAAACCTCTTGCAATTGGGGAATCATTTGAAATTAGCCCCTCAATAGGATCTGCTTCCGCTGAACCCACGATTGTGTATGATTCTTCGTCTCCATCGGGAATTTCAATAAATGTTACCGTTTTCCCTAAGGAAACTACATCATTATTTTCTTCTTCTTCAATAATTACCGCATTTCTGATCATCGATTCAATTGTAGATATTCTTCCTTCTACAAATGCTTGATCTTCTTTAGCAGAATCATACTCAGAATTCTCCGAAAGATCACCAAAGCTTCTTGCAATTTTAATACGTTCTACTACTTCTTTTCGTTTAACTGTTTTTAACAGTTCTAATTCATCTTCTAATTTCTGTTTACCAGCAACTGTCATTGGATATTGTTTCTCTGTTGACACTCTCATACACTCCTTTAAATACACACTTAAACATATTCATGTACCATTCATATGCTGAGATTTTAAATGATATGAATGGTACATGAAATAATTGTCAATCCACAATCATCATATTACACAATAACATCAGTTTCAAGAATAGTTTTTATTTTTGTAACCATTAAATCTATTGCAACCTCATTTTGACCACCCTCAGGGATAATTACATCCGCATATCTTTTGGTTGGTTCTATAAATTGATTGTGCATTGGACGAACGACATTTATATATTGGTCTACTACTGAATCTACCGTACGACCTCTTTCATGGATATCACGTAAAATACGACGAATAATACGTAAATCAGAATCCGTATCGACAAATAATTTAATATCCATTAAATTACGAAGTCGTTCATCTTCTAATACTAAAATTCCTTCTAAAATTATTACATCTTTCGGTTCTATTGTAATTGTTTCTGTCGAACGTGTATGTTGTGCATAATCATATACGGGCTTTTCGACTGCTTTATTATTTAACAAATTATGAATATGCTCAATAAGTAAGTCATTATCAAATGCTAGTGGATGATCATAATTTGTATTTAAACGTTCTTCAAATTTTAAATGACTTTGATCTTTATAATAATAATCTTGCTCAATAACAACAACAGAATGGTTTTTAAAAACTTCACTTATAGCATTTGTTACACTCGTTTTACCAGAACCTGAACCACCAGTAATCCCAATAATAAGAGGGGTTCTACTAGACATTATTTCATCCCTTTTCTCATCATATTATTTGGATACAATTTCACCGGACATTTGAATTGTACAATTTCTAATGGATGTCTTGCTGCATCCAATGTTTGTCCTTTTTCATTCGTTATTTCTTTTAGTACAACTCGAACATTTTCAATTTCTGGTCCAAAAAATTCCACTTCTTCCCCAGGTTTGAAAAAATTACGTTGTTGCAAAGTAACCATTTGGGTTTCATCATTGTAATCTAGTACAAGACCTACAAAGTCAAATCCTAGCTTTTTATCATGTACCCCATACATCTGTTGTTCGAAACCTGGTTCCCCTTCAAAAAATGCCGTGTCCGTTTCACGATTAGCACACTTTTCAAGTTCTACTAACCATTCTTTTCTCATTTGGAAGTTTTCAGGATCTTCACAGTATACATCAATTACTTTACGGTAAACACTTACAACTGTTGCAATATAGTGAATTGACTTCATGCGCCCTTCAATTTTCAATGAGTCAATACCTAATTCGATCATTCTTGGAATGGATTCTACAAGTTTTAAATCTTTAGGACTCATTGCAAATGGTACGTCATTTGCTTCAAATAAAGCCTGCTCCTCACCGTTTTGTTGCTCATACAAGTCATAATCCCAACGACATGATTGACAGCAACCACCGCGATTAGAATCGCGAGCAGTCATATGATTGGAAAGCGTACATCTCCCACTATAAGCAATACACATTGCACCGTGAATAAATGCTTCAATTTCAATATCTACTTTTTCCTTCATTAGCTGTATTTCATCACCGCTTGTTTCTCTTGCTAACACAACACGATGTAAGCCCTCTTCTTTCCAATATTGAACGGCTTTCCAATTGGATAAAGATTGTTGGGTACTTAGATGAATTTCTAATCTTGGAGCAGAGTTTCGACAAGTTTCAATAATTAATGGATCCGCTACAATGATACCAGTTATACCTGCTGATTCAATAGCTTGTAAATATTCTTCCAAGCCATTCATATTTTCATTGTGAGCAAATATGTTCGTTGTTACGTAAACCTTTGCTCCATAACTTTTTGCAAATTCCACGCCCTCACGCATTTCATCAATCGAAAAATTCCCTGCATTCGACCGAAGACCAAATTCTCGACCGCCAATAAATACAGCATCTGCACCATAATGCACAGCAATTTTCAACTTTTCTAAATTCCCCGCCGGTGCTAATAATTCTGGCTTTTTGGTGATCACTCGTTTGCCATCAATTTGTTCACTTATTTTATCTATTTTCGTTGTCACGTGCTACCTTCCCTTTCTTAACTGATAAGAAAGTTCTCTTTTTACTCAGTTATTGTCGCACCTATAGGCGTTTTCCACTTACTTTAATACACCGTTTCTTTAAAGAAAAATCCGGTATCAAGTGGTCTTAGTGGTGGCTGTATTTCTTCTATTTTTTTGTAAAGTTCTTTTTTGATCTCTTTATAAGCAGATCGTGAATCGTAAAATGCATCAATCGCTTGACGATAATAACCCGTTATTGTTGTGATATATGCTGGGTCATGTAGAACTCCATCAATTTTTAAACTATCTATTTCTGCATCTAAAAGCTCGTCTAATTCATCAATCATGCACATATCGTTAGGGCTGAAAATATGAGTACCATTTTGATCCTCATAAATAGGATATTTGTTCGAACGTTCTTTATCATGCAAAAACATATTGTTATTTTTGGAGCGATTTTCTACTTCCATTGCTTTATCTTGAAATAAGAAATAATTACCTAGTAACGCACGTTTCGATTGAAAAATACATGTCATTCCATGCACTTGGATTTCGATTTGCACTTCTGCATTTTCCTTGACTTCTACTATTTCATCTAAACTTAGTTCTCTTGCAAGAACAGCTCTTGTTGCGCCACGTTGCCCCCAATAATTTGCAGTAAAATAATTGGTCGCTGTTTGTTCGGTATTCCAGTGAAGAGGAATTGCCACTCCAGCTTCTCTTCTCGCTATAATAACGGAAGGATCACCAAATACAATTGCATCGACACCTATCTTCTGCATTTTTTGGATATAGGGAGCCAATAGATCTACTTTATCATTATGAAAAAGCCCATTCATCGCTACATATATTTTTTTATTATGCGCTTTTGTTAGTTTTGTTGCAACTTCAATATCTTCCACAGAAAATTCTCCTGCAAGTCGTAAACCAAAAAACTGCTCACCCACTAAGAAAGCATCTGCTCCTGCTTGGATTAATTCTTTCATATGAATGATGCTGGTAGGAGTTACTAAAAGTTCCGTCTTTTTCATTTTTTCACCTCTTTATGCTGATTAGCATGCCATCTCCAACTGGTAGGAAAGATGTGTCATAGTCCGGATGATCTATCAACCACTCCGTAAATTGATGTTGATTTCGTACCATGGTTCTTTTCCTTCTCGGTACTTCACTCATCGGAAGGTCGGATAAACCATTTAACAATAAATTATCACAATAAATAACGCCTCCATCTTTTAAAAATGGTGCGTACTTTTCAAAAAACTTTTTATATTGACCTTTTGCAGCATCAATAAATATTGCATCAAAATGAGTATCCCGAAACAAATCATCGGAAATTTCCAACGCATCACCCTCAATGACTTGGATACGATTATGCAAATTTGCTCGCTCGATGAATTGATTTGCAATCACTACTTTTTCTTTATCTCTTTCAATCGTTACAATATTTACATTTTCTAATTTAGATGCAATGCGCATCGAAGAATAACCAATGGCTGTACCGAGTTCTAAAAGTGAATTAGGTTTTTGCAACGAAAGCAAGTGAATTAATGATTCCATTCCTGTTAATTGCATGATTGGAACATGATGTTCCTTTGCGTATTGTTCCATTTCAATAAAAATATCCGCACGTGGTTTTATAAGCTTTTTAATATAATCTTCCTTTGGATCCATAAAAGTTACTCCTTTTTTAAACAAATCAATTACGTCTTTGCGTAATTTTATGCGGTTACCCTACTTAGAGAGTAATTTCTGCAAAGCAAAACGACAATTATTCACAACACAGCAGGAGGAGGAATAAAACACGGTTCCTTCTCCTGCTATTATTTATTTCAGATATTTGTCCACATTTTTAAGATGTTCTTCATATGTCTTCGAAAAGTGATTTTCACCTGTTTTATCCGCAAGGAAATATAAATAATCCGTTTTGGAAGGGTCTAACACTGCTTCTATTGATGATTTCCCAGCATTTGCAATTGGACCTGGAGGCAACCCTTGAAATTTATAAGTATTGTAGGGATTATCCACTTCTAAATCCTCAAAAAGTACTCGTTCCTTATGGTTACCAAGTGCGTATAAGACAGTTGGATCTGTTTGTAAAGGCATTTTATCCTTTAAACGATTATAAAACACACTAGCAATCAATGCTCTGTCCGTTTGAGCGGTCGCTTCTTCTTCTAGTAATGAAGAAAATGTTAGTAACCAATGAACGGATTTTTCTTCTGAATGTAGAATCTCGGAATAGTTAGACATCGTTTTATCTGTATTTGTTAACATCGTTTCCACAATTTTTTCTAATGAAGGTTTTTCTTCATAAAATGGATATGTAGCGGGAAACAAATATCCTTCCAATGCATGCCGTACGTTTTCCCCTTTAATCTCTTCAGTTAATAAATTCGGATATTTTACCATCATTCGATCCACAAATGCGTCATTAGTTACAAGCGCCAAAAATTCCGCTGCTGTGTAGGTCGTTTTCTTTTCTACTACTGCTCCAATTTGTTCTAACGTTAATCCCTCTGGAATAGTGATAGAAAAAAGTGGTTTACGATATACTTTGCCTGTTTTTAAGCTCTTAATAATTTCATCAAGTGTCATCGATTTTGTTAAATTGTAATCTCCTGCTTGAAAGTCCGATTCATTCTTAAATTTAGCATAGTATTTAAATATCTTTGCATTTTTAATGATTCCGTTTTTTTCAAGTGTAGAGGAAATTGATTCTAAACCAGAACCAATTGGAATTTGAACATTGACAACCTTGTCAGAATTAGGATCCAATGGTTTTAAAGCACTTTTCACATAATTATAGGAGACATACCCTCCTATTCCACCAACAATTAATAGAAATAATGTGATAGTAAACACAATCCGTCGAACAAGTTTCACTTCTTTTTTCTTATTTTTCATTCGGTTAAACATAATTTCTTTTTTGGATTCATTTCCCACGGGTTCTCCCCCTTTAATTCCATTTTATTATACAAGATAATAGGAAAAGCGCAAGCGCCCTCTAAGAGCACTTGGTCTCTCATAAGCTCCTTCCAAGGCATGCCCACCTAAAAAGACGCTATAAGCATCCTTCGCAATGCCTATCCGATCCTAAAACTTGCTTATAAGCACCTAGCCAAATCTACAGAGTTCCTAGCATCCCATTTAAACGATCAAAGTAAGTAAAAGCTTACCATTTTTCCATATCAGATATTTGCTAAATCAACTGGCGTCTTGCATTTCTCGGGTTTGCTATGTACAGTGTGTTTTGTAGTCCTTTCTATTAAAAGAAAATTACTTGAGTTGATTCATTTAGCTTTATACAAAAAGAAAAAGGAGGAATGAGGAGACCTCTTTCCTTCCTTTTAAATGATAATTATTCTTCGTCTTCGTCTTCGTCCTCTTCTTCTTCATCTAAAAACGTATTTAACATTTCTTCGATCATTTCCCATTCAGGATCCGTCTCAATTGGAAGTAATTCTCCATCTTCTCCGTTTTCATTAGGGCTGAAAGAAGATGCATGAATTTCTATTTCTTCATTTTCATCTTCCTCAGCACCAATCGGGTAATAAAGAACATATGACTTTCCGAATTCTTCTGATTCAAAAGTAAATAATACGTTACAAAGCTGCTCATTTCCATTTTCATCTACAACTGTAATATTTTCTTGACCGTGGTCCATTTGCAGTCACCTCATCTATTTTTTCTATCAAGAAAGCCTTGTAAAATCATTACAGCGGCCATCTTGTCAATCACTTGTTTCCGTTTTTTACGGCTAACATCAGCATCTATTAACATACGTTCTGCAGCCATTGTTGTCAATCTTTCATCCCACATTGTAACTGGAAAGTGAAATTTTTCGGTTAACAACTTTGCATATTGTTCCGATGCTTCAGCACGTGGACCAATACTATTGTTCATGTTCTTTGGAAAACCTACAACAAATTCGGTGACGGTATGCTCTTTTACGAGTTCATCAATCCGTTTAAGACCAAATTCTAGGTTTGCTTCATCAATTTTAATTGTTTCAATTCCTTGTGCAGTCCATCCGAGCGCATCACTAATTGCAACCCCGACAGTCTTAGAACCTACATCTAAACCCATTATTCGCATGCTTAAGCCTCATTATTTTTTTTAATGTAGAACTTCACTAATTCTTCTAAAATTTCATCTCGTTCTAATTTGCGTATCATATTACGTGCATCTTGATGGCGAGGAATATAAGCTGGATCACCAGATAGCAGATAGCCAACAATTTGATTAATTGAATTATATCCTTTTTCTTCTAGTGCAGAGTGAACTTGTAGCATCACATGTTTTACTTCCTGTTCCATAGACTCTTCTGGGAAGTTAAATTTCATCGTTTTATCGAATGAATTCATGATCAGCACCTCGCTTTCAGTTTTAGTAGGCAGTCTTACATATCTATTGTACAGTATAACCGAAATTGGAAATAGTATCAAATACACCTAGGTAAATTTACTCCTATGGTTAATGTTGGTAAAAAAACATTGCACCTAACTTTTGCCATTGATGGTACGAATCATAAGACTCCAACGCATCTTAAGCCAAGTAGAATTCTCTTTTTCCTAAAGTTAAACAGATCGTATATACTCATAAACAGAATTTAAAGCATTGTCTAGCTTGCTGCCATCTTTTGCTCCCGCCATTGCGAAATCTGGTCTACCTCCACCTTTACCTCCACACTGCTCTGCAACAAGTTTGACGATATTTCCAGCATGATAGTTTCCACCGATAATATCTTTTGTGACCCCAGCAGAAATCATTACTTTTTCTCCATCAACTGCACCAAGGACAATAACTGCTTTTTCAAGTTTTTGTTTTAAATCGTCCATCATTTGGCGTAATTGATTATTATCTTTTGCCTCCACTTTAACGGATAGGACTGTAATATCATTGATAGTTTGAGCAGAAGATAAAACAGACGAAGCTTGATTGTTTGCAATCTTAGCAGATAGTGATTCATTCTCTCTTTGAATACTTTTGAATTCATTCAATGTTTGCGCCAATTTGGTAACTAAATCTTTTGGTTGAGCTTTCAAGAGGTTAGAAGCTTCTAATAATGCATGCTCTTCTTCTTTCACAACCTCAAATGCACCTTTACCAGTTACCGCTTCTATTCTTCTTGTCCCAGCTCCAATACCACTTTCTGAGAGTATTTTAAAGAATCCAATTTCAGATGTATTTTTTACATGCACACCACCACAAAGTTCAAGTGAAAATTCACCCATTCGAACAACACGCACGACATCTCCGTATTTTTCACCGAATAACGCCATTGCCCCCATACTCTTTGCTTCTTCTATATTATGATAACCAGTAAGAACAGGGATGTTTTCCCATACTTTTTCATTAACAATTCGTTCAACTTGCTCTAATTCTTCTTTTGTTACTTGTCCGAAGTGAGAGAAGTCAAAACGTAAACGGTCTGGCCCAACATAGGAGCCTGCCTGGTTTACATGCGTTCCAAGTACATCTTTTAGTGCTTGGTGTAGTAAATGGGTAGCTGAGTGATTTTTCACTGTATGACTTCGTAATATACGATCCACTGTCGCTGTAACTTCCGCGCCAGTTGTTAATTCCCCAGATTCAACGATAACTGTGTGTAAGTTTTGCCCGTTTGGCGCTTTTTGAACTTCTTTTACAAAACCTCTAAACGTTTCATTTTCAATTGTTCCATGATCAGCTAGTTGACCTCCACTTTCTGCGTAAAAAGGAGTTTGGGAAAGGATTACTTGAATTTCATCCCCTTCATTTGCACTTTTAGCTAGTACTTCACCGTGTATTATAGTTGTTATTTTCGTTGCTATCGATAATGTTTCATAGCCAACAAATTCACTTTCATCATGAATATTACTAAAAACTTCGGATTGTACTTGCATAGAATCCACATTTTGACGAGCAGCACGTGCACGACTACGCTGAGCTTCCATTTCTTTTTTAAAGCCTTCATGGTCCACCGTCATGTTTGCTTCTTCTGCATATTCTTCCGTTAATTCGATTGGGAAACCATATGTGTCATAAAGCGTAAATGTTGTTGTACCAGGGATGAAGGATTCTCCTTTTTCACGTTGTTCTTCTATTACTTTTTCTAAAATAGATAGTCCATCGTGTAGTGTTTCATGGAAACGCTCTTCCTCTGTTTTAATCACTCGCATAATAAAGTCTTGCTTCTCTTTTACTTCCGGATAGAAATCTTTCATGATTTCACCTACGCCAGGAACTAGCTCGTATAAAAACGGTTTGTCTACTCCTAATTGTTTTGCAAAACGAACAGCACGACGAAGTAATCTTCTAAGTACATATCCTCTACCTTCGTTCGATGGTAGTGCTCCATCTCCAATAGCGAAAGCAACGGTACGGATATGGTCCGCAATTACTTTGAAAGCAATATCATATTCAACCGTTGTATTGTATGATTTCCCAGAGATTTCTTCTGTTTGACGAATAATTGGGATAAATAAATCTGTATCAAAATTGGTTGGTACATTTTGAACAACACAGGCCATGCGCTCTAATCCCATACCCGTATCAATATTCTGTTTTGGTAATGGTGTATACGTATTATCTGGATTATGGTTGAATTGCGAAAATACCAAGTTCCAAATTTCTAAATAACGTTCATTTTCTCCACCAGGATATAATTCAGAATCATTTAAATCATTCCCGTATGATTCACCACGATCATAGAATATTTCGGAGTTAGGACCACTCGGACCTTCTCCAATATCCCAAAAGTTTCCTTCTAATCGAATAATACGTTCTTCGGGAATACCAATTTCATTCTTCCAAATAGTATATGCTTCTTCGTCTTCGGGATGAATCGTTATAGATAATTTTTCAACTTCGAATGCCATCCATTTTTCATCGGTTAGGAATTCCCAAGCAAAATGAATCGCTTCTTTCTTGAAGTAATCGCCAATTGAGAAATTTCCAAGCATTTCAAAAAAAGTATGATGTCTAGCTGTTTTCCCTACATTTTCAATATCATTTGTACGAATGGATTTTTGCGCATTTGTAATACGTGGATTTTCTGGGACTACTCGCCCATCAAAATACTTCTTCAACGTAGCAACACCGCTATTAATCCATAGTAGTGATGGGTCATTGATTGGTACAAGTGGAGCAGACGGTTCTTGGGTATGTCCTTTTTCGATAAAAAAGTCTAAATACATTTGTCTAATTTGAGCACCTGTTAATTGTTTCATACATTTTTCCTCCTAAATGAATAAAATGAAATCAAAAAAGCCTTCATCCCTAAAAAAAGGGACGAAAGCTGTTATTCTCGCGGTACCACCCTAGTTACACAACAATTCATGTCGTGTCTCTCAAGTAACCTTAACGCGGCTAAACGGCAGGTATTAGCTGCACTCAAGAGTAGCTTTCCAACTTGTTAGTTTCTGAAGATTCTTTCAGCCAAGGAATCTTTCTCTTTTTCAGGTAACAAGTGTACTTTCTCTGTCATCATTTTGCTCTATGCATTTGATTATAAAAAACTATCGACCGGATGTCAATTATCCATCTCTAAGAAATCATATGGGGAAATTCCATTCATCCCGGTTAACGGATCAATTAAATGGCAATTTTCTGCAGATAAGAAAGTTGTTTCTGTTGTTATTTCATCCATAACTTTTTCTCTCTGTTCATCTATTTTTTCCTTCTTTTCCTCACTGACGCTTAAACGATCTTTTAAAGTTGTTAATCGTTGCAAATCATCAGTACGTTCTACTCCAAATTTAAAAACTTCGGGATCTCCACATAATATTAAAAAGTTCTTTGCTCTTGTAATGCCTGTATATAATAAATTTCTTCGAAGCATTTTCATATAGCTTCTGGTGACAGGCATAATCACGGTTTGAAATTCACTACCTTGGGATTTATGCACGGAGCAACAATACGCTAAAGTAATTTGATTCAAATCATTCTTTTCATACGTCACTTCATTGCCATCAAACGAAATAACTAGCATTTCCTTTTTCTCCACTGTTTCAGCGGCTTTGAAAATACTTACGACTTCCCCCATGTCTCCGTTGAACACATTGCTTTCTGGCTGATTGACGAGTTGCAATACTTTGTCGCCAATACGGTAAATCGTTTCTCCAAATACCATTTCTTTTCGTTTTCCATCTGTATTTGGATTCACCATTTCTTGCATCATTTTATTTAATGCATCGATACCAGCTGGCCCTCTATACATAGGTGCAAGTACTTGAATATCTCTTATCGAATGTCCTTTTGCTAAAGCACTTTTCAACACTTGTTCTACTACTTTCGGAATTTGTTCTGTAGAAGCTTTAATAAATGAACGATCTTTCGTTTTGTCTAACAGCGTTTTCGGAACAGTTCCTTTTTTCATTTCGTGAGCTAGCTCAATAATAGAAGAACCTTCTGATTGGCGATAAATATCTATTAATTCAACAGTTGGGATTCTTTTAGAAGCTAATAAATCTTTTAATACCTGCCCTGGTCCAACAGGAGGTAACTGGTCTTGGTCCCCTACAAAAATGACTTGTGCATCTTTAGGAATAGCTTTTAATAATTGATGCCCTAGCCAAGTATCTAACATGGATGTTTCATCTATAATAATTAGTTTTCCTTCAATTTCTTTTCCTTCAGAATCCGCATCTTCCTGGCCGTTAAATCCTAATAAGCGGTGGATTGTCATTGCTGGCAATCCGGTAGATTCGCTTAAACGTTTTGCGGCTCTACCAGTGGGTGCAGCCAATACAACAGGAAATGGTTTTTTATCTTTTGCCCATTCTTTTGGTTCTAAAGAAAGTCCATGAAGTTCTGCATATAATTCAACTATTCCTCGTACGACGGTGGTCTTCCCTGTCCCAGGTCCACCTGTTAAGAGTGTCATGCTGGCATTTATAGCCGTTTCGATCGCTTTAACTTGGGTTGTTGCATATTGGACGCCTAATCTTTCTTCAATTCCCCCAAGGTGTTTTTTCATCTCAGCAAGGGGGAATTTATGGTGAGTATCATTTTCATTCAATAACGTTTCGATTTTAGAACTTATCCCTACTTCTGAAAAATAAAGTGAAGGGATGTAAAAACGATTCACTTCCCCAACAATTCGACTTTCCTCGGCTAATTCGAAGCAGCACTTCGTTATCGCTTCGAAAGTGATTTCTTCTCTTTGTGCACTTTCTAATAATCTTTTAACAGATTCAAGTAATTGCTCCGCGTATAAAAATACATGACCTTCACTTAATGAAGCAGATTGCAATAAGTGAAAAATGGCAGCTTTAATACGATCAGGGTGATTTCCTTGAATGCCAAGTTTATAGCCCAGTTCATCTGCCCGAATAAATCCAACGCCTTCCACTTCCTCGATAAGGCGATATGGGTTCTTTGTCAATACATCTATCGTTTCCTCTCGGTAAGCTTGATATATTTTCATCGCGATTTGGGGACCGAACCCCCATTCATTCAACTGAATCATCACTTTTTCTAAACCTAGATTTTGCTCTAAAACAGCTCTCAATGTTTGTTTTTTATCTTCTGCCAATCTTGGAATGATGTCCAATACAGCAGGGTCATCTAGAATTCTATTGATGGCATTTTGACCAAGTTTTTTGACAATTTGTTCTGCTGTTTTTCTGCCGATTCCCGGAAACATATCACTCGATAAATAATGGACTATACCTTGTTCAGTAGCAGGAACTTCTTTTTGAAAGGTCTCTACTTGAAATTGCACGCCATATTTAGGGTGATTTTTTACAAGTCCAGTAAATTTATAGGATTCTTCTAATACGAGTTGTGGAAAATAACCGGTCACAATTATTTCTTTTTCTATGTAGGTTGTATTAGTGGATTTAATTTTTAGTTTTATAATAGAAAACAAATTTTGGGGATTGTGAAAAATTGAGACGATAGGACGACCCGTAATAAATTGTTTTTCATTATTCATTTCGTTTGTCATGCTAACGCCTCCAGATTGTAAAACAATTTCGCCTTGGCGTATTTTCATCCAGGTTTTGAATTGAACTAGCTCAATTCAAAATCTGTGTCATCCGCCAAGGGCTTTAACTTCATTCAGCAAATGTTTCTGCTGAATAAAGTTAATTACGAAGAGAGATCATATCATGCACATAGCGTGCTTGATCATAAGTTGGTTGTATCGTAAATGCTTGTTTTAAATGATAAAGTGCCGCTTCCGTATTTGGAGTAGACACAGCATATAAAACACCTAAATTATAGTGTGCATCCGCATTTTCAGCTTCTGCTTCTAATATTTCTTTTAAAATTGGTTCTGCTTCTTTAAACATTTCAAAGCTTGCTAATGCTATTGCATAGGTTAGCTTTATTTGACTATCATTCGAGTCTAGTTCATATGCTCGTTGTAAATAAGGTAGCGATAACTTTGTTTGTCCTGTTTTTTCAAAGCTTTTGCCTAACATGAAATAGGAATCTGGACCTTCAATTCCATTTGAAATAGCTTTTTCATACAGTTTTGCAGCTTCCTCATAACGTTCTGCATCATAATACAAATTTGCTAGACTATAGTATGCTGTAGCTGCATGTTCATCTAACGTCATTGCTTTTTGAAAGAATCTTTCCGCTCGTTCATTTTCATTCATAGATGCAAGCAAATTACCGAAATTTATATATCCAATTGCCTCTTCCGGATTTTCTTCGATAGCTTTTGTAAATAATTCAACGGCTTTTTCATAGTTTTCTTCTTGAATAGCCTGTATTCCTAATTCATTGTAATTCATATACTTCCTCCAATTAGCCAACATAATCCAGTTGCAATCCATCTTTGAATACTTTGTCAATCGTGGCTCCACCTATACATTCGTCCCCTTGATAGAAAACAACTGCTTGTCCTGGAGTGATCGCTCGAACGGCTTTTTCAAAAATAACAGACACATCACTATCCGATAGTATCTCCACTTGGACTCCGACATCTTCTTGTCTGTATCTGAATTTAGCTGTACAATCAAAGTTTTTTTGCTTGTCAAATGTGGTTGTAAAAGATAAATTAGTCGCAGTTAAACTCGTGGAGAAAAGTGCATCATTATTAATGTTTTGCCCAACTAATAATACATTTCTTGCTAAATCTTTTCCAATGACAAACCATGGATCACCGGAACCACCAATTCCTAATCCATGACGTTGGCCAATTGTGTAATACATTAGTCCATCATGTTTGCCCATTGGTTTTCCATCCATCGTTTCCATTTCGCCTTGTTGCGCAGGTAAATATTGACCCAAAAATGTTTTGAAGTTTCTTTCACCTATAAAACAAATTCCAGTGGAATCTTTTTTTGTTGCAGTTGCCAGTCCTTGTTCAAGTGCAATTTCTCGTACCTTTTTCTTTTCCAAATGACCAATTGGAAACATCACTTTTTCTAATTGTTCTTGGTTTAGCTGGTTTAAAAAATAGGTTTGGTCTTTATTGTTGTCTTTCCCACGTAGCATTCTTGTTTGACCTTCTCTTACTTCCACTTGTGCGTAATGGCCAGTGGCTAAATAGTCAGCTCCAAGTGCTAATGCATGCTCTAAAAATGCTTTAAATTTAATTTCTTTATTACACATTACATCTGGGTTTGGTGTTCTTCCTGCTTTATATTCTTCCAAGAAATAGGTAAACACTTTATCCCAATATTGTTTTTCAAAATTTACTGCATAATACGGAATCCCGATTTGATTGCAGACTTTAATAACATCTTCGTAATCTTCTGTGGCTGTACAGACGCCAAATTCATCTGTATCATCCCAGTTTTTCATAAAGATACCGATGACATCGTACCCTTGTTCTTTTAATAGGTAAGCAGCGACGGACGAATCCACGCCACCAGACATTCCTACTACTACTCTTGTATCTTCTATTTTTTTCAATTTACTCACTCATTTCAATTATTCGTTAAGAACCTAGAATAATTTTACTTATTTTATTTGCTGCTTCTCTTACCTGCTCCACTGTGTTATTTATACCAAAACTAAATCGAACTGAATTTCGGAGCTCCGGTGTATTTTCACCAAACATAGCAACTAAGACGTGGGATGGATCAATAGAACCGGCCGAGCATGCTGAACCACTGGAAGCATCAATTCCCGCTAAATCCAGCTGGATTAAAAATGTCTCGACATCTGTTTTTGGAATGCTAATGTTTATAACATGGGGCAGAACGTTTTTCAGTGAGCCATTGATGGTGAACTCAACACCTTTACTTTCCAGTTGGTGTAGAAAAGCATTTTTCAATTCCTTGTAAGAATTGATCGTTGATTCTAAATTTTGTTGTTTTAACTCAACAGCTTTTGCAAATCCAATTACTGCCGGTACATTTTCTGTTCCAGCACGTTTCTGTCTTTCTTGCTTCCCACCATATAATAATGGTTTCAAATGAATCGCTTTTCGTTGATATAAAAAGCCAATTCCCTTTGGTCCATTAATTTTATGACTTGAAACACTTAGCAAATCAACTTGTAAATCGTTTACATCTAAAGCAATCCCACCATACGCTTGTACCGCATCTGTATGAAAATAGGCAGGATGATCATTTAATAACTCACCAATTTCATGTATCGGTTGAATAGACCCAACTTCATTGTTTCCATACATGACTGAAACTAAAATAGTATCTTCTCGAAGTGCATTTTTCAATTCACAAACATCGATTATTCCTTCTTTATTTACAGGTAGATAAGTGACTTCAAATCCTTCGCGTTCTAGTTGTTCACAAGCATGAAGTACTGCATGATGCTCAATTTGTGTCGTAATAATATGCTTCCCTTCAATTCTACGTGCATAAGCTGTGCCGAAAATAGCATAATTATCGGCTTCTGTTCCGCCGCTTGTAATGATAATTTCTGTTTCATGGGCACCAATACTTGTAGCAAGGGTATTTCTTGAATCATCCAATTTTTTTCGTGCACTTCTTCCAGTTTGGTGGATACTTGAGGCATTGCCAAATTCTTTATTCATTTCTACCGTAAATGTTTTGATTACTTCTTCCGCCATAGGGGTTGTAGCTGCATGATCTAAATATATTCTAGTCATTTCAAACTGCTCCTTAAATATAAAACATATATCCAGCGTTCGCTGGATCTTCATCTGTATGTTGCGCTAAATCCTCAATAGTTGTTGTATCCAACACATTTTTTACTGCATCTCGGATACGCATCCATAACTCGCGTTGTGGCAACTCTTCCTCTTCAATTCCTTCTACTATCTGAATTGGACCTTCAAGTACACGAATAACGTCACCTGCCGTGATTTCATTTGGCTCCCTTGAAAGCATATACCCACCGTATGCACCTCTAACACTTTTAACAAGTCCCGCATTCCGTAATGGTGAAACAATTTGTTCTAAATATGCTTCCGATAAATTATGGTCTGCTGCGATTTGACGAAGTGCAAGTGGTCCTTCTCCACACTGTTTGCCTAATGCTATCATAATCGTTAAACCATACCGTCCTTTTGTTGAAAACTTCAATATATTCCACCTCATTAGAAATCTAAATCGCCTTAGCGTATTCGGGTCCGGGTATTTCACCAAACATAAAAAATTCTTTCCCTAGTATAGCATAATTACATGACAGAACGACTCCAAAATGACTTTTAAACCAATCTTCGATATAATTAAAGAACAGATGTTTGAACAAGGAGAGATCATTTTGAGCAATGAACCTTTAGCATATCGAATGAGACCAGAAACAATAGATGAATTAGCAGGCCAGCAGCATGTCATAGGCAAAGATACCGCTTTATATAAAATGATAAAAAACGGGCACGTCCCTTCTATGCTTTTATACGGTGATCCTGGCGTCGGTAAAACTTCACTTGCTTTCGCAATCGCAGGCACGACTAAACTCCCTTTTGTTGCTCTAAACGCTACTAAAGCCGGCAAAAAAGATGTAGAAGATGTCGTGGCAGATGCACGATTAACCGGGAAAGTCATTTTGTTTTTAGATGAAATCCATCGATTCAACAAGCTGCAACAGGATACACTTTTACCTCATGTAGAAAACGGATCTATTATACTAATTGGTGCAACAACTGAAAATCCCTTTCACGATGTAAATCCGGCAATACGATCCCGTTGCGGAGAGATTAAACAATTAAAGCGTTTAACAGCTGAAGATGTTGATATGCTTCTTGAAAGAGCATTGGAGGATAAGATTAAAGGGCTTGGAAGAATGCAAATTGACCTAAAGATCGAACAAAGAAAGAAAATAGCAGAAGCAGCAAATGGGGATGCAAGAAAAGCCTTAACACTATTAGAATCCACGATATTCGCAAGCTTTGAAGAAAATGGTGTGACAAAAGTGGAAGATTCTATATTGAATAGTCTAGTAGATAGAGTCGGCGTGTTTGGAGATAAAAAAGGATCTCATTTTTATAATCTTTTATCTGCACTGCAAAAATCGGTCCGCGGAAGTGATACAGATGCCGCTCTTTATTACCTTGCACATTTACTAGAGAACGGAGATTTAGTCGCTGTTTCGAGAAGATTGCTCGTCATGAGTTATGAAGATATTGGTCTTGCGAACCCTACTGTTGGACCACAAGTTCTAGCTGCAATTCAAGCCGCTGAAAGACTAGGGCTACCAGAAGCACGTATACCACTCGCTAATGCGGTAGTGTTAATGTGTTTATCAGAGAAATCAAACTCTGCATATGCTGCTTTAGATACAGCGATTACAAGTATTCATCAAGGAAAAACTGGAGACATCCCGAGCCATTTAAAAGATACGCATTACGCTGGAGCAAAAGACCTTGGGCACGGAGGATACATTTATCCGCATAATCATAAAATCGGTACTTTTGGTGGCTGGGTCAACCAAACCTATCTACCAGATAATTTAGTTGGAACAAAGTTTTATAAACCAATAGAAGCTGGCGAAGAAAAACGTCTTGCAGCTATTTACAGTCGTTTGGAGAAGTTTAGAACGGAGAAATAATGAATAAGAAAAATACTAGTGTCCTTTAAGTGCATCTGGTCTTTACTATTTCCAGAGTGCTTTGGACGAAACATCAGCTACACTATTAACGAAGAATTTTAGAGAGGATCTGGAAGTAAATGCGTCACTTCCAGGTCCTCTCTTTTCAGTAATCTTGTGGCGGATGTTTGTCCGTCGCCCTCTTGAAATAGGTAGAAACAAGGTGCATTAGGTTTGGTTAATGAGAGATTAGATACTTTCCAATTCTTTTAAAAGCGGACGAAGATACAATTTCGTCCGCTCAGCACTTCTTAATCAATAGATATTATCTATTTCCTCAAATTCCACCAAATCTAATTATCTACCCACTGATTCATTTATACATTTCACCGAGTGCCGTGGTCTAAAGAGAAGCCACAGTATTACCCGGGGAATATTCGGAGATCTATACTGACGTTCGTTCGTATCTTTCTTTAAAAGAGTTGATCCATGCAAAAAATATTCACAGCGTCACAATTTATAGTTCACAAAACAATAAAAATCCAGCTAAAAAATCTTTAGCTGAATTTTTATCAGAAACCTAATAAAGTCGATAGGTTAAACACCCATTTTTCTTCTAGTATTGCTCACTTTTTTTGTCTGTTGGCTCTTTGCTTTTTGATTGGTTATGGAGCCGTTACCTGTTGATTTACCGCCAGAAGCTTGATTTTTCTTTTCTTCAAGTCTTTGTTTTACCGCTTCTTGTAAGGTCATTTTCTTTTTCGGAGCATCTTGGTTGTTTGTTTCAGTCATTTTTATCCCCTCCTCAGTTGGTCACTATTGTAATTGCTTTAATTATAGTATAGGCTATAAGGAAAATATTTCAACTAATTATTGCACGCGATTAATAGGAATTGATTTTGTTATGTCATTTATTACCCAACTTGCGCAAATTAAACCTACGGAAGATGGAACGAATGCATTCGAAGATGGCGGCATTTTTGCTTTACGAATTGCTGCATCTGGTTTCCCCACCGTCTCAACTACATCTTCGCGAACAATTATAGGGCTTTCATCTGAAAAGACAACAGGAATTCCTTTTGTAATACGATCTTCTTTGCGAAGTTTTGTTCGAATGATTTTTGCAATTGGATCAGTATGTGTTTTCGATATATCCACTATTTTGAAACGAGTTGGGTCCGTTTTATTTGCTGCACCCATACTGGAGATTATTTTAATCCCTCGCGATAAACATTCTTTCATCAAGTGAATCTTATAGATAATTGTATCCGAAGCATCAATTACATAATCAATATTCATAGCAAAAAATTGTTCATACGTTTCATCTGTATAAAACATATGCATATCAATTACTTCACAAGCTGGATTAATATCCGCAATACGCTCTTTCATTACTTCTGACTTAGAACGTCCAACGGTAGAGATATATGCCACTAATTGACGATTAATATTGGTAATATCTACATTGTCTTTATCGACTAATATTATCCGTCCGACGCCACTTCTGGCACAAGCTTCTGCAGCAAACGATCCTACTCCTCCAACACCTAAAATAGCAACCGTCGTATTCTTCAATAAATTGATTCCTTCTGTCCCAACTGCAAGTTCATTTCTTGAAAATTGATGTAACATTTTAAAACACTCCATTTATATCAGATTAGTCGGATTAATAATTTTAAAAACGTGAAAAGTCTCGCTAAGCCATGCAAAGGGAGCTTCCCTGATGCGACCATTGGAAATGAAAATCATTATGTAGAAAAGTATTTATTTCTATTGCCATGAAAAACCCCCCAGCATTTCTTGCTAGAGGGATTAAAATTGAATTAGGACGAATCCCGATCGTGCCGACAAATAGAGCGTATCGTTTTGAACCCGCAAGTAGCAGGTGGGTGTCCTCTTTACTATTTCTGGCGTCCCGTTGAAGGGCATGTCATACATAATAAAAGTTAGACTCCCGACGATTTAATTGTTCGGTCAAAACTGATTGGCATGCTGCGAACACATCAGGATTCGTATTACTTGTATAATAGCACATGTTTTTTGAAACATCAATAATTACATTGCGTTATTATTTAACTATTCTGAACAAAAACATTTAGGCTTAATTCCTTAAGTTGGGCTGTAGCTACTGGACTAGGTGCTTGTGTTAACAAGCAACTTGCACTTGCAGTCTTAGGGAAAGCAATTGTATCGCGTAAGTTTGTACTTCCAGAAAGAAGCATTACTAATCGATCTAAACCAAATGCTACACCGCCATGTGGTGGTGTTCCATATTCAAATGCTTCCATTAAGAATCCAAACTGCGCTTTAGCCTCTGCATCCGAGAAACCAAGAATCTCAAACATTTTTTCTTGGACATTTCTTGAATAAATACGAAGTGAACCTCCACCAAGCTCGTAACCATTCAAAACTAGGTCATAAGCTTGAGCACGTACTTTACTTGGATCTGTGTCCATTAAAGTAAGGTCTTCGTCGAATGGTCGCGTAAATGGATGATGAGCTGCATAATAACGCCCTTCTTTTTCGTCGTATTCAAATAACGGCCAATTGACAACCCATAAAAATTCAAATCGGCTTTCATCAATTAAGCCTAGCTCTTTCCCAAGTTTTAATCGAAGTGCACCTAACGCATCTGCTACTACAGATTTTTTGTCCGCTACAAACAATAGTAAGTCTCCGGAAGATGCTTCCAATTTTCCGATTAAGCCCGTAGCAGCTTCTCCTTCGAAAAACTTAGCGATAGGTCCTTTAAGACCTTCTTCGTCGACTTTTAACCATGCAAGACCTTTTGCCCCGTATACTCCTGCAAATTCACCAAGAGCATCGATATCTTTTCTGGAATAGTTATCAGCTGCACCTTTTACATTGATTGCTTTTACTTGACCTCCATTTTCAACTGCAGAAGCAAATACTTTAAATGGACTTTCTTTCACGATTTCAGATAGGTCAACTAATTCTAATCCGAAACGAACATCTGGTTTATCAGAACCGAATCGATCCATTGCTTCATCATAGTCCATCCGATTGAAAGGAATTGTCACATCTACACCTTTTACATCCATCATGATCTTTTTCATCATGCGTTCATTCATCTCGAGAATATCATCCATCGATAGAAAACTCATTTCCATATCGATTTGTGTGAATTCTGGTTGACGGTCTGCACGTAAATCTTCATCGCGGAAGCATCGAGCAATTTGGTAATACTTTTCAAATCCAGATACCATTAACATTTGCTTAAATAACTGTGGAGACTGTGGTAAGGCATAAAATTCTCCTCCATGCACACGGCTAGGAACTAAATAATCACGTGCTCCTTCTGGAGTAGATTTTGTTAAAATAGGTGTTTCCACCTCTAAAAACCCTTCATCATCTAAGAAACGTCTCACTGTTTTAGTAATATCTGATCTCATTTTAAAAGTGTCATACATAACTGGTCTTCTTAAATCTAAGTAACGATATTTTAATCGAATATCTTCTCCAGCATCTGTCTGATTTTCAATAGCAAAAGGAGGGGTTTTTGCTTCATTAACAATAACTATTTCTGTTGCATGAACTTCTATAGAACCAGAAGACATATTTGGATTTACTTGATTTACTGCACGTGCAACTACCGTCCCATGTACTTCGATGATAAATTCATTACGGATTTTTTCCGCGATTTGAATAGCAGTTTCCGAAATTTCCGGGTTAAAAACTACTTGCACAAGACCAGAACGATCTCTTACATCTACGAATATTAGCCCACCTAAGTCTCTTCGTTTTTGTACCCAACCGATTAATTGTACTGATTCTCCAATAAGATGTTCATTTAATTCGCCACTAGTATGTGTTCTTTTCATAATACTTCCTCCACTCAAGCTTAAATGCTATTTTTCAGTTTTTCTACTAATTCATTCCACGGAACAAGCTGTTGTTCTCCATTCGATAAATTTTTCAGCATTGCACTTTCTTTTTCTATTTCATCCTCACCAATAACAAGCACAAATTTTGCTTTTAGGCGATCCGCTGATTTCATTTGGGTTTTGATTTTTCTATCTAAATAATCCATTTCTGCTGTAATATTATTTTGTCGAAATACGTTTGTAAGCTCGACTGTTTTTTTCTTCGCAGTCTCACCCATACCGATTAAATATACATCTAGATTAGAAAGATCTGCCCATTTATTATTTTCCGCTTCCACTGCAAGCAGAAGTCGTTCAATACTCATTGCAAAACCAATACCAGGCGAATCTGGCCCACCAAGTTCTTCTACAAGCCCGTTGTAGCGTCCCCCTCCAGCAAGTGTTGTAATAGCACCAAAACCTTCAGCAGCACTCATAATCTCAAATGCTGTGTGATTATAATAGTCAAGCCCTCTAACTAAATTAGGGTCTACTTCAAATGGAATGTTCAAAATGGACAAATACTCTTTTACTTTTTCAAAGTAAGCTGCTGACTCTTCATTTAAATAATCTGCTAAAGAAGGGGCAGTTGCCATTAATGAATTGTTGCGATCCACTTTACAGTCCAAAATGCGAAGAGGATTTTTTTGTAATCTATTTTGACAATCGGAACAAAAATTTTCTATATGCGGCTCAAAATGATCAACTAGCGCTTTTTTGTGTGTAATTCGGCTCTCTGTATCACCTAGCGAGTTTATAACAAGTTTTAGCTTTTTGAGTCCAGCTTTTTGATAAACAGCCATTGCGAGAGAAATTACTTCCGCGTCAATTGCCGGATCCGCACTACCAATGGCTTCTATACCAAACTGAACAAATTGTCTATATCTTCCCGCTTGCTGTCTCTCATAACGGAACATCGGTCCCATATAATATAATTTTACCGGTTGATCCGGGTAACCAAACATCTTATGTTCCACAAATGCACGTACTGCTGAAGCTGTTCCTTCAGGTCTTAACGTTAAGGAACGATCACCTCTATCTTGAAATGTATACATTTCTTTCTGCACAATATCAGTAGTATCTCCTACACTTCTTGTAAATAATTCGGTATGTTCAAAAATCGGAGTCCGTATTTCTTTGTATTGATACAGACTACATGTTTCACGTATTAACTCTTCCACTACTTGCCATTTGCCTGTTTCTGATGGCAAAATATCTTGTGTTCCTCTAGGTACTTTAATGTCCATGGCAATTGCCCCTTTCTATTGCAAATAAAAAAGCCCTCATCCCTTGCTAAATAGCAAGGGACGAGAGCTTGTATTAGCTTCCGCGGTTCCACCCTAGTTGGCCAAAAATAATTGACCCTCTCTTTTCTGGATAACGACCAGTACCGTTTCTGCCTACTAAAGAATATCTCTTTCGACAAAAAACCTCTCGAATGTTGTTCACTGAGTGCGTATGTAGGAAAGATTTCAGCCACGTCTTTCCTTCTCTTTTCATCCGTTGAAAACAGTTACTTTTTCGGTCATCGGCTTGATTTTGATTTTTAATTATACCTTATCTTAATGACAGGAATGAAATAAGTCAACCCTTTTCAATAAAAGGTAGAAATTTTATGACAGAATATTTACAATAGGATTAGGAGGGATTCAATGATCGACAAACTAATGCATAAAATGACAATTTTCATTCTTACTATTGCACTAATTATTCCCATCATTCATGTGTATGCACAAGAAAATGAAGTGACCGTAAATATTTCTTCCCTTAAAGTTCGTTCTGGTCCTGGTCTTACATACGATATTATCGGCACTGTCGGACAAAATGACAAGCTTACTGTAATTGGAAAAGAAAGTGACTGGCTTCATATTAAATTTGGTAACTCTACGGGATGGGTTGCTAGCTGGTACACGAAGTCTGAATCAATTGAAATGACCAATAAGCAGGTTGTTTCCAAAGTAAACAAATTAAATGTGCGATCGGAGCCGTCTTTATCTTCAGCAGTAATTGGTCAATTACAAGAAGGAAGTCAAATCTCAGCCTTTAAAACAGAGGGGGATTGGATAGAAATACTCTTCAACGATCAAAAAGGATGGATACATAGCGAGTATGTTACGATTGTTGACCAAGTAATCAAGGACGAGCCTAAAGTAGAGACTTTTTCTACAGGAGAATTTTTTTTAGTTTCCGTTGATGTGTTAAATGTTCGTTCAAAAGCAGATCTTTCTTCCAAAAATATTGGACAAGTATTAAAAGATGAGTCGTTCCCAATAATTGAAAAAAATCATAATTGGGTGAAAATCCAATTAGAAAATGGGAAAAAAGGATGGGTTTATAGTTTTTATGGCAGCTATACAGAACAGCCAAAGCCATCCAAGTCAATTACAACTACTCCAAATGAAACAATTAAAATTCTATATAACGGAACTAATTTACGATCTCAAAGCACCACAAGTAGTGACGTTGTTGATCGTGTAGATGCTGGTCAATCATTTACCGTTTTAGAAAAAATAGATGATTGGTATAAAATTGAACTGACGAATAATACGATAGCTTATGTAGCTAGCTGGGTTGTTTCTTCAAATGATACTTTACCAACTTCTACTAAAGAACCATTAGCAAAGCGAGAAAAGGGTACGTTAAAAGGACTGACACTAGTTATTGATGCTGGCCATGGAGGAAATGACCGTGGTACAACGGGCGCACTAGGTACAGATGAGAAAGATATCACTCTCTTAACCGCAGAGTTATTGGCTTCTAAATTGCAAGCAGCTGGTGCAAATGTCATGATGACTAGAGAGTCTGATGTATATGTAGATCTTCGTAAACGTGTTTCTATTGCTCACCAGGCTGCAGCTGATGCTTTTATTAGTCTTCATTATGATGCAATCGAAAACAGTTCTGTTCATGGTTTTACGACCTATTACATGCACAATTATCAGAAAGAACTTGCTTCTTATGTGCATAAAGAGCTTGGTGACATGGTTTCACTGAATGATCGTGGAATACAACAAGGAAACTATTTAGTTCTTCGAGAAAATAAACAAAAAGCAATATTAATAGAGTTAGGTTATTTAAGTAATCCATCTGAGGAACGTCAATTGACTACCGCACAATTTAGAGAACAGGCAACTCGTGGAATATACAACGGAGTGATCAATTATTTTGATGCACAAATAAACTAAGCTGTAATGTCCCAAAAAGGTTGTTATAAATCAGACTGTAGACAAACTCGATAAAAACTGAGTTTGCCTACAGTCTTTTTTTAGAGATAATATGTATTTTGATTATCGTCCTGCGAAGCCAGTGTTCATAGTACTTTAAAGAATTAAATAATGCCGCGGATTTCCTTTTCAGGTGGAAGCGTTCGTTGTGATGGCTAATCTGTCTCCGAGGATCGAAGGCTAAGAGCGCCACATCGTGTGGCAACGCCTTCGTGACCAACATCCTGTTGGCCTCCGTCTGGAGTCGCCACCTTTCACTTTAATCCATTAAGTGAGTAGTATCAGACAAGAAGATTTAGCCCAGCTATCGCTAAGAGGATAGAATTAGTTTAAGTAAACGTAGTGATCATGAATCCTGTAATCGTTGCTGAATACGAAATACTATTGCTTTTTAAAATTTTGGTGAAATTTTGTGCATCCGGATAAAATATAGTTCTCTAACTAATGTCCATAGGATTTACATGTCATCTATCTTACTAAGCAATTATAATTCTCCCCATACATACTAGTTGATTGGTGCGCAGGCGACGACTTCTGCGGGAATAGCAGATGTTTAGTGCACTGAAAGAGAAACGAAAGGCCCCGCAGGAACGCAGTGACGAGGAGACTGAAGCCATGCCCGCGAAAAGCGTCCGCCGTAGCGGAAAGCAACGTCATTCAAATGCTACTCTTCTTAAAAGTACCGGACATCTTTTTGCCCGGTTTTTCTTATTAATTAGAACGGAAGTATAATCGATTACAGAAAAAAGGACCGTGAAGTGATCCAGTCACTTTACGCTCCTTTTTTCTAGCTGTAATAGTGTAAGCTAATGTTTAGTACAATGCGCGCAGAGAAATGTAAAGATAAGGTGGATTTACAATTCGCTTAGGCTTCTAACATGATTGTCACAGGTCCATCATTTGTAAAAGTAACATCCATCATAGCGCCAAAGACGCCAGTTTCTACAACAAATCCTTTATCGCGTAACTGATGATTAAAAAGTTCCCATAATGGCTTTGCAACCTCTGGACGTGCAGCATCAATGAAGCTTGGTCTCCTACCTTTACGTGTATCTGCGTATAATGTAAATTGAGAAACGGAAAGTATGGAACCCCCACTTTCGGTAATAGAGTGATTCATTTTACCATCTGAATCTTCAAATAGACGTAACCCAGTAATTTTATCCACTAAATAACTTATTTCTTTTTCGGTATCTGTTGTTGTAATACCGACTAATAATAAATACCCGTGGTCGATGGAACCAGTTACTTTACCATCCACTGTAACAGAAGCATTTTTGCATCGTTGAAGTAGAACCTTCATGCTAAGAAAACCCCTTTAATTAATAATACGTTGAACCGAATATACATCTGGCAATTGCTTTATACGATCGGCCACTTTATGCAAATGAGCAATATTTGTAATTTTAATCGTCAAATGAATAGTTGCTATATCGTTTTCTGATTTTCCAGTAACAGCTGCAATATGTGTCTTCGATTCATTTACAACTTGTAACACTTCATTTAATAAGCCAGGTCGGTCAAATGCAGATACCTCGATATCCACTTGATAATCTTTTTTCACGGATGTATCTGTCTGCTCCCATTCCACTTCTATAATTCGTGATTGGGACTCATCATTTTGTACATTCGGACAATCTGCACGATGTACCGATACACCTCTGCCTTTCGTGATAAAACCAACTATTTCATCCCCTGGTACTGGACTACAACATCTGGAAAGACGAATAAGTAAATTTTCTATCCCTTTTACAATAACGCCAGACTCAGTTGACTTTGTAACAACGGGGGCTTTCATTTCAGTGGTAATTTTTTCTAACGCTTCTTCTTGATCACGTTTTTTACGCATTTTCTCAGCTAAACGATTTACTACTTGTTGGGCTGTAATTCCATTAAAACCTACTGCAGCGTATAAATCCTCTTCCCCGGCAAATGCATATTTTTCACAAACTCTTTTAATATTTTCGGCAGTCAATACTTCTTTCAATTCAAACTCTTGTGCTTTAATTTCTTTTTCAACTTGTTCTTTACCTTTTATCACATTTTCGTCACGAAGTTGTTTTTTAAAGAACTGTTTAATTTTATTTTTCGCTTGAGAGGATTGAGCAATTTTTACCCAGTCACGACTTGGACCAAATGATTGTTTAGAAGTTAATACTTCTATAATGTCTCCTGTTTTTAGCTTGGTATCAAGCGGAACCATTTTACCATTTACTTTCGCACCGATTGTTTTATTACCAACTTCTGAGTGAACACGATAGGCAAAATCAATTGGAACAGAACCAGCAGGAAGTTCAATTACATCACCCTTAGGAGTAAACACATAAACCATATCGGAAAATAAATCAAATTTCAATGATTCCATAAACTCTTCTGCATTCGATGATTCCTGTTGAAATTCAAGGATTTCTCTAAACCAGGTTAGTTTAGAATCAATTGTTTGTTTGTTTACTTCCACTTTTTTTCCTTCTTTATATGCCCAATGTGCTGCAACTCCGAATTCTGCAATATTGTGCATTTCTTCCGTTCGGATTTGAACTTCTAGTGGGTCTCCGTTTGGTCCTATTACAGTTGTATGAAGAGATTGATATAAATTTTGTTTCGGCATCGCAATATAGTCTTTAAATCGACCTGGCATAGGTTTCCATAGCGTATGAATAACACCTAAAACAGCATAACAATCTTTTATACTATTCACGATAATTCGCATAGCTAGTAAGTCATAAATTTCATTGAACTGTTTATTTTGGACAACCATTTTTCGATAAATACTATAAATATGCTTTGGTCTACCTGATATATCTGCATCAACTTCCATCTCATCTAGTTGAAGCCGAATATCATTCATAACATTTGTTAAGTATGACTCACGCTCAGTACGTTTTTTCTTCATAAAATTTACAATTCGATAATATTGTTGTGGATTTAAATAACGAAGGGATGTATCTTCTAACTCCCATTTAACTGCAGATATCCCTAATCGATGGGCTAGAGGGGCAAATATTTCTAACGTTTCATTCGAAATACGACGTTGTTTTTCTTCAGGTAAATGTTTTAGTGTACGCATATTATGTAGACGATCCGCAAGTTTAATTAATATAATGCGTATATCTTGAGCCATTGCGATAAACATTTTACGATGATTTTCTGCTTGCTGTTCTTCTTTCGACATATATTTAATTTTGCCGAGTTTTGTCACACCTTCGACTAATAGTGCAACTTCTTCATTAAACTCCCGAACGATATCTTCCCGTGCATATTCCGTATCTTCCACAACATCATGTAAAAAGCCAGCAGCAACTGTTTCTGGATCCATTTGAAGATCAGCAAGAATTCCGGCTACCTGAATTGGATGTAAAATATATGGTTCACCAGAATTACGAAATTGTTCTCGATGAGCATGCTCTGCTAGATTATATGCTTTTTTGACAAATTCAACATGCTCTCCGTTCATATACGTGGAGAGTGTATCGAAAACATCTTCTGCTGTCTTCACTTGATCTTTTGCCATGCTAAATCACCTGATTTCGTTATATTTCTAGAATAGTATATAAGCTATATTGTATATAAAAAAAGATGGACTTGTAAAGTCCACCCTAGTTTGAAATCAATAAATGAGTTCGGAGGTGTATTCACAGACTGAATGCAAGCATTTCTCATCCGCCTGGTTCGATATTTAGTATTGCATTAAAGTACAAATATCGTAGTTACCTAATTTGTTTCTACCATCAAGGTATGTTAACTCGATTAAAAAAGCGCAACCAACTACAACTCCACCTAGTTCTTCCACTAGTTTAATCGTTGCTTCTATTGTTCCACCAGTTGCAAGTAAATCATCTACGATTAATACCTTTTGCCCTGGTTTAACTGCGTCTTTATGCATGGTCAAAACATCTTTACCATATTCTAAACCATATTCAGCACGAATGACTTCTCGAGGAAGTTTGCCTTCTTTTCGTACAGGAGCAAAACCAACTCCAAGTGCGTACGAAACCGGACATCCAATAATGAATCCACGCGCTTCTGGTCCTACAATAATATCAGCATTTACTTTTTTCGCATACTCGACAATTTGGTCTGTTGCATATTTATATGCTTCGCCGTTATCCATAATTGTTGTAATATCCTTAAAACTAATACCCGGTTTTGGCCAATCTTCGACAGTTGTTACATATTGCTTTAAATCCATACTTGCTCCTCCTCAGGAACGGTTTGTACTGCTTTTCGCTCTTCAAACCATTGTTTCAGCTCCATATACGGGGCGTATAATAGCTTATGTTCAAGTTCTATCTTTTTCGCTCTTTGTTTATAGGCTGGTGCTTCAGATAAATCTGTTTTAGCCAGATGATCGTTCAAAACCAACATCCCATTGTCTATTCTAACAAAATTAAGTTCAAAAAACACCTTTGACATAAAATTAATTGTATTTTGACTCCAACCAGTTTGTTTGGACAGCTCATGGATATGTTGCTTTAAAGCAAATGTTTTGCGTTTCGCTAAAAAAGAAAAATACCACTTGAATTGATCTCTAGATGGAATGCCTTCAAAATAAGTAGAATCCTCTGCGTAGAAATGCGCATATATCCTTGACCAATCATGGTATTCGAGTAGTTTATTCAACAAAGTTTCATCCGCAGGCAAATCTAGTAATGTTACATAGTCAGATTTTATTTGCTGCTCGATCACGTCCGTATACTGCCAAATCTTCTCTTTGATAAATGTGGAGAAATGAGAAATAGTTGCTTCATGAAAGGCAACAAATATATTTTTTTCAAGTGAAATCATTGGAAGCCAGCGATTCACTTGACGAATTCCCCGAATATCAAATAGCTGCCAATCATTTGTTTTGACATCTTGAATCATTAGCTGAGGTTTTTTAAGGCCATTCCATTCATTAATCTGTAAATCACCTATAAACGAAAGTTTAGCTGTTGGTGAAATTTCATCTGCTAATTCACCCATTCCAAAACCAATTGCATCTAACACACTTGTGTCTTGTTTAAGCTCCATCTTCACATGATTTTGCGCAGAACCAATTTTCCGAACGGACGCAACTTCCACTTTTTCTATGCAATAGACCGGTTTTGCAAAGCCCATTCCAAATGGAGCAAGTTTTTGTAAAGATTCAATAGCTTCTGTTGTAATTTCATGCATTTCAAGTGGCACGTCAATTAAAACAACAGGTATTAACTGTTCATCTGTCAAACATTCTTTCGCTTGAGCTTGTAATCTATTTTTAAATTCCTCTAAATTCTCTAGAGGAAAAGTCATACCTGCCGCCATGGGATGCCCACCAAAATGAGGAATTATATCACCATTTTTCGCAAGTTCTTTATACATATGGAATCCTTCAATACTTCTAGCAGAGCCCTTTGCAAGCTGTTTTTCTTCATCGATTCCTAACACAATTGCCGGTCGATAATATTTTTCTACAAGTTTCGATGCTACGATACCTAATACACCTGGATTCCAATCATTTTTACCTACTACAATAACACTTGGTCCAGCTAAGATGTTCTCTTTCTCAATCATTGCTACAGCTTCATCTGTAATTTGTTTAACAATTGCTTGACGTTCTTTATTCTTCTCATTCAACATGTTAGCGATCGATAATGCATGCGTTTGTTCGTCTGTTAAAAATAATTCTACTCCTGGGGATGCTTCCCCTAGTCTTCCAACCGCATTTATACGAGGACCGAACATAAATCCGATGGACTCTTCGTTTATGGTTGAAATTTCCACTCCACTAACATTCGCAAGTGCTTCTATTGCTAAAGAATTTGCTCGTTTCATTTGTTTTATACCTTTTTGAACAAAATAACGATTTTCATCGGTCAATGACACTAAATCCGCAATAGTACCGATAGCAACTAAATAAAATAACTCTGTCGGAATTTCTCCAGTTAGTGCATGTGCTACCTTAAATGCCACACCTACTCCAGCTAAATGTGGAAATGGGTAAGTAGTACCCTCAAGTCCAGGATGTATAATAATATCTGCTACCGGAAGTTCTTCCCCTGGTTCATGATGGTCAGTGACAATGACGTCCATCCCAAGACTTTTTGCAAATTGAATTTGTTTGAGCCCTGAAATACCATTATCGACAGTAATTATTAGTTTAACCCCTTCGTCAAACGCCTCTTGAAATAAGCGCTCGCTCGGTCCGTAGCCATCAATAAATCGATTGGGAATTTTAAAAATTACATCTGCCCCTAATGATAAAAGTGTTTTCATCATTACTGTAGTACTCGTAATTCCGTCTGCGTCATAGTCCCCATATACCATAATTCTTTCTTGTCGATCGATTGCTCTATGGACACGTTCTACTAAATGATCCATCCCATTCAGTAGAAATGGATTATGTATATTTTCTTCCGTTAAGTGTAAAAAACTATTTGCTTCCTGTATTGTCTGAAAGCCTCTTGAAACTAAAACTTTTGCGCATACTCGAGGTATAGATAGTTCTTTTTCAAAAGTAGAAACGAGTTTATCATCTGGTCTCGAAATAGACCATCTTTTCTTTGATTGAATCATTTTTTCACTTCCTCAGACTTTATTATACTACAAGAAGTGATATAGCTTGATGGAAAAAAAACCTTTTGACATTTGCCAAAAGGTTTTCTGTTTAAATCGGCTCATTTTCGTCTTTTACAATAACTGAATCCCCAGCACCACTAATACGATTTTCTTGCTGTACACCTAATTCAGTTTGAAGTGATCCGATAAATGCCTCTTTCTTTCCTAGCTCTTTCTCTAATTGTTTTACTTTACGCGAAAGAACAAATGAGCGATATATTGCAACAGAACCACTAAGCAGCGCTCCTAAAAGTGCAGAACCTAAAATGACCAAGATCAGCGGCCACTCTGCTGTTCCAAATACATAATCCACAGGAACTGCGCCTACGTTATAAACAGCAAATAATGCAATCATCAGAGCGAATAATAATCCAAATAATAATGACCATTGAAATTTCACTTCAGCACCTCTTTCTAATTTTCATAAAAAAATGGAACAGAATATATACATGATATACCCTGCTCCATCCATTTGACAACCAAATTGGAAAACTAACTATTATACGACAGGCTCATCAGAACCCCATTTTTTTTCTTCTTTTTTCACTTCAATTCCACCAGTTTTACGTAATTCTTTCACTTTTAGATCAAACCATATTTGAGCTGCGATAAAGATAGAAGAATACGTACCAGCAATTAAACCAATTAATAAAGCAATCGAGAAGTTTCGAATACCTTCTGCACCAAATATTAGAAGTGCTACAGTTACTAAAATAACGGTTAACACGGTATTCACAGAACGACCAAGTGTTTGTCTTAAAGACTTATTAACAATCGTCGCAAGTTCTTCTTCTGTTGTAATCTTTTTGCTACGATGTAAGTTTTCACGAATACGGTCAAATGTAACAATTGTATCATTTATCGAGTAACCGACAATCGTTAAGACAGCTGCGATAAATGTTATATCTACTTCTAAACGTAAAATACTAAAAATAGATACCATTAAGAATGCATCATGGACTAATGAAATGATCGATGCAAACCCCATTCTCCATTCAAAGCGGAATGCCACGTAAATAACGATACCTAAGGCCGCTATAAGAAGTGCCTTGATTGCATTTTTCGCCAACTCTTTACCTACTGTAGGAGAAACACTACTAACATTTGGGTCTATGCCGAACTGTTGAGTCATTTCCGTTTTTAATTTTTTTATTTCATCTTGTGTAAAGTCTTGTTTATAACGAATGACCGCTACGTTACTTTTATCTCCAGAAAGAACAATATCTTCAGAAGGTAAGCCAATTTTTTCAATTTTTTCCGCAACAAACTCTTTCGTTAATGTCTCTGTTGATTGAAGTTCAACTCGGGTCCCTTTTGAGAAGTCGATTCCTAAGTTTAGGTGAATAGTACTCAACAGAATTATACCTGCAATTGTTAAGACAATCGATAAAGTATAAAATATTTTACGATTATGAACAAAGTCAATACGATCAAACTTAGTAGATAAGTCAAGGGTATCCACTTCCTCTTCAGGAGGATGAATGCGTTTCTTCGGAATACCAAACCACCCAGGCTTATTATCAAAATATCCACTGTTTACAAGTAACCCTAACAATATTCTTGAAGCCCATACTGCTGTGATGAAAACGACTAAAATACTAATGATTAACAACGTTGCAAAACCTTTTACAGAACTTGTACCAAAGAAGAATAGCACTGCTGCTGCTAAAAGCGTTGTAATATTCGCATCAAAAATAGCTGTGAATGCCTCTTTTGCTCCAGTATCAAAAGCCTTTTTAACGGATTTACCAACTCGTAATTCTTCCCTTATCCGCTCATAGGTCAGGATATTGGCATCTACGGCCATCCCCACTCCGAGGACAATTGCTGCGATACCTGGAAGTGTTAACACACCGTTAATCCAATCAAATACTACAAGGATTAAGAAAATATACACAACTAATGAAATAACAGCAACTAAACCAGGTAAGCGATAGTAGAAAAGCATGAAAATAAAGATCGCTGCAACCCCTATAATACCCGCCAATATTGTACTACTTAATGCTTGAGATCCAAATTGCGCTCCTACAGATGTGGAATATATTTCCTTTAACTGAACAGGTAATGCTCCTGCATTTAATATACCTGCTAAACTTTTTGTCTCTTCTACAGTGAATGAACCTGAAATTTCTACACTATCTGAGCTAATTCTTTGTGAAACTCTTGGTGCAGAAATAAATTTAGGATCCTTTTTTAAAATCTCTGCCGCATATGAATCTCCATCTTGATAATCTAACCAGATAGCTAAAACATTATATGGAGCAGGTTTTGCAGCTAATTCAGAAGTAACCTCTGCAAATTTGTTAGCGTCCTTTAATTTTAGTGTTACAATTGGTTGCCCTTGTTGATTAAAAGCATCTTTTGCTCCACCTTGTTTTAAATCATTCCCATCCAGCATAATATTATCATCTGAATCACGGAAAGTAAGGTTTGCTTCGGTAGATAGAAGTTCGCGTGCTTTGTTTTGATCTTCTACTCCAGCAAGTTGAACCCGAATACGATTTCCACTTTCAACTTGAATGCTAGGTTCATTTACACCTAATGCGTTAATACGGTTATCTAAAGCAGCTGCCGTATCTGTTACAACTTTTTCCGTAATTTTTTGGTCTTCTTTACCTTTTAAAGGCTCAACTTGATAAAGAACTTCAAATCCACCTTGTAAATCTAAACCAAGTTTAATGTTATTTAAGACACCTGCAACAGTAGGACTGATTGTCCCTGCAAAAATAACGATGAGTAACAAAAACGCTACTATGCGCCCTCTAGCTTTCATATGTATATTTCCTCCTAATAAGCTTCAATAGTCATCGAATGTAGCAAAATAAATGATAGTATACGAGGAAGAAGTTTCTCAACCACCTCATGAGACTGGTATTTCACTTCGAATGGATGTCGCCTGAAGCTATACAATTACTAAATAAATATGTGTATATTTTCTAAAACTACAAAAAACGCAATATATTTATTATGAAACACGATGCGCTCAGTGTCAAATAACGAATTGCTCATTCAACTTCTTTTTTTGGATTTAATAATAATTGCAGTTCTTCTTGATTTATTTCTGAGAACCAGTTCGATGTTTTCGAGTTTTCAATTTGTTCAAACGTCATAAACTCTGCTGGAGATATAGAAAGTATATCGTTCACAATATGGTGAAGGGGCACTTCTGGCACAATTTTCTTTTTCCACTTTTTCGTAATACAAAAATTCCATATATCTTGCTCAGAAACCTTTTTATATCTATAGACTTCGAACTCACTTTTCTTACTTTCTAAAGCAGGTAGTACATGTAAATAAATTTCCTCGTAAGTGATTTTCAAAATACCGCACCTCATCTAAAGAATAATGTACCAACTAGTAAGCATATTGTTATTGTAAACGATGTTCCTGTATTTGAGAAGGAAGTGTTTAAATGTCTACTTTTTTAAGAGGATCCATTTTGTTAATGTTCGCCATCTTTTTATCCAAATTTTTAGGTTTTATTTATCGCATGCAGTTTGTCCGTTTAACAGGAGAAGAAGCTTACGGCATTTATATGACTGCTTATCCTGCTTTCATTTTCTTTTTGTCCCTTATTCAGCTTGGAATACCGATAGCAATGTCCAAAATTATTGCTGAACTAAGAACAAGAAATGCAGTTTCAAGTTATTTTTCCGTCATGCGAACATCGGTAATTGTCACTGTTATATCTATTCTAGCATTTACTCCTATTTTCCTTTATGTCACACCATTTATTTCTGAAAATTTATTGAAGAATGATGCCATTACAATGACACTCTATGTCACCATCGCTATAGTACCAATAGCTGCCGCTGGAGGAATCTTAAAAGGTTTCTTCCAAGGAATTGCACGTATTGAAGAAACGGCTGTTTCCCAGCTAATGGAACAAATAATACGAATTCTACTTATTACTTTTTTATTACCTCTCCTACTTCACTCTGCTTCCCCTAAAGAAGCAGCGGCTTATGCAATGGGTATGTCTTTACTTGGAGAGATTGCGTCTTTACTTTATTTGAGATGGAAGTATGTAAAATGGAAAGCCAAGCAAGCTATTAGAAAAGCTTCAAACGCTTATCCACTTTCTCCACTTTTATCGATTGCTCTCCCTTCGTCAGGTAGTAAATTATTTGGATCTTTTACATGGTTTTTAGAGCCCATTATTTTCATCAAAGCTCTAGCAATAACTGGTATTACAAGTGTTGCCGCAACTACCCTATATGGAGTTATCTCGGGTGTTTTAGTACCATTACTACTCTTTCCGTCTTTTATCCCTTACGCACTGTCTGTCGTATTAATCCCAGCTGTAAGCGATGCTTTTGCAAGAAGAAACAATTCGCTTTTAAAAGAAAGAATTCATCTATCCTTAAAATTCTCTACCTTAACAGGCTGTTATGCTGCTACACTCTTTTATTTACACGGTGGAGAACTTGTTTCTGCCCTATTTCATGTAGAAAATGCTACAACATATATGAAAATTTTGTCACCTATTTTTTTCTTTTATTATATCCAAAGTCCATTGTTCTCTATTTTACAAGCATTAAATAATTCTAAAGCAGCATTTTTTAACTCTCTATATGGTGGAGTAGGTAAATTATTGTTACTATTTTTTCTTGCTTCTCAAGCATCTATTCAAGAAAAGGGAGCAATTGTTGCGATTGGTTTTGGTGTATTAATCACTTCATTTTTACATATTGCTTCGTTAAAACAGAAAAAAGAAGCACAAATTGGCTTCTCCTTTTTTGCTCTTCCATATGTCATATTTTTATTCACCATTATTTCACGGCCATTTTTCTTTTCTATTGGAGAACACTCTTTAATCTTGGATTGTTTATTTACCTTGCTCTATTTAACGGTTGGATTAGTTTTATTCGGACAAATTAAAAGAAAAGAAGTCAACGTCATTCTACAAATTCTACGTACATCTAAAAAGAAGTTTTAAGTTGAATATATAAAGAATCATTTTCATAACTGCAATAAAATACTTTCTTTTCATCGTCAATTAACTGTTCTTTCAATTCTTCTCTTAACCACTTTTTGTCCTTACCGAGTCTTTGAAGATGATCTTCTTGAATATCCCCGTCTACGATAAGTGGAAAAACGAATTGTTCACTGTCTTTTTTAAAGATAGACAAATTTCCAGATGGTTCTAAAAATGCATAGTTAACAGATTGAATTGATCCTATTTGTTGTTCTCTTAACTGTTGTAGTAAATCATCCAAATTATAACGTTGTTTTCTCATTTCTTTTTCATTAATAATACCATCTTTCACAATAATGGATGGCTTGCTTTCTATTACATCTCGGAATTTTTTATTTTTCAATGAAAGATAGGAAACAGTAATTTGAATTATTAACAAAATAATCATAGGTAAAACTGCATGAAAAAAATTACTTTTAGGATCATCCAAAGCAAAGGCGCCAACTTCTGTAATTAGTAAAAAAACGACTAAGTCAAAAATGCTCAGTTCGCCTACTTCTCTTTTACCCATTAAACGAAGGATACCTAAAATTAGCCAATACAGTATAAACGTACGAATAATAATGATGAGAATATCGTTCATCCTATCACCTCAACATTACTTTGCCCAATAAAAAAGAACTTACTCATAAAAATTGAGTAAGTTCTTTTATATTATTCCGAGATAACTCGTCCTACTGCAACTCGTTCAAATTGTAAACGAGTACCATCTGCTACTACTACAAAAATAGTTTTATCATCTACTGCATCTACCTTCGCGTGTAAGCCACCAACTGTAATAATTTGGTCTCCACGTTTAAGATCATTTTGCATTCGTGATGTATTTTTTTGTCGCTTTTGTGCTGGACGAATGATGAAAAACCACATCACAGCGAACATTGCAACAATCGGCAATAAGCCTGTTAAACTTCCCATATATTTTATCCCCTCCTTTTTCTCTATTTACAGTATACAAGAATCAGAAATTTTTTGCATTTGGTTTATTATATCCGTATTCTTCAAAAAATTCTTCTTTGAAATCAAGCAAACGATCTTCACGAATTGCTTGACGCACATTTTTCATTAAATTCATTAAGAAATGAAGATTATGGAAAGATGCTAAGCGTAATCCAAAAGTTTCATCAGCTTTAAATAAATGGCGAAGATATGCTCTGGAATAGTTTTGACAAGTATAACAATCACACTTTTCATCGATTGGTCCAAAGTCGCGCGCATATGCTGCTCCTTTAATAACTAAACGACCTTTTGACGTGAAAAATGTACCGTTACGCGCTATACGTGTAGGCAACACACAGTCAAACATGTCTATCCCTCGAATAGAGCCGTCGATTAAAGAATCAGGTGACCCAACTCCCATTAAGTATCTAGGCTTATTTTCGGGCATCATAGGGGCCGTAAAATCTAGTACACGATTCATCACATCTTTCGGTTCTCCTACAGAAAGACCTCCAATTGCATAACCCGGAAAATCCAATGATACTAAATCTTTTGCAGATTGTCGACGTAATTCTTCGTATTCTCCACCTTGAATGATTCCAAACAGGCCTTGCTTGTCTGTATTTGTATGTGCCGTTAAACAACGTTCAGCCCAGCGAGATGTCCGTTCTACAGACGCTTTCATGTATTCAAATGTTGCAGGGTACGGGGGACATTCATCAAAAGCCATCATAATATCCGAACCCAAGGCATTTTGAATTTCCATTGATTTTTCAGGACTTAAAAATAATTTGTCGCCATTTAAATGATTGCGGAAGTGAACACCTTCTTCTTCAATTTTGCGCATATCACTTAAACTGAATACTTGAAATCCACCAGAATCCGTTAAAATGGCACGATCCCAGTTCATAAATTTATGCAATCCGCCTGCTTCTCGAATAATATCATGTCCTGGACGTAACCATAAGTGATACGTGTTACTTAATATTATCCCAGCATCCATCCCTTTTATCTCTTCTGGAGCCATTGTTTTCACGGTAGCTTGTGTACCTACCGGCATAAACGTAGGCGTCTCAAAAGAACCATGCGGCGTGTGTACAATTCCTAGACGAGCTCCTGTTTGTTTATCTTTTTTGATTAATTCATACGTTATAGCAGTCATTTAATAGTTCCTTCCTTTAATAAACATTGCATCACCGAAACTGAAAAAACGGTAACGCATGTTAATTGCTTCATTGTATGCATCTAATATAAAATCTCTTGAAGTAAGCGCACTCACTAACATTACTAGTGTAGATTTTGGTAAGTGAAAGTTAGTAATCATCCCATCAATGCATTTAAATTCATATCCTGGATATATGAAGATGGATGTCCAACCACTGTCGTCTTCTATCTTTCCTTCAAATTTTGTTGCAACTGTTTCCAAAGTTCTTGTTGATGTTGTTCCGACAGCAATAATTTTTCCACCTGCGTTTTTCACTTCATTAATCGTTTGTGCAGTTTCTTTAGAAACGCGATAAAATTCTGAATGCATTTCGTGATCATTAATCGAATCTACACTAACTGGTCGGAATGTGCCAAGCCCAACATGAAGCGTCACAAAAGCTATTTTAACACCCTTTGCTCGAATTTCATCTAAAAGTGATTTTGTAAAATGAAGTCCTGCAGTTGGTGCTGCAGCTGACCCTTGTTCTTTTGCATAAACCGTTTGGTAGCGGTCTTTATCTTCCAACTTTTCGTGAATATAAGGTGGAAGGGGCATTTCACCAAGCTGATCTAACACTTCGAAAAACAAACCTTTATACTCCATTCGGAATATTCGTCCGCCGTGCTCTTTTAGTTCTGTACAAACTGCGGTTAATAGACCATTGCCAAATGTAATTTTTGTTCCTATTTTTACACGCTTTGCAGGTTTCACCAGTGTTTCCCAATGATCGCCTTCTATTTGCGTTAACAAGAGAACTTCTACATGTGCCCCAGTCTCTTCTTTTATGCCCATTAAACGAGCTGGCATTACCTTCGTGTCATTTAATACTAGACAGTCTCCTGCATTTAATTCACCGAGAATTGCAGAAAATGTTTCATGTTTAGTTAAATTGTTTGGATAATCCGCTATTAGCAGTTTACTGCTTGTCCGGTCAAGAAGCGGGGTTTGTGCAATTAACTCTTCTGGTAAATCAAAATCAAAATCTTCTACTTTCATATAGCTTACTTCCTTTACAAGTTATCTCTTTCAATTGGTAATGGTAATCCTAAGTGTTCATAAGCGAGCGACGAAACAATTCTTCCCCTTGGAGATCGTTGGATAAAACCAATTTGCATTAAATAAGGCTCATACACATCTTCAATGGTTGTAGATTCTTCCCCTATGCTCGCTGCTATTGTGTCTAAACCAACAGGGCCTCCTCTGAAGCGTTCAATCATAGCTGTTATCAGTTTATGGTCAATATGATCCAAACCTCTTGGATCGACTTGCAAAAGTTCTAATGCTTCCCTGGCAATATCCAATGAAATATGTCCATTCCCTCGAACTTGTGCATAATCTCTCACACGTTTAAGTAAACGATTTGCAATACGTGGAGTTCCTCTTGCACGTCTCGCAATTTCTCCAGCAGATTCATAGTCGATTGAAGCATTAAATAACTCTGCACTTCTTACAACAATCGAAGTTAAAGCCTCTTCATCATAAAAATCGAGTCTTAATAACACACCAAAACGATCTCGGAGTGGAGCTGATAATGCACCTGCTCTTGTAGTGGCACCGATTAATGTAAAAGGCGGCAAGTCCAATCGAACACTGCGAGCAGATGGGCCTTTTCCAACAACGATATCTAAACAAAAGTCTTCCATCGCCGGATAGAGTACTTCCTCAATCGAGCGATTTAACCGATGAATTTCATCTATAAATAAAACATCTCCAGGTTCAAGCGAACTAACAATAGCAGCTAAGTCTCCTGGTCGCTCAATTGCAGGACCACTCGTCATTCGTATTTGGACATTCATTTCATTTGCAATAACAGCTGCAAGTGTTGTTTTACCAAGTCCAGGAGGTCCATACAATAGACAGTGATCTAAACTTTCACTTCTCATTTTGGCAGCTTTGATGAAAATTTCTAAATTATTTTTTATCTTATCTTGCCCAATGTATTGGGATAATAATTGTGGACGAAGCGATTGCTCAAATGGCTCATCAAAATTAGAAACTTCACTTGATATTACACGATCTGTCATTTCTAGAACCTCCTTACTTACTTGAGTTAATTTCATAAATAGCATTTAATTATTAAAACACGAACAATACTTAATTTATTGATTGGAGCGACAGGCTGCGACTCCAACGGGATGAGTGAGACAGATGAGACATTGCAAACGACGCGAATGCGGCGGTGATGGCTCATCGCTCACCCCGTGGAAAGCGTCTGCCTATAGCGGAAATCATGCTGATTTATGAAGAGCATATTATATATTCATACTTTTCACTTTAATATTGCTCGTGTTTTATGCACTAAATTTGAATTATGAAATTGATTCACTTACTTACTCACTTACTTGAAAATAATAATTGAAGTGCTTTTTTGATGAAATGATCAGTTGTTTGAAGAGTATCATTCCCTTTTAATAATGGACGAATTTTCGTCAATTCACGTTCTGAATAACCTAACGCAGTTAATGCAAGCATGGCCTCTTCTAACTCATGATTTGCATGACTTGAGTCAAATAATGTTGGTTCGTCTTTTGTAAAATCGAATTGTTCCACATCTATTAAATCATTTAATTTCCCTTTTAAGTCTAAAATCATTTGTCGAGCAGTCTTTTTCCCAACTCCAGGAAATTTCACTAAAAAGGATTCATCTTCACGTTCTATTGCTTGAATAACATGATTTGGTTCGCCACTCGTTAAAATTGCTAGAGCTCCTTTTGGACCAATACCAGAAACAAGAATAAGCTTTCTAAATAACTCTCTTTGCGAGAGATCTAAAAAACCCATTAATTGCTGTGTGTCTTCCCTAACATGAAAATGTGTATACACTTGAATCACTTCTTCACTTTTTCGAAAAGCAAATGGATTTGGTGTAAAAAGTTGATAACCAATTCCTTGTTGTTCTACTACCACATATTCAGGTGTAACACGGGTCACCTGACCTTTTATGTAATCATACATGCTATTTATCCCTCACAATCGTCAGACCTATTATAGCATAATAGTATAGACAATAAAAAAAACGAAAGGAACCTTTAAGTGCATTTTGTCTTTACCATTTCCAGAGTGTTTTGGACGAAACATTTGATCCTGAGGTAACTCGTAGCAAAAAAACTGGCTATACTTTTACCATTAAAGTTTTGGATCGTGAAGTGACTGCATCACTTCCAGTTCCTCTTTTTTGGTAATCTTGTGGCGGATGTTTGTCCGTCGCCATCTTGGAATATGTAGAGGCAAGGTGCATAAGGTTTGGTTTAATGAGAGAATAAATCCTTACCTATTCTTTTAAAAGCGAACGAAGATACAATTTCGTCCGCTCAGCACTTCTTTATCAATAGATGCTAACTATTTTTTCTAAGTTCCACCAACTACTTCTAAACTCTCTTTATTAGCACTAGTTCATTATTTTGACCTAGCATTTTGTCTTATTTACTTTTCGCGTTAATTTCCGCTGCAGGCGGTGATGGCTCATCGCTCACCCCACGGAAAGCGTCCGACTGCAGCGGAAATCAATCTGTTCTTCGCTCACAAGTTTATATAATTTCTTATTCTTCAAGAAAAAAGGTCGCTCTTTAAATGAGCGACCTACGCTAATTCATCTTCTTATAAGTGACTTAAATTATAGCATAATTTTGGCCATTCTGTTAGCGCTTTATTTGTATATGGAATTAGTTGATCAATAAATTTTTGCTTTCTCTCTATTGGCAACGCATATGCATATAGCCATTCCCTATATAATTCATTGGGATACATCAAAGCTTCTTTATGTTTTAATACTACCTTTTCTAATAATGGAAATTCATGAATCAAAAAATAAATGTCATAGTCAATTGCAGGAAGTACACGATGCACCCACAAGATGTCTTCCACTTCCTTTGGACCAATTACAGCAAGATCAAAGTCTATCATTTTGTATGCTTTCTGATTGGACAAAAAGTTATGATGCACTACATCTCCATGCAAAATAGTAATATCCTGGTTACTAAACGATTGTATATTATTCAATGCAATTTCACCATATTGGATAAGCATCTTCGTTTTTTCTACACCCATATAAAATTCTACAAAATAAGCAATCTCTTTCATTTTTAAAAACCGATTTTGCCACTTAGCGATTAAATCAAACTGTCCCAACAAGTTCGAGTCTTCCCACTTGATAAAACGATTCGTTTCATGTAACTCGCTTAATAAGGAATAGACTTCTTTTCGATCTCTTTCACTTCCATAATCAACTGAGTGTGTCCCATTGAACCAAGGTTGTATAATAAAGTCTTCTTGTGCAGACTCCATAACTGGTAATATAAAAGCCGTATCAAGTTGCTGTAACTCTTGATGAATTAAACGAATCTTTTCTGCCTGTTCCACCGTTGAATACTTTTTTACAGAAAAAAGACCATTTTCATTTTCCCATTTCCATACATTCTTTTTTATTTGTCTAATATAATTATTCACTTTTTAAAAGTGATGGAATGGATGTGGTGGACACGGATATACTGGTACGTAGCATACAGGCATATATGGATAATGCCCATAAGGTTGCATTTCCTGCATATCTGGTTCCATGTATGGGAATGACTGCATTGACTGGCATTGTTCACATTGACACATTGGTTCGTACGGATACATTGGTACAAACTCGGTAGAAGGTTCTTCCATTATTGGACTCACATATTGTGGAGCAGATGGCGGTGGAATTGGCTGTGGCTGTGGTTGTACTGGAGCCATTGGTTGAATTTGAGTTACCGGATTTGCTTCATTTATTACTTTGATTTCTTCTTTTTCACGATCTTCATTATGAATATTTATATGAATTGATGTAGATTCAATAAGTCTCCACCCTTGAGGTGAAGGAGTCATTTCTATTTCTGGTACAGGCATTATATGATAAGGCATAGTATAAGTATGAACTGGTGGTGCTTGTTGAATCGGTGGAGCTAGTGGCGGTGCTTGTTGAACTGGTGGTGCTATTGGTACGGGTTGAACAGGCATCGCTTTGTATATCGGATGAACTGGTTGTGCCTTATAAATTGGGTGAACTGCATGCGATATATGAACTGGATGAACTGGATGATGTGGGTGATGGTGATGAATTTCGTGATGCGGATGAGTTTCGTGATGCGGATGAGTTGGTTGATGACTCATGTTTGTTTCATGATGTGGCTGGATCTTGACTTCCTCCTTCTTAATCATTTGTTTCTTAACATGACGGTCCTCGCTATATGGATGTCTCGTAGACTCCATTTTTTTCGTTTCAGGAATAAAAATCTTCATCCCTGGCACAATATACTCTGGATTTGCCAGATGTGCATTTAACTTCTTTAGTTCATCAAAGGAAACATCGTAGCTTCTTGATATTTTCCAAAGAGTGTCCCCTTTTTGTACGATATGAATGTGCACAGTTTTCCTCCTTCCTTCCCTCTAAAATATGTATATCCATATCAAATGGTCACATGTTTTTAAAACAATGTAAGTCCCTTCTTGTTCAACTTATGAAAAGACAGTAGGCAGTTATGCCAGTTTGAATGGATTATTATTGAAAAAACTCACATGTGTTGATTAACCAAAAATACCTAAAGTTATTGGATGATTTGGTGATAAAATACTAGAAGCTTACTATATTGTAGCTTTTGGATTACTTTGAACTGAACGATTACTGCACCATTACCGAGATTTCTGAATACGAAGGGATGCAACTTTGTCGCATCCTTTCGCATTCTTTCCGATAATCGAGTGGTAGTCATTCGTCCATCGCTCTACGCAAGTACAAATAAACCAAGTGCCAAAGCTTTTAGGAATGAAAGAATAGACATTTTCCTATTCATAGACTAAGCAGCCAAAGATGCAATTTTGGCTGCTTAGTCCTTCTCTAAAGTGTTTCCACCATTTCGATTTGAAAGAAAGTATCACTTTTTTACACAGCTTCTCCATATGACTAGTAATCCTTAGCAAAAATAAGCAAGGAACGTATGGTAAAAAGTATAGAGTTCACGAAATTGCATCTTCAGGAACTTGCAAACTCGGTAGAACGGCAGCTATTCTCTCATTCTCCAAAAAAGCATTTTTCTCTTGAGCGTTTTAGGTAAGCGACGGACAAATATCCACAACAAGATTATAGAAAATGGGATGGTGATCATTTCGTCCAAAACGAACCGAAAACGTACAGATGCAAATGGAGACTTTTACTCATTACTAACAAGTATATTTTGTAAGAAAGTTGTTAATCAACAGATGTGGAAAAAACTAAAAGGTAGCCTCTAAAGTGGGATCTCGAATAACCCAAATAAATAAGCACCTCCATTTGAATAGGAAGGTGCTTTTATTGTCTATAATAAATTTCACATCATCAGTGAAAAGCGTTTATTAGGTTTTGTATGTAAAATAAGAACCAAGGGATTTAACTTCACATCCTAAAGCTCTTAACTCCTCCAAAGCCCCTACCATCATTGGCGTTCGCTCGTCTTCTAAAACATCAATAACGAAAAAGTATTGACCTAATCCTGTTTTTAATGGACGGGATTCAATCTTACTTAAATTGAGCTGTCTCCATGCAAAAACAGAAAGTACTTGATGTAACGCTCCAGAGCGATCATCTTTTGGTAAAGTAATCATAACCGTCGTTTTAACTTCATCAATTTGCCCAATTTTCTGTATGCAAAGATTGCTTTTTGAAAGCACAAAGAAACGTGTATGATTAAAATGGAAATCATGAATATTATGTTCGACAATCGATAATCCATATTCAGTAGCTGCGGATGAATTTCCAATTGCAGCAATATAGTCCTGTTCATTTTCGGAAACAAACTTAGCTGCCGCTGCTGTTGAAGTTGATTGTTCAAGAGGAACTTTGCCAAAACGATAATATAAATACTTATGACACTGTGCTAAAGCATGTGGATGAGAGTAGATAGTATTTATTTCTTCCCACTTTTTTTCATTATTTGGATGAACCATTAGATGTTGCTCAATTGGAGATTGTATTTCCGCAATCACATATAAATCTACTTCATGAAATAAGTAATCAATTGTTAGCGGAACAGTTCCCTCTAAGGCATTTTCCAGAGGAACAACAGCAATATCTACTTTCCCGTTTACAACTGATTCAATGCATTCAGGTATCGTTCGAGTAGATACAAGCAAATCATTTTGAAATAATGCTTTAGTTGCTAAATGCGTAAAGGAAGCTTCTGGTCCAAGATAAGCCACTTTTTGTATTGCCATATGTAATCCTCCTTACAAAGCACCAGAACTAATTACTTCAGCAGATTCCACAAAGTCTAGTCGCTTTAATTCATTGATAAAATCATCTAGTTGTTTTGTCATCTCCGTAACATCTAAAGACAATGTAACGCTTGCTCTTCCTTGGATTGGAATAGTTTGATGTATAGTCAAGATATTAATGGAAGATTCCGCAACAAGTTGCAAAAGTCTAGCAAGGGCGCCTTCTCTGTCCTCAAGTTGGAGAAATACCGTTAATATTCTCTCCTGTACAATCGAATGGAAAGGAAAAACCGCATCACGATACTTATAAAAAGCACTTCGAGATAAATCAACTTCTTTTACTGCATCCCAAATGGAAGACACTTTTCCAGATTGGAGAAGATGCTTTGCTTCCAAAGTTTTTTGCATTGCTTCGGTAAGAACATCCTCTCTTACTAAATAAAAGCGTTGATGCGTCACATCTTTCATACGGTTTCCTCATTTCCCTATTCGATAAATTCAAACTCAAATTCTAATAGTCTTACTGTATCTCCATCCTTAGCACCACGTAAACGAAGTGCTTCATCGATTCCCATCCCTCTCAACTGTCTAGAGAATCTACGAATTGAGTCTTCGCGGCTGAAGTCAGTCATTTTAAATAAGCGTTCCACTGTTCCACCAGCTAAAATAAATGATCCATCATCATCTCTTGAAATCGTGAAATCGTCTTTTTTCGCTTCATGTTTGTACATAACAGAGGTTTCTGTTTCCTCTTCCGCTAAATCTTCTAATGGGTATTCGGGAGCATCTTCTAACAAGTCGGCAATAGCGAAAAGTAAATCTTGTACTCCTTGTCGAGAAATAGCAGAAATCGAGAAGATTTTCACATCCGATCCAATTTTTTCGCGGAATATTTTTAAGTTTTCTTCTGATTCAGGCATGTCCATTTTATTCGCAACTATAAGTTGAGGTCTTTCTGTTAAACGTAAATTATATTGTTTTAGTTCATCATTAATCGTCAAGTAGTCTTCATAAGGTTCTCGTCCTTCGAGTCCTGACATATCAATCATATGCACAATAACTCGTGTACGCTCAATATGACGCAAGAATTGATGACCTAGGCCTATCCCCTCATGTGCACCTTCGATCAATCCTGGTAAGTCTGCCATCGCAAAACTTCGATGATCTTCCGTTTCGACCATTCCTAAATTTGGAACTATGGTTGTGAAATGATACGGCGCGATCTTTGGTTTCGCAGACGATACAACGGATAATAAAGTCGATTTCCCTACACTTGGGAATCCAACCAAACCAACATCAGCTAAAACTTTAAGTTCTAACGTAACATTTAACTCGAACCCAGGTTCACCTTTCTCAGAAAGCTCTGGTGCGGGATTGGCAGGAGTCGCAAAACGAGAATTCCCTCTACCACCGCGTCCACCTCTAGCAATTGCTGCTTTTTGACCATGTTCCACTAAGTCAGCTATAACTTGACCAGTTTCTTCATTCATTACAACAGTACCAGGGGGAACTTTTACGAATAAATCATCCGCATTTGCTCCGTGCATATTCTTACTACCGCCATGATCCCCTCGGTTTGCTTTAAAAATTCGTTTATAGCGGAAATCCATTAACGTACGTAAACCTTCATCTACTACGAAAATAACATCTCCACCATTTCCTCCGTCCCCACCTGCAGGACCGCCTAGAGGTACATACTTTTCACGACGGAATCCAACCATACCATCTCCGCCGTCTCCACCTTTGACGTACACTTTTACGTGATCAACAAACATTTATTTCACTCCAATCTCTCAGTTGCAATTAACTTAAATTTAATTCGGGATTCTGTGTTCATTTCTTTTTCCACACGAAATAAGTCTGTAAAAGACTCATCGATCCAGGTATATGAAGTCCATTCTCCAACTAACTCTACCTGTACTTCTAATACATCATGAGAATATAGATGAACGCTTAATATCTGTTCTTGATATCCTTTCAGCAAAGGATACATTGTATCGATAAATCGTTTCAAATACTCTTGTAAAGGTGAATCGTATCGTTCTGCACCCCTTTTTAAGAGCGTTGTTTGAACTTCTAACGATACTTTATTGTAAGCCATACTGAATGTTTGTATCCATTCATTAGTATTATACAAACCTATATTATTCACGTCGAAAAATTGGGTGCATTTTTGTGAGTAAGTGCGAATAAGATTTTTTGCCTCTTCGTGTCTACCCATATCTATATTCATTTGGATTAAATGTAGATTATTTAAAAAATCATGCATCGTATGACGCAATACTTCATTAATTGATATTTGTTTAGGCTCCATATTCGTTTACACACTCCGTATTAAACTGTCCTTTATCAAGTATAACAGGTATAGACTTTTTTTTCTTGAGTGAAATAAGAGAAGTACGGAAGCTAGTGTCATTATAAGAAACTCTTGTAGAAAATTACCCGCTGTGTATACTTATAACTTTTCTTGAGAAAAGAAAAAGGACTGCATAAATGCAGTCCTTTTGTTTTTTGATTAAGCTTCTTGAGCTACAGGATATACACTTACTTTTTTCTTGTCGCGGCCGAAACGCTCAAAGCGCACTACACCGTCAACTTTCGCAAAAAGTGTGTCATCTCCACCACGTCCAACGTTTTCACCCGGATGAATTTTAGTACCGCGTTGGCGATATAAAATAGATCCGCCTGATACAAATTGTCCATCAGCACGTTTAGCGCCAAGACGTTTTGATTGAGAGTCACGACCATTACGAGTCGAACCTACTCCCTTTTTGGATGCGAAAAACTGAAGATTTAATTTTAACATATGTTCCACCTCCTACTGTTTGAAGGTTATTTTTATATACTTCCCATAATCTTGCTCAATCGTTTGTAAAGAAACAATCATCGCTTCTAAAATTAACTGCATGTGAGCAGCTTTTTCTGGATTTGATATACCTGGCACTTCGACGTATAAATAGCCTCCGTCACCTTTTTGCTTTATAATAGGAGTGATTTCTGTAAGTGCAATAATGGCATTAACTGCACCAAATGATACAGCAGAAGCACCTGCACATACTAAATCTTTTCCATGTTCCGCAAAATCGGCATGTCCTTTCATTTCAAATGAATGAATTAGACCTGATTGATCTTTTGTTACAGTCACTTTAATCATCTTATAAACTAATAGATTCTACTACTAATTTTGTGTATGGTTGACGATGACCTTGTTTTTTATGGTAGTTCTTTTTCGCTTTGTATTTGAAAACGATGATTTTTTTAGCTTTGCCATTTTTTACAACTTTCGCTGTAACTGTAGCACCTTCCACGAATGGAGCACCAACTTTAACATCATCTCCACCTACGAATAATACTTTGTCGAAAGTTACAACTTCATCAGCATTAGCATCTAATTTTTCAATGTAGATTTCTTGCCCTTGTTCAACTTTGATTTGTTTACCACCAGTTTCAATAATTGCGTACATACTTGCACCTCCTCTTAGACTAAGACTCGCCTTACAAAAGGTGATTCGATTGCTCGAATACTTTAACCTTTTCAGAGCGGTTGTAACAACGGGTGCTGCTACAAACATTAACATTAAAATATTACCACGTACACAATAGCTAGTCAAGTATTTTTCGTTACATAGTCGAATGCTAGCTTGTACTTCCGAAATCTCCAATACGAATAATTTTGCAGCGCTAAAAATAAAAAAACAATTGTAACAGAAAGCGCTTTAGGAAAATAATATAAACTCACGTAGAAGATGAATAAACTAAAAAAGAGAGAAAAACCAATCACTTCTACATATTTATCTGGTATAAAAAGCAATAAAGCTCGTCCACCGTCTAGCGGATAAACAGGAAGTAAATTAAAGCAAAAAATTATTAACTGGGTCACGACCATGATATTTTTCTGTGGAAGGTCAAATAAACTGAAAAAGACCAATAATAGAAACGTAAATAAAGGCCCAAATAATATTACTAAAAGTTGATCTGTTTTCGTTTTTTTGGAAAACTGCTCCATTTTAATTTCACCGCCATATGGTAAAATCGTGCAGGAGTTCACTTTTACCCCAATAAGTTTTGCTGCAAATAAGTGACCTAGTTCATGAAATAATAGAGAACCAAATAAGATAGAGTATACAGCAATTTCTCCAGACAAGTAGAAGAAAAGAAAAAACGGAATCATAATGGGATGCACTTTAAAAACCCTTTTATTCATTTGTTACTGATAGCCACTCAATAAGTTCATTTGTATCCAAATTCTTCCCATCTTTTACTACTTTAATATACAGTAGCTCATTGTCCGCAGATGCAAATATATCTCCTGCATTAATTGTTGTATATGGTAATTGATGAAACTCCTTTACAAATCCAAACGTCACAGTTTCCCCAGTATCATATAAGATCGAAAGAGTCTTACCTGTCTTTTTAGTATATCCAGTAAATATGATAAAGCCATTTTCAGAAGCATAAAGATCTTGCGAATTATTAATCGATAAAATAGCTCCCTCCGACAAAGGCTGAATCGATTTGTACTCGATCAAAGGAGGAGTTGCAATAGGTGCACTTACACTAATAAGTTCATCCGGTTTTATCCACTGGACTACTCTCTTATAAATGGCACTTGGTTTTTGAGGTTCCAAAAGAGATGTGGCGTAACTAGTCGATAATACATCATTATTTTCAAATTTATTCAACATGAAAAATAACATTACAATTACAAATGCAAACATCCATTTTTTTTTCGAAAGCATAACATTCCCCCTACTAGATATATGTATGAAATAGGAGGCAATTTCATGAAAAAAATAAACCGATTACCAAATAATATGGTAACCGGCTCGCATTTATTTTGCAAAAATAGATTTGATTTTAGACATAACACCTTTTTTTGGCAAGTCCATTGACATTAAAGGTACAGACTCACCTAAAATGCGACGTGCAATATTACGGTACCCAAGTGCAGCTCTATTCGAGGGATCCATGACAACGGGTTCTCCCTTATTCGAAGAAGTAATAACACTTTCATCATCCGCTATAATTCCCAATAGATCAATTGATAAATGAGTCGTTATTTCATTTATATCTAACGCTTCGCCTTTATTCATTAAATGCTGACGTATACGATTAATGATCAATTTTGGTGGGTCGATCGCTTCTTCTTGCTCCAGTAACCCAATTATACGGTCTGCATCGCGAACTGCAGAGATTTCAGGAGTTGTGACAACAATTGCTTTGTCTGCTCCTGCGATTGCGTTTTTATACCCTTGCTCGATACCAGCAGGGCAGTCAATTAACACATAATCATAGTCCCGTTTTAACTCGGTTACAAGCTCTTTCATTTGCTCTGGATTTACTGCATTTTTATCGGTTGTTTGAGCAGCGGGTAATAAAAATAATCGATCCTCAAAACGCTTATCCTTCACTAGCGCTTGATGCACTTTACAACGTCCTTCTATGACATCTACTAAATCATAAATAATTCTATTTTCAAGACCTAGCACGACGTCTAAGTTTCTTAAACCGATATCAGTGTCCATTAAACATACTTTTTTCCCTTGAAGAGCCAATGCAGTTCCAAGGTTTGCAGTTGTCGTCGTTTTACCGACTCCACCTTTCCCAGAAGTTATTACGATTGCTTCTCCCACATTAGCTTCCTCCTTTAAATGTTGATAGATTCGGTCTTATTAATCGAAGTTCTTGCAAACGATCAATCGCTATAAAACCATTTGCATGTAAATAAGCACATTCCATTTCAGGATGTTCAGATAATATAGTTAACTCATCTGTCATTGTTTCTACGACATTATCTATGATCAAATGAGTAGCTTCTAACCAGGAAGCTGCAATAACTGCATCTCTCTTTCCATTAGATCCAGCATGCGCAATTCCTTTTAAACGCCCTAATACAAACACATTTCCACCCGCAACAACTCGACCATTGGGATTAACATCCCCAATAATAACTAAATCACCTAATGCGGTAATTACTTGGCCAGATCGAACAATCCCTACATAAGTTTCCGATTGATTTTCTAGCAATCTTTTATTGCATTCTTCTACAGTCATTACTTCACTTTGAATTTTCGCTACTCGAAGATGTTCTGTTTGTTGAACACAGTTAATAATTTCTTTCGCTTGTTCATCATTGCAATATCGATTTCCTAGTTGTAAAAGTACCTCAGCTTGGCCTTCAAAACCCTCATCAGAAACCTTTTTTGCTAATTCTTCTAAAAGCTCTGTATATGAACACTGATCGTCTAGGCGTAATACAAGGCCCTCTTTCGTTCCTTTAATAGATATTAACTGCTTTTTCGTCAATCAAGTCACCTCAGATCCACCATTTAAACATGCACATTACTTTTGAAGTAATAATGTTTTTTGTTTAAATCGATTTAGAAGAATATATTTAAAAACCCACCCGAACATCACGATAAAAACTAAGTTACCAATCATCGTTGGTAAAAGATTATGCTGTAAAAATTCTGTAAATGTCATGCTTTTTATCCCTATAAAAGTATAAAATAAATACAATAATAACTCTACAACTGTCACTAAAATTATTGTTAAACACGTTGCTACAACTAAATGTTGATGTACATATTTAGCAATGAAACTAGCAACTAAACACATAAGAGGATAAATAAAAGAATATAATCCAATAATATCAATGAAAAACACATCATACAAGAGTCCAAAAAATATTGCATAGATCATGGCGCGTTTTCGGTCATAATAGATAGAGACAAATATTAAATACATGATTAAAAAACGAGGAACTAAAATATAGAAATCGTTATTGAGTTCAATCGGAGAAAAAAGTCCAAAAATCGGTTCCATATAAAATAATAGAACCGAAATGATAATTACTAATAAACGAATCATGAGCCGTCACCCGCACCTTTTGTTAAATCTTTCTCTGTATTTTTCCCATCCGTTCCATCTATTACAGAAATAGAACGTTTCGAAATAATAACATGATCCAAAATGGAGAAACTGGCTGCTGGTTTTACATAGGCAAGTTTTGTTAAGCCATAGTCATCCGTAGTCACTTCCGTAACTTCTCCTATTAAAATACCTTTTGGAAAAATTCCACCTAAACCAGATGTAGTAACTTTTTGTCCTTTTTTCACTTCAAACTCGGAATCGATTCGCTTTAATATAAGCTCTTTTCGTTTTTCATCATATCCTTCGATTAATCCAAATACTTCTTCTTCACCTGCAATAACCGCGGATACCCTGTAATTCGGATTTTGTGTAGACAAAAGTTCTACAGTAGATGTATATGGTGTAGTTAACGTTACTTTCCCAATTAGACCTTGCGCAGTCATAACTGCCATATTAACTTTTACCCCGTGAATCTTTCCTTTATCAATCATGATCTTTTCTTCCCACTGATCAGGATTTCTAGCAATAACAGTAGATTGAATTGGATCATATGCACGAAGATCTTCTTTTATATCTACAATTTTTCGTAATTCTTTGTTTTGTATTTCTAAATCATTCACATTTGCTTGTAAGGTCGCATAATCTTCTAATCTAGCTTTTAATCGTTTATTTTCATCGTATGTATTAAGCAATGATTCAACATTGTTAAAAACTCCAGTTACATAGTGTGTCGGCTTTGAAAAAATGGATTGTCCAAAGCCGACCACGTCTTTAACTAGTTGTTCAGGAACAGATGCATGATCACGATCTCGTAACGAAAAGCTGATGAGTGCCACAAGAAAAATCATTCCTACAAGCAGCAATATTAATCGCTTATTTGAAAAAAACTGTGGCATATCTCACTACTCCTTAATATCTCGTTTGTTGTCGTTTCAATAAGTCCATATGATCTAGTGCTTTCCCAGTACCAATAGCGACACAATCTAATGGGTTTTCTGCAATAAATACGGGCATATTCGTTTGATAACTAATAACTTTATCTAAATTTTTAAGTAGTGCTCCACCGCCCGTAAGCATGATTCCACGCTCCATTACATCTGCTGATAGTTCTGGAGGTGTTTGCTCAAGCGTTTTCTTTACACCATCAATAATGGCAGAAATAGATTCACGAAGTGCATTAGCAATTTCTTTTGAAGATATTTCAATCGTTTTCGGTAAGCCAGTAACTAGATCTCGGCCTCGAATATCCATCTGATCTTCTGTATCCATTACTCTAGCCGATCCAATTTCAATTTTAATCGCTTCCGAAGTACGTTCACCAATTGTTAGATTATACGTTTTACGAACATAACTAGTAATCGCCTGATCCATCGCGTCTCCGCCTACTCGAACAGACTCACTTGTCACAATTCCACCTAATGAAATTACAGCTACTTCTGTCGTGCCTCCACCTATATCAACGACCATACTACCAGTAGGTTCCCAAACAGGTAAATTTGCACCGATTGCTGCAGCAAATGGTTCTTCGATAGTTACTGCATCGCGAGCTCCAGCTTGTTTCGCTGCATCAATAACTGCACGTTGCTCTACAGAAGTAATGCCAAATGGGACACAAATCATCACATTTGGTTTGCTCCATGACATACCTGCTGCTTTCATTGCATTTTTTAAATAATATTCTATCATTGCCGATGTTGTATCAAAATCAGCTATTACGCCATCTTTCATAGGACGAATCGCTACGATAGAACCCGGTGTACGTCCAATCATATTTTTTGCATCATTACCTACCGCAACAATGGATCTATTTTGTACGTTTTTAGCAACTACAGAAGGTTCTCTTAAAACAATACCTTTACCTTTAATAAATACCAGCGTATTCGCTGTTCCTAAATCGATTCCTACATCTCTTGATCCAAATCCAAACACTATTTTTTACTCCCTTTCCATCTAACGCAAGTTTCTCTATGTTATTTTTAAAGTCATAACTCACATTATAACGGATAGAACGGAAAATGCACAGTGTCACATGTACCCCTTTTCTTTCAAACTAATAAATTGGTGATCACCGATGATGACATGATCTAATAATTCAATCCCCATAAGCTGTCCTGCTTCTAATAATCGTTTGGTTACATCAATATCTTCGGGTGAAGGTGCGGGATTTCCGGATGGATGGTTATGCGCGCAAATAATAGAAGCTGCTGATCGTTTCACGGCTTCGCGGAAAATTTCTCGTGGATGAACAATGGATGCATTTAGAGATCCGATAAAAATAGTTTGTTTGTGCAGTATTTGATTCTTTACATTTAAAAAAAGAACAACAAAATGTTCTTGTTTCAAAGAAGTCATATCGGGCATTAAATAAGTTGCGGCATCTTTTGGAGATCTTATTGTAAACTTATCATCTGTTTGTTGCTGGGATAATCTTCTCCCCAGTTCAACTGCGGCTAATAGTTGAACGGCTTTTGCTTCCCCGATGCCTTTCACAGACATCATTTCTTCCAAAGTGGCATTTTTTAATTCTTGAATTTGTTCAAAAAAGGAGAGGACACGATTAGCTAGATGAAGAACAGACTCTTGCTTCGTACCAGTACGAAGCAAGATAGCTATCAATTCTTGGTTTGACAAGCTTTCAGCACCTTGTCTTATTAATCTTTCACGGGGACGATCTGCTAAGTGCACATCACGAATCATTAAAGAAGGTGGCAAATTCACGTTCATTTGGATTTCTCCTTTTCAAATTCAATTACCTCTAAAGTAACTAGCGTTCGATACAAACGACTTATAGGTAGCCCTACTACATTGTTATAATCACCTTGAATCTTTTCAACAAATAGTCCACCCATCGTTTGTATACCATAGCCACCTGCTTTGTCTAATGGATCACCAGATTCCACATAAGCATCGATTTCCTTATTGGAAAGCTCATAAAATTTCACTAAAGTAGATTCTGCGAAAGCGATACTAATACCAGGCCCTAATATAGTAACCCCTGTAATAACGTTATGAACTTTCCCAGATAGTAATTTCATAAACTTTTTGGCTTGAGCATTGCTCGTTGGCTTAGATAACAACGCTTTTCCAATACGAACAGTCGTATCAGCAGCAATGACAATCGCATCAGGATTTTTTCGGAAAACTTCAGTAGCTTTTAAATCTGCTATTGCAATCGCCATTTGCTCGGGATCATAGACTCCCTCTAATTCTTCCACAACACCAGATGGTTGTACTTCAAATGGAATACCTAAACTACTAAAAAGTTCTTTTCTTCTTGGTGACTCACTTGCTAGAATAATTTTTTTGTCTGTTATAAGTTTCATATGAATTCCTCCTTTACAATAGAATACAAAAGAATTGTAAAAATAAAAATTGTGCGCGAAATAAGTACAACTTCATTTTGGCATCATTTTACTATCAGAAACTCAATTTTAAGCAATCATTTTGTTCCAAATAATGAGTCAAAATTAATAATCGAATAACGGCAGAATCATCCGTAAACGTTGATATTGCAGCAACAACGCTCATCAAGTCATCTGGATATCCTTCTTTTTTTTCAAGGGCATCAAAATAGTTTTTTGATAGTTTATCTTCTTGCAATAGATTGATGATATTTTTCGTTTTGGGATCTTCACAACCCTTCGTGGAAATAGATAAAGGTTTAATGAAAGTAGGTAGACTTTCATTTTCTGAAACACTCACTTCATTAACAAATAGTTTACTCCACACGTAATATTGATCATTCACATTAACAATGCTCGCTTTTTGAAGGCTAGGCTGTTCACTTATATAAGCAAAAGCACTCTCTTTTGTCGTAAACATGCCATATTGTTTCGCTTTAAATGGAAGGGCACCATCTGCACTTACTTCTATTTTATCTATTTCATCTATTTTTTCTTCCACCTTTGGAGGAGTTGATACTTGTTCAGGATCTGCTACTTTCTTTTCATTCGATAAACTTAATATAAATCCAAAAAGTAAAACGCCAACAACACCTATTACTAACCCTTGTATTCCCGCTAATATTACTTTATTCCTTGAATTCCGTCTTCTAATTGGCATGAATTCACCTCTTTTATTCACAACCTTAACATGCGGAATATAAAAAAAGACGAGACCTATGTCGGCTCGTCCATAAAATTTATCGAGTTAAAAAAACAAATTTACATACCAATCGACAAACGCTTGTCCATAAAAATAGGAAAAAACTGCTGCAACAGCAATCGATGGGCCAAATGGGATCGGGGTTTTGCGTCCTTTTTTAGCAATCTTCAAAGAAATAACACCTATAATAGCTCCAATGAAAGACGCCAAAAATAGAGTCACTAAAGTCTGCGTTACACCTAAAACAATCCCGATGACAAAAAATAATTTAATATCCCCGCCGCCCATTCCGCCTTTCGACAACACTGCAATCAAAAATAAAATCCCAAACCCGATAATCGCTCCAATTATACTGTCCCACCAAGGAGTTAAAGGAGATAAAGTTCTTGCAACAATTAAAGGAATTAAAAAGAATAATAGAATCTTATCCGGAATGAGCATATAAGCGATATCCGATACCGTAATAATCACAAGCAAAGATATAAATAAAATAGCTACAATCAGTTCTTTTGACAACCCAAGTTGGACAAATGCAAAAGCAAATAAGACACCTGTCGCTAGCTCCATCACTGGATACATCCAATGAATCTTAGTCCCACAACCACGACACTTCCCTCGTAAAAACAGATAGGAAAATACAGGCACTAAATCTAGCAACGTCAGATTTCGATCACATACTGTACAATGGGATGGAGGTTTTACAATAGACTCCCCTTTAGGCACACGTAGTCCTACCACGTTGAAAAATGAACCGAATACAAGCCCATATATAAAAACAATAACAATTAGTGCAATTTCCATGTATAAACACCTTATTTCATACTTTTTAAACTCTCTTTATCTTCATACATATTCAAATCAGCCTCATGAAATAAATCCTCAAAAGTAGTTGCCTGCTCCGGATAAAATGCCATACCAATACTTGGCTCAATTTGAATAACTATGTCCTTTGCTTCAAATCGATTTGCTGCAAACAAAGAGCGTAAACGAAGTACCCACTCAAAAAATGATTCTCTTGATGAGAAGTCCTGTAAAAACAGCACAAACTCATCTCCTCCAAAGCGTGCAACTAAATCGTTTTTTCGTACTGCTTGCTTTAATATATCTGCAGTATGCTGAAGTACTTGATCGCCAACACTGTGTCCAAATTTGTCATTCACTTCTTTAAAATGATTCAAATCGAGTAAAACTAGCACAGCTGAGTTATTTGGACGATTCGCCAGTTCCACTAGTAGCTTACTGACTTTTGTCACAAAAAATGCTCGATTGTTTAGATTAGTTAGCACATCATAATACGCCATATGCATAATAATCTTTTCTTTTTCTACATCATCCGTTACATCTCGCCACATTAAATAGTAAATTTTATCCTCACCAGTAAAAACAATCGAGGCATCAATTGAAAGATGAATGATTCCATCCTTATGCAACAGCTCGAATGACATTTTATAATCATGAATTATTTCATTTTCTTGAAGAACAAAAGCAAGCTTCCTTAGTAGCTTTTGATTGTTCTTTGTTTGAACAAAGCTCATCATATTGGTAGTTGATTTGTCATTTATACGTAAAATCTGCTTCGCGTGCTCATTCATCTCCAAAATATCCCACTTACTATTTACAGCCATAATAGAAATTGGACTCAAATCAAATAACGTCTGATAACGTCTTGATACATTTGGCAATAAATTAAATTGCAAAACAGAAATAGTTAAGAAAACAGAAAAAATGAGCCCTTCGTATAAATACGGGTAAGGTGGAAGAACTTCTCCATAGTTCGGATAACCTAAAGCAATATTTAACGCTAATATCACACAAGTACACAATATAAAAAAGCGAAGTGCTTTTTTGTGTTGCACGAGCTGTACTTTACGATAACCTACCACAAGAATGAGCAGCATAAACACGATAAAGATATTGGATACCGTCATTGTCGTATAATATTGGGCATTGAACACAGGTGCATACCAAATGCCTTCCACATGGTACTGTGTGTTCGAAATTAGATTATGATCAAATAATAGAAAAGCGATCACTACGAAGAATGGAACATAAAAAAGATACGGATAAATACTCTTCCCACCCCTATTATGTAAAAGGGCAACATGCGTATACAGATGAAAAGTGATACCTACAATAAGCAAACCCAAATTTCCAAAAAACAGTTTTGACATAATTGCACTTAACTCAATCGGTAATAAGTGCCTGAAAAACTCTTCAAAGAATAGTAGACTATATAAGAACACGATAGATGCAACTAATCTATTCTCTAGTCTTTTAGGATGCTGTGAAATAACCACACAAGCCATCCCAAATAAATAGAGGGCTGGAAGGATATATGTACATAGATAAATGCTTAACTGACTAATAGACATACGATTTATTAACACTCTCCTAAACCTACTAAACTAGGACAATTCTCACAAAATGAAAGCACGTAAACCTTCTAATACTTACTCTCCATCATAATAAAACGTAGTCAATTGAATTTCAGCAGAAATTGTTTCTTCCGAATCCATTTCAGTTTGTTGTTCCTCACCTGGGACCGAGAACTTTATTTGATCGACACGGACAATTCGTTCTAGGTTTTCAAGTTCTTTAATAAATGAATTTAGATGTTCGTAATCTTTTGTTAACACAGAAATATTTAAAGTAATTAACTTTAATTGAGCAGGAAGCACAATATTAGCTACTGGAGAAACAGGTGTTTCATTAGCAGTATTTTCTTCTGTCGTTTCTGTAGCATCCGTTTGTGCATTTTCTTCCGTTTTAATTGGTACAAGGGTAGATTCAGAAACACTCTCGTCATAGTTATTAAAGTTAATGGATTCTATTTTAGATTCACTTATAAGCTCTACTTGTTCAATAGAACGGATTAACTCTTCTAGAGCACGAGTAGTTGGTACTTTCTTTTGAAAAGCAAAACTATTTTCCCTATTATCATCTTCAACAACCGGAGCTGCTAATTGCGTTTCCAATACCGCAATTTCATTTCGAACATTGCTTACAGTTACTTCTTTCAAATTTTTTTCTTCGTTTAAAGGATAAACAAAGTAATAATAGATTGCTCCAAGAACCACCACAATAAAGGCTATTATTATGAGGAAACCCGTTTTCTTATTACTGACTAAATCATTCATCGACGGGCACCTCCTTTACTTAAAAACGTTTGATCGATGGAGAGATTAAGGGTTGCCGAATAACGAGCCTGAACATCAAAGTCAGTTCCTTTCACTTCATCTGCATTGTCTACTGGCTCGAAACTTGAAATTTGCTCCACTTTTACATCCGCAAAATAAGAACTTTCTATTAACTTTTCAATGAAAATGGATAAATCATTCATTGTCTCAAAATCAGCAGAAAGGATAACACCTGTTTCATCAAATTGATAGTCACGTAAATACGTGTTATCAACTAACAAAGATTGTACTTCATCCATTAATGGGCTCACAGGATAGGAAACACCCTCTACAAAATCAACGGCGGAAGATAGACTTCCTTGTCCTTCTGTAAGATTAGTAGAAGAAACTTGTGCACTTAGCACATCCCTTTCTACCGCTAATTGGGTTTCCTCCGTAGTTAATGCGTTAATATCTTTTTTAGATGTAAATAACTGCATACTAATCGATAAAATAAGTACAACAAATAAAATCACACCTAATATAACAAATAGATTATTGGACCTTCTTCTCTCCATTTTTGGCAATAAGTTAATTTCTGGAACCATTAAAAGGCCTCCTTAAGAACAAGTCCAAGAAGTGGAACATGCTTCGCTTTAAAATTAGGATAGACTGATTGAATTGTAGCATCATCAAAATACTGTATAGGCGTTCCGTAATTTGCACGCATTTCGGAAGTTATATAGTCAATTTCAGGAGAATCCCCTAAAATAATAATTTCATCCACTGCTTTTTCTCCTTTATATAAAGAGAAACGATAAAAATTTAAGATGCGATCGATTTCAGCAATTTGATCGATTAATAGACTGCGATATTCTTCTATTTCGCCATCATAAAAACACATCACGTCTTTCTCATTTTCCTGACGAGATTGCCAATTTTGTGTAGGACTATCTATGGTTTGGTAACGAAGAAATTCAAGTTTTCCGGGGGTATAAATACTAATAGACACTCCATTTATCGACCAATCCGTGATTAAATAGCTCTTATCAGCAACAAACGTCTTCACTTTTTCCATGAAGCGAATGGTGGACAAAGTACGGACATCGGAGATCGTAGGATGTAAAGACAGATCATCTAATATACCACCCATTTTAAATATATCCTCCGATGGAGCAGCAAAAAGAGTCGCTTCTCCATCATTCGGTTTTTCATCGTAAACATCAATTAATGGTTGAGAAAATGGCAGATGTATTGTTCGTCCAAGCTCCATCTCCACATACCCTTTTAGCTTGGATGAGGATAGTTCCTTAGGGTGTTCAAAAGTTTTCATCATGACAGAACTGTCTGGTACAAAAAATCGCACATCGTACCGTTTGATACCCCATCCTTTGATAAGGTCTTTCAATATATCATATAAAGCCATTTCATCCCGAATTACGTCACCATCCATAATCCCAGCTTGAAGCGGTTGTTCATATAAGGTTGCTTGATTGATATCTGGACTATCCAGTACAATAGCCCGAATAATATATGCATTCACTTCTAACGCAATAAAACGCTTCTTTTTACTTTTGAACATAGCCGCTGCCCCCAATAACTATCTTTCTATTTTTATATGTCTTAGTTTCACGTTTCGGAAAACGATTGTTTCGTTTGCTCAAACGTGAGAATAAGAGACTACAGCAGACTTGGTCTGCTGTAGTAATACTCATTTTTTCAATAATACATTTAACTGAGCTTCATTAACGGTATCGCTACTAACATTATATTTGGTTTTATCCTTTAATTCAGAAAATCTACTATATTTCACTGACCATATACCAGCCGATTTTGACACACTATCAGCAGTAGCTGTAGTAACACCTTCTATATAAGGTTGTAATTGTGTTGCACTACATGTATAATTACCAACTGTTGTTGAATTTTCTGTACAAGATCCTTCTGTTACCGCTAGTTTCCCCGCTGAAAGAATATTTGCAGCTTCTGACAATATAGCTTTGTCTTTGGAATTATTGATAACATTCCCAATCGCTGGCACAGCTATTGCAGCTACAATAGCTAAGATAACGATTACTGCTAGAAGCTCGATAAGTGTTAAACCTTTTTGATTTTTAAGTATTTTAGTGAATTTTTTCATTTTATTATTCCCCCTAGAATTGGTTTCGATCGTTTCGTGCATTGTTTCTTTCATCATTGTTTTCATGACTTATCACCTCCTTTAATGGAAAACAATGCTTACATTTGTTCATATAAACTAAACATTGGTACCATAATTGCCATCACAATCGTCCCTACTATAGAAGCCAAAAATACAATCATCAGTGGCTCGATTAGCGACTTTAACGTGTCCACTGTTCGGTCCACATCGTCTTCATAAAACACAGCTATTTTTTCTAACATATAATCGAGTGAACCTGTTTGCTCTCCAATTGCCGTCATTTGCGTAACAAGCGGAGGAAAAATCCAACTTTTTTCAAGTGGCGCTGTGAGCGTACTGCCTTGCTCTAGGCTTGTCCTTGATTCTCGCACTACTTTGCTCACGACAGGATTCCCAATTACTTTTTCTACGATAGTTAGCGCCTGTAATATCGGTACGGAACTACTGAATAACGAAGAAAGTGTACGTGTCATTCTTGCAATCGCTGACTTTTGAAGAAGTTTCCCAAAAACCGGTATTTTCAACAAAATTAAATTAACTGTAAAATTAAAGGAAGTATTTTTTTTAAAGAAATAGCCAAAACCACCAACGACAAGAATAATTATCGCTAAAAATATATACCAAGAAGATTGGAGTGCTTCACTAAATCCCATAACCACCTTTGTAATGGTCGGAAGTTCCGCTCCCATATCATCAAACATGGATACAAATTGCGGAACAATCGTTAACATTAAAAACACAGCTACAATTACCGTGAGAACTAATAGTACAACAGGATATGCTAGTGTTGATTGCACTTTTTTTTGCAAATTAAATTGTTTTTCATATGAAAATGCTAATCTCTCTAATGACTCATCCAGATTACCAGTAGCTTCCCCCGCACGAATCATATTTACAAATAGCGCAGGAAATACTTTCGGATATTTAGCTGCGGAATCCGAAAAGGACAACCCAGAATGAACATCCTCTTCCACGTTCTGCAAACCTTTTCTTAACACTTTGCTGGAAGTTTGTTCTCCTAATATTCTTGTAGACTCTAAAATAGAAACGCCTGCACGTATTAATGTTGCAAATTGTCGGCTGTATATTACGAAGTCTTGATTTTTTACTTTTCCACCAATCGATAGTTCTTTATGTAATATACTTTTGGATTCTTCTAATTCCCTTGGATTTATGCCTAGGCCGCGAAGCTTTGTAATTGCTGCCTGTTTATTGATGGCATCCACAGTTCCTTTTTTTAAACCACCCTGTGCAGTTCGACCATTGTATTTAAATACAACCATCAATACTCACCTACATTCATAAATGGTTTGGCAGATTCCATCGAAATCTTTCCAGAAGAAAGTAAATTTTGAATAGATGATTCAAGTGTATGCATACCAAGTGCTCGGCTCGTTTGCATCACATTTTGGATTTGATGTACTTTTTCGTTTCGAATAAGGTTAGCAACAGCTGGTGTTTGCACCAAGATTTCAGTTGCCGCTATTCGACCTTTTACATCATTTCGAACAAATAGTCGTTGCGAAATGATGCCTTGTAGCACATTCGCTAGTTGAATTCGAATTTGTCCTTGCTGATGAGGTGGGAATACATCAATAATCCGGTCAATCGTCGTAGGGGCACTACTAGTATGTAAAGTTGCCATTACTAAATGGCCTGTTTCCGCTGCCGTAATTGCTGTCGAAATGGTTTCTAAGTCCCGCATCTCTCCGACTAATATTATGTCTGGATCTTGGCGAAGTGCGGCTCGAAGTCCGCTAGCAAAGCTTTGCGTGTCAGCTCCAACTTCTCGTTGATTGATAACAGATTTCTTATGAGTATGCACATATTCAATTGGATCTTCCAATGTAATAATATGCTTTGATTTGGTTGTATTAATATAGTCGATCATGGAAGCGAGAGTTGTTGATTTTCCTGATCCAGTTGGACCTGTTACTAAAATAAGTCCTTGTGGCTTGTCTGCTAATGTATATAGTACATTAGGCATTCCGAGCATCTCAATAGCTGGTATTTTCGTTTCAATCATACGTGCAGCTATTGATACATGATTTTGCTGTTGGTACGCATTAATACGAAACCTACAGAAGGTTGGTATTTCATAACTGAAGTCAATCTCCCCTTTTTCTACAAACTCCTCCATTTTGGGAGCGGGTAAGATTTCTTTTAGCATACCTCTTGTGTCATCTTCACTCAAATTTGTATCCCCGAATGTTTGTAATGCACCATTCACTCGAAATACAGGTGGCAGTCCAACCGTTATATGAAGATCGGATGCTTTATCTTGAAAAGACTTTTCTAATAATTGGATAAAGGAAATTTTCATATCATCCCACCTTAATCAGTTGTTGCGACACGAAGAATTTCTTCGGTAGTCGTTAACCCCTCTTGTACTTTCAGTAATCCATCTTCTAACAAGCTATAATAAGCCATCTCTTTCATATGTTCTCTGAGAAGTGCATTACTTTTTCCAGTTAAAATGACATCTTTAACAAATTCATCAACTGCTAGCACTTCATGTATGGCAATTCGTCCTCTATAACCAGTATGGTTACAAGACGGACAACCTCTACCACGACGTACTTCTTGAACTATCATGCCATGTTCTGCAAAAATTTCAATTTCTCGTTCCTTTGGTTTTTGAACTTCACTACAATCTCGACAAACTTTTCGTACTAATCGTTGCGCTACAACCCCAACTAAGGAAGAGGCTAATAAAAAAGGTTCAACGCCCATATCTCTCATACGAGAAACGGATTCCACTGCACTATTTGTATGTAACGTACTGAGTACAAGATGCCCTGTTAATGAAGCTCTCACGGCAATTTGTGCAGTTTCCAAATCACGTATTTCTCCAACCATTACAATATCCGGGTCTTGACGTAAAATAGATCGAAGACCAGCAGCAAAGGTTAAACCTACTTCTTCTCGAACTTGTATCTGGTTTATCCCCTCAAGTTGGTATTCCACGGGATCTTCCACAGTAATAATATTGACATCTTCCCCGTTCAATTTATTAAGCGCTGCATACAAAGTAGAGGACTTACCAGATCCAGTTGGTCCTGTTATTAATACAATACCATTCGGCTTTTCTATCATTTCATTAAAAGTTTGATAGTTTTTTTCATTAAATCCAAGCTTGCTCATATTATTTAGTGCACTACTTAAATCTAAAATTCGCATAACAACTTTTTCGCCGTAAATTGTTGGTAAAGTGGATAGACGAATATCTACTGGTTTCATGTTAACAGCCAATTTAATACGACCATCTTGCGGGATTCTATTTTCCGTAATATTTAAATTACCCATAATTTTAATTCGGGCTAATATGACATTTTGCATATGTTTTGGTAGGGCTCTTTCCGTCTTTAACATGCCATCTACACGATAACGAACACGTAATTCCTTATCTTGTGGATCAAAATGGATGTCACTAGCTCTCTGCGCAACCCCATTTGCGACAATTTGATTTACTAACCGAACAATAGGAGAATCTTCGTCCATAATTTGCGTATCATTTTCCAATTCGGTAGGCGTCATATCACTTAAAGCTAAATCCATCGACTCTTGCAAATCATAGTATTTTGTAATTGTTCGATAAAGGTCGTCTTTAGTAGCGATACTTGTCTCGATTTGACATCCTGTTGCCATACGAACTTCTTCAATAGCGAAGTAGTCCATCGGATCAGCCATTGCGATCAGTAGCTTGTTCCTATCTTTTCTAATAGGCATTATGTTTGTACGTTTTACTAACTCTTTTGGAACTAATTGAATTAGTTCGGGTTCAATTGAAAATTGATTTAAACTGACATGTGGAATTCCTAATTGGAACTCAAGAACTTCAATTAATTGTTGCTCCGTTAATAAGCTCTCTCTTATTAAAAAGTCCCCCAGTTTTTCTTCACGACTTTTATGAGATAGCGCATATTCTAACTGGTCATTATTAATCACATGGGAATCTACAAGTAAATCCCCTAATCGCTTACGTGCATTATTTCTCATCATCTTCCCCCTAGAAACAATTATTCCGATCCTTGTTCAATAATATTTCCAGCTTTATCATAATAACTACCCTCTGGTAATTCGTTAGAAACTTCTCCACTAGTCGAATGATCCGTCACACCACTACCACTCGAATCTGTTAATGGGGTTTTCTCTATATCTGGTAAACCATCCCCATTCATATCAATTGTAAGGTCAGGATCAGAGATAGCCGGTACTTCAGGCGTAAGAGAAGACCTTAAAATGATTCTATTTTTCAGAGGATAATAATCTTGGCTGATAAGCTCCTCTTTTTCAAATGGGCCAGCTTTTTCAGAAATAGTTCGGTAAACATACACTCGAAGTCCAGACTCTCCTTCTTGTATAAGCTCCTCTTGTCCCGGACTTAACTCAGAAGAATAACGATAAATCGTTCTAGGTTTAATTTCCAAGCTATCTCTCACCTGATTTTTTGCAATAGTATCTAAAGGAATTGAATATAATTCTACTAATAGACTTGAGTCTTTTATCGTTAACTTTAACTTTGCAGGTGAATTATTCACATTCATAAACTTCAAATCTTCATTTTTATTTCTATGTATTCCCGCTTCAATTCCTGGTTCCAAGTAGAGAGGGATTTCACCTTGTGAATGTCGTTCTACGACCTCATAATTCGTTTGAAGTAACACACTATATATCATAGAAGCAACGAAATCTACTGCCTCATTATTTGTTCCTAAATCGACATCACTTAAATGCTCAAGCAAAGAAAATACTTCTCCACTTCCAATAACTTGATCATTTAATGCAGAGACAATATTCTCCAAACCATGAGAGGTACTAGGTATTTCTTCCACATCAAAGGCAACACGTTCCGTTTCGAATAACGAAAAGTCTAATGCAACACTCTCAATAGGGCCGGAAGAGAGAACACCAACTTGGGAGATGATACTAGCAAGCGTATCTTCTTTATTCAATTGCGCTTGTTGTTCTATTAAACTATTTACTTCTGGATTCACAGAAAATTGCAAAGGTATATTAATAGTGGGAGTTGATTTCCAAAATGCATACCATGGTTTATCTAATTCATTAAAGTATTGCTCGACAGTAGATTCAACATCAAATGTAAACCAATCAGGCTGCAAGGTAAGGTTCGTATGATTCCCAGTTAATAGTATCGGCCTTTCCTTCCACTCCAATATTTTCGAATTAAGTAGAGTACTGATTTCATTTTTTTTGAGGAACTCCACTTCTTGACCACCAATTGTAGATCCAGATATTTCACTATCCGCCTTTACTGACTGTTGCCAAGGTGTAAAATTACCGGCCCATAAATAAACGAGAATAAAGATTAAAATAAATAGTAGAAAAGTTTTCCTAATAATTTTCACAGTAGCATCCCTTTCTAAAAACTTTCATTATTTTTTTTTAGATAATAACCATCTTCCCTAACTTTTAGGTAAATAAACTTATTTTCAAGTGCTTTTTTTAGGAATTTAGTAATAGATTAATAATATTTTACATATCAGTTAAAAAGTAATTGATTCTTTTTTCTTAGTTATATATGATTAAGCTACAAAATACAAGACTATTTGTAAGTTTTCATAAATAAATTTTAACACACAAATCTCAGGAATTAACAGTTATTTTCAAAAAGAGAGTAATTCTATATAATATAGTAGATTTAAGTCTTAGAAAATGTTTAGATAAGATGTAAGAATTATTAAATATTTTCTATAAAAAGGAGGAGATTCTTATGTTTTTGAAACATAAAAACACAAATGGATTTACACTGATCGAAATTCTAGCATCTATAGTTCTCCTCACTGTAATAATTTCGATGTTTTTAACAATGTTTCCACAAATGGCGAATATGAATAATAGAACAGGAGATAATCTTGATGCAGCAAACGTTGGGAAGGAGCTATTAGTAATTATAAAGAAAAATAACTATAATAACTTTTCTAATAACACAAATCTTGCTATTAAAGAAAAGATACACACCATTTCAATAAATAAATCTAATAATGATTATTTACTTCTAAAAGATACATATAAATCTTTTTTCATCGAAATAAAAATATATAACTCAAAAGTTTTTCCAGATAATAGTACAAATCAGTTATATAAAGTTTCCATTGAAGTGAAAAAAAATGAAGCAAGTCCAACTCCTTTAACTACTACATATGGTTATATTAAAGGTAACTGATAGATTGAGGTGATTAAGTGAAGAGTAAGATGAATGAGAAAGGAATTACTTTAGTAGAATTACTTGCTGCCCTTGTTTTATTTGGAATAATAGCAGTACTTATTTGGAAATTCTTTTTTCAAGCTATAGATTTTAGTGATAGAGCAATTTCAAAAAATCAATTGCAGCAAGAAGCAAACTTGATAGTAAATACTATTCAGCAATTGCATACTAAATCTACAATCCTATTTATAACTATTGTTGAGCCTGATATAGATAAATTTGGTTCTAAAATTGAAGTTGGATATTCAACAAAAGAAAATCCCACTAAAGTAAAATATGAGTATTTTGAGAGAGGTAATATTAGATATAAAATAAATGAGCCAATATCGTCGAACCCAGGAAATTTCTTTAATTTCGACATTTCCTTAAAATCCGAAAAAAAGCCATCTATTTATTTTGATACTAAGACAACATTTAGCAAACTTTCTGCCAAACCTAAATAAGGGAGTTGAAATTCTTGAAAAAAATACGCAATGAACAAGGCTACACTCTTTTACTAACTCTTGTACTAGTCACCCTAGTTGTTATCCTCTTCTCTACATTTACTGTTAAAGCATTGAGTCAACAAAAACAAGTAGAAAAGACTGATGATAACTACGAAGCTACTGCAATAGCAGAAATGGGGGTAGAATACTACCGAGTAGGTATCTTGAATCTAATTGCATTTTATGCAGATGATACGAAAAAAAAATTAAGCAACGAAGAGAAATTAGATGATCAAAAAATAAACGAAATAAAAAACAAGCAAATGGAACTACTCAAAGTGGATATTAATTCTTTCCTCAATAGTTCAGTAAATAATCAAATTGAGGTTTCAAATTTTCCTTATCTTACAACTTTTAGAAAATCACTATTAAAGTACAATAATGTAACAAGTTCATGGGACCTAAACGTCACTGGTGATATTGGAAAGAAATCCAAAATAATATCAACTACTTTTCAATTACCAGATAACTTAGATTTAGTTAAAACTACATTAATAAGTGGTGATGGAAAACCAACGGGTATTGATACAGAAAAAAACAAAACTTTATTTCCCCCATTTAATTTAGAAAATACAGCATTCTCAAAATTGGTACCACGACTAACTTTACCAACAACTAAATACGAGCAAATAAGTCCCAAAATAAGCGAATGTCCAGAAAAGGACACGGATACCGGAAATGTTAACGAGGAATTTTACTGTTATAAAAGTAATCTTAATTTCAGTAATAATAATAAATTAGAAAAAATTATTAATTTAAATTTATATTATACCGGTAGTTCTGATATTGGGATTATAAATTCAAATTTTAAAAACCTAAATAATTTTTTTGCAGATAAATCTATTAATATTACCACTAATGCTAACACCAAAAGCAACACCTCCTATTTTATTAATGGCGACTTCAGCATGAGTGAACCTTTAAATAGTTCAAGTAATTCTACACTTCACTCAATAGGAAACATTACTTTAAAAAAAGCGATTAACAATATGACAAACATGAAAATCTATTCTGAAAAGAAAATCACAACATTAGAACCATTTCCTGCAAAAAATTTAACTTTGTATGCTAATAATACTCAATTAAGTACTTTGAATTCCCTTACGAATAGTCTAATTGAAATTGAAAATCAAGCAAAATTCGAAGGTATTGGAAGTTCAATGGACAACAGTCAAATCCAAATTAATAATGCAAATAAATCGAATTACACAAACTCGACAGCGTACTTAGCAGAGTTTAAATATTTTAATAAAATTACTAATAATAGCACAGTTAAAGTGAATGGAAATACAATGGTCACTGATTATATAGATACAATAGATGGAAAAAGTAATTTTTTAGTAAATGGAAACCTTACCAATCCATACACGAATAAAATTAGTGGAGGTAGTACAGTTAAGATTATTGGTAATGCTATTTTCCCTAAATATATTGACACTATTGATGGTGGCAGTAACCTTTTAGTAAATGGCGACTTTACTACTTCTTACATTAATAAAATTATTGGGAAAAGTACAGTTATGGTTAATGGAAATGCTACTTTTTCAAATTACAATGACACTATAGATAGTGGTAGCAGCTTTTTAGTAAATGGAGATTATACTGCTTCTTACATTAATAATATTAGTGAAGGAAGTACTCTTATGATAAACGGGGAAGCTAATTTTGGTGCATATATTAACAATATTAATGGAGG